>NZ_JBKFGF010000005.1:0-116532 GCF_051233485.1 Massilia sp. LXY-6
TTCATGACCTGCCTCCTCAATTTCGGCTCTGAGCCTGGGGGTTCTCCGGAACCTCAAGCTTAATCCGCGTTGTTTGAGGTTCGGCAGGTCAATACATGATGTCTAGTACGGCGAGCCGGATGCAACGCCGCCATGTGGGATTTGTTAGACGCTCCTAGCGCAGGCGCGCCGGGTCGATGCGCAGGTCGGCACCGACGATGCCGTAGCCGAGGGTATTGCTGACGGTCGTGCCGTCCCCGGCCTGGCGCGCCAGCGCGGCAAGGGCTTCGCGCGCCCGCACGCGGTCGGGGCGCGTCAGCGCGGGCGCGAGCAGGCCGGCGACGAGGGGCGCGGCGAACGAGGTGCCGCGTACCGCGCGGTAGGACGGCTCGCCGGGGCTGGCGCTGACCATATTGTTGCCTGGCGCCGCAAATTGCACCTGCGGTCCCCGCGCGGCTTCCGGCAGCGGCTGGTTGCGGCGGTCGACCGCCGTGACGCCGACCACGCCCGGATAGCTGGCTGGATACAGCGGCGGCGCGGCCGGTCCGTCGTTGCCGACCGCGGCGACCAGCAGGTGGCCGCGCGCAAGCATGGCCGCGACGATGCGCTCGAGCGCCTGGTTGGGCGGTCCGACCAGGCTGAGGTTGATCACGGCCACCTGTTCGCGCGCCAGCCAGCCGAGCGCCGCCGCGATCTGCGCGGCCGAGCCGCCCGCGGGGTTCGCGCAATAGATGTCGGCGGCATACAGTTGGGCGCCGGGCAGGGCGCCATGGAAACGTCCATCGCGTCCGACCATCAAGGCGGCGACGGCGGTGCCATGCGCGTCCGGATGCGGAGCGTCGCAGCCCCAGGACCGGATGGTAGCGCCGCGCAGCGCCGGGTGGCCGCCATCGACGCCGCTGTCGACCAGGCCGACCCTGGCATTCGCGACGCCGGCGCCGGCTGCGGACCCGGTTGCGGAGGCGGGCGCGCCTTGCCCGGACGCCTGCGCCGGCGCTACACCGCCGCTGCCCGTATACACATGGTTGAAGTCGTAATGGCCCTCGGGGTCGAGTGCGCGCAGGCGTTCCAGCAAGGCGGCGGTAAGGCCACCGGCCGGTACCCCCAGCACCACCAGGTTCTGGCCGAGTTCCTCGAAGCGCTCCTCGCGCAGCACGCGCAGGCCGGCCGCGCGCGCGGCATCGAGGCCGGCGGCGGAGGGCGACCAGGCCAGGATCTCTGCCCGCACGATCGGTTCGCCGCGCGGATCGGCTTCGAGCACGTCGGGGTGCTCGCGCAGCAGCCTGCCGACCGTGTCGAGGCGCAGGGCGCGCAGGTCCGGCAGGTCGATGCGGTCGGCCAGTTGCTGCGCCGGACGGCGCAAGTTGTCGAGCGGGCCGAGGGATGGAGACAGCCCCAGCGACGGCAGGCGCAGCTGCGCCGAGGCGCCGCCGCAAAAGGCCAGGGCGAGCAGCGGGATGTAAAGATGTTTCATGGGTGGATGATAATATGCATCTGTTAGACATAAACAATAAAACGAAGGGCACAGGGAAGAAAATCCCCCTCCCGTCCGTTCTACCATCAAGACCATGAGCGCCGACCTGGAAAACGACATCGCCGCCCTGCTGCCGCGCCTGCGCCGTTTCGCACGTTCCATCACCTTCCACCGCGAGGACGCCGACGATCTGGTGCAGATTGCCGTCGAGCGCGCGCTGACCCGCGCCGAGCAATGGCAGCTGGGCACGCGCCTGGACAGCTGGATGTTCCGCATCGTGAAGAATGCCTGGATCGACGAAGTGCGTTCGCGCGCCCGGCGCGACCAGCTGTTCGCGCCGGAAGAAGAGGGCGAGCACGTGGGCGACGACTTCGCGGCGGCGCACCAGCAGCGCATGGCGATCGAAAAAGCGATGAGCCTGCTGTCCGAGGATCACCGCCTGGTCATCGGCCTGGTGCTGGTCGACGGCCTGCCATACAAGGAAGCGGCCGAGGTGCTGGAGATACCGATCGGGACCTTGACCAGCCGGCTGGCCCGCGCCCGGGAAGCCCTGCAGGAACTGTTGTCCGACCGAGCAAGGAACACGAAATGAGCTTTGATGACGAAACCCTGATGGCGTATGCCGACGGCGAACTGGCGCCGGACCTGCGCGCCCAGGTCGAGCGCGCCATGCGCGACGATCCGCAGCTTGCCGCCGCGGTGGAGCGCCACCGCGCCTTGCGCGCCGACGTCTTCGCCGCGTTTGCCGGCGTGCTCGACGAGCCGGTGCCGGAACGCCTGCAGCCGCGGGCGGCGGACTCGCCTGGCCGCGTGCGCGTGGATGCGCTGGCGTCGGCGGGAGCCCGGCCCTTGCCGGCGCGCTGGTCGTGGCGCCAGTGGGGCGGGATGGCGGCATCGCTCGCGGCCGGCGTGCTGGCCGGCGCGCTGGGCTGGCAGCAGGTGCAGGGCGGCGGCGCGCCGTTCGGGCGGCAGGGCGATGCCCTGGTCGCCCGCGGCGAGCTGGCGGACGCGCTGTCGCACCAGCTGGCGACGGACGCGCCGGCGGGTTCCGTGCGGCTGGGCGTCAGCTTCGCGGCGAAAGACGGGCAGTATTGCCGCAGCTTCAAGCTGGGTGCGACTGCAGGCCTGGCATGCCGGGCAGCGGGGGAATGGCGGATTCCGGTGCTGGCGCAGGAAGAACAGACGGAACATGCCGGCTATCGCCAGGCCGCCAGCGGCATCCCGGCCGCGGTGCTCGACGCGATCGACGAGCGCATCGCCGGCACCTCGCTGGATGCCGCGGCCGAGCGTGCGGCGCGTGCCGGGGATTGGCAGCGCCGCTGAGGTTCAGGCTTCGACAATGCATCGGCTATCGGGTGCATGGGATTGCTGGAGAGCGGAAAACCTGAGCCGGGGAAAGGAATGTAAAGCGGAATGCAAAGCGGAATGTAAAGCGAAAAGTGCGTAAAACCTGGGCAATCGGACGAGGAAAACGCATGATTCCATATACAGTGGGTTGGATTTGAGGTAAATTGAGCGCGGTTTAGTATCTCTACGTCCGTGCAGTGCCTTGTCGGCCTGCCAGGCAGCCATGCCGCCACTGCAGCCGCGAAGGCGCATCCCGATACCCCGGAGTTTCCCGCGTTGGTCATGCCAGGGCAGTCCTGCCCGCGTAGAGCGCAATTTACAAGAACCCTCTCGGAACCAGTGATGGGCGGGTTCGTAACGCCCGAAAGAAGAAATGTCTGAATCGACCACTAATGATACTGGCGGCGCGCCGACCGTGCGCTTCGCCGATTTCGGTCTGGCGCCTGAGATCCAGCGCGCGCTGTCGGACCAGGGCTATGTCCACCCGACCCCCATCCAGGCCCAGGCCATTCCCGTGGTGCTGCAGGGCCGCGACGTCATGGGCGCGGCCCAGACCGGCACCGGCAAGACCGCGAGCTTCTCGCTGCCGATCATCCAGAACCTGCTGCCGCATGCGAACACCAGCATGTCGCCGGCCCGTCACGCCGTGCGCGCGCTGGTCCTGACCCCGACCCGCGAACTGGCGATCCAGGTCGCCGAGAACGTCAAGGCCTATGCCCAGCACACCCCGCTGCGTTCCACCGTCGTGTTCGGCGGCATGGACATGAAGCCGCAGACCGAGATCCTGCGCCGCGGCGTCGAGATCGTGATCGCGACCCCCGGCCGCCTGCTCGACCACGTGGAGCAGAAGAACATCAGCCTCGGCCAGGTGCAGATGCTGGTGATGGACGAAGCCGACCGCATGCTCGACATGGGCTTCCTGCCCGATCTGCAGCGCATCATCAACCTGCTGCCGAAGAAGCGCCAGAACCTGATGTTCTCGGCCACCTTCTCGCCGGAGATCAAGAAGCTGGCCGCCAGCTTCCTGACCGACCCGCTGACCATCGAAGTGGCACGCAGCAATGCGACCAACAACGCGATCACCCAGGTGCTGTACAAGGTCGACGAAGAGCAGAAGCGCGAGGTCGTGCTGCACCTGCTCCGCTCGCGCGACCTGAAGCAGGTGCTGGTGTTCTCGAACACCAAGATCGGCGCCTCGCGCCTGGCGCGCTACCTGGAACAGGCCGGCGTCAAGGCCTCGGCCATCCACGGCGACAAGACCCAGCAGGAGCGTATCGCCGCACTGGACGCCTTCAAGAACGGCGACATCGACGTGCTGGTGGCGACCGACGTCGCCGCGCGCGGTCTCGACATCACCGACCTGCCGTGCGTGATCAACTACGACCTGCCGTACAACGCCGAGGACTACGTGCACCGCATCGGCCGCACCGGCCGCGCCGGCGCGACCGGCGATGCGCTGTCGGTGTATTCCGACAAGGACGAGCGCCTGCTGGTCGACATCGAGAAGCTGATCAAACAGACCATCACGCGCGGCGAACTGACCGGCTTTGCGCCGGGACGCACCGGCGAGCGCCCCAGCAGCGACCGTCGCGGCGGCGCACGCCGCGAGCCGGAAGGCCGCAGCTTCGAGCGTCCCGAGCGCAGCGAACGCGGCCCACGCGGCCCGGGCGCGCCGCGCCGCGAAAAGGTCGATCCGTGGTTCCTCAAGCCCTACGAGCCGGCGGCCGCGCCGCGCAAGGATCCGGCCGAAGCCGTGCCGGTGGGGTCCGCCAAGCCGAAGCAGAAGCTGGCGGCCTTGTTGGGTGGTCTTCCAAAGCAGTAAGCAGATACCTCGTTCCTGCGCAGGCGGGAACCCATGCCGGGCCGAACGAAGACACTCAGCATGGAGGAATAGCGCCAGCGGCTTCCCGCCAACAGCCTAGCGCTGCCCTTCCAGTGCCTTTTTCACCCGCTCCAGCAAATCATCCTGCCGGTACGGCTTCGCCAGGATGTCCAGCCCGCCGCTGCGTCCCCCTTGCGGCAGTTCGTCCATGTAGCCGGTCGTGACCAACACCGGCAGGGTGGGGCGCAGGGCGCGCGCCTGTTTGGCCAGGTCCAGGCCGTTCATCCCGCCCGGCATGATCACGTCCGTGAACAGCAGATCGGCCCTGATGCCCTGGCGTAGCAGGTTCATCGCCTGTTCGCCGTTGGCCGCCGATTGCACCGCATAGCCTTCCATCTCCAGCACCTGCTCCGCCAGTTCGCGCACGTCATCGTTGTCCTCGACCACCAGCACGCATGGCTTGCCGGCATCGGCCCGGGCCTGCTCCGCCGATGACGATGCGCCCGCGCCCGCCGCGGCATCGCCGTGGCCGGCGGCGTTGTCGGCGATCGGGAAGATCATGGTGACCTTGGTGCCTTCGCCGGGCTTACTGTCGATCTCGAGCCGCCCATGCGATTGCTGCACGAAGCCGTACACCATCGCCAGGCCCAGCCCGGTGCCGGGGCCCTTGGTGGTGAAGAAGGGTTCGGTCGCGCGGCGCAGCACGTCGGGCGTCATTCCCTGGCCCTGGTCGATCACGCACAGCGAGATATAGGTACCGTGCGGCAGGCCGTGCACCTTCAGGCGGTCCTCGCCGCGCACGATCGAGGTGGCGACCGTCACCTCGCCGCCGTCCGGCATGGCGTCGCGCGCATTGATCAGGACGTTGAGCAGGGCCATTTCGAGGTGGGTCGGGTCCAGCATGCAGGCCGGCAGGCCGGGCCGCAGGTCGAGGCGCAGCTCGATCTTGCCGCCCAGGGTGCGCACCAGCATGTCGGAAAATTCCACCACCAGGCTGTTGACGTTGATCGGCTTGGGGTCCAGGCGCTGCTTGCGCGCGAAGGTCAGCAGCTGCTGGGTGAGCCCGCCGGCGCGCATGGCGGCGCGCCGGGCGCGCTCGAGCTGCTGGCGCGCCACGTCCGGCCGGTCCAGGTTGACCAGGGCGACTTCGAGGTTGCCGTTGATGACCTGCAGCAGGTTGTTGAAATCGTGCGCCATGCCGGCCGTCAGCTGGCCGATCGCCTCCATCTTCTGCGCCTGTAAATAGGTATCCTGCGTGATGCGGCGCTCGGTGACGTCCATTTGGGAGGCGAAGAAGTACAGCAGCGTGCCGTCCTGGTCGAAGATGGGGCCGAGGAACAGGGCGTTCCAGAATGGCTTGCCATCCTTCTTGTAGTTCAGGATGTCGACCGCGACCGCGCGTTCTTCCGCGATCGCACGGCGCACCTCGTCCACCGTGGCGCGGTCGGTTTGCGGACCCTGCAGGAAGCGGCAGTTACGGCCGATGACCTCTTCCTGCTGGTAGCCGGTGAGGTCGAAGAAGGCGCCGTTGGCGAACACGATCGGATTGTCGGGCTGGCGCGGATCGGTGACGACCATCGGCATGCGCGTCATCTCGACGGCCGCGAAGAAGATGTTGCCGCGGTCCTGCAGGCCATCCTGGGTGATGACGCTGGCCTGCCAGTGCTGGACGCCGGGATTGCCGAGCGGGGAGTAGGCATTGCCTTCGACCTCGCCCGAGGCCGGCACGCCGGCGCTCTGGCCGCCGCCCTGCCGGTCGAGCGGCTTCTCCTGTTGTTGTTCCTTGGTGCTCCCGGTCGCCATTTACGCATCCTCTTCGTCGACATGTCGCCGGCCATTCTAGTGCGTAAAGACGGGCGCCCACTGTTCGCGGACGCACCGATTCGGAGGATCAGTCGGCCGGCGCCGAGATCTCGATTTCCGTCAGCGCAATGCCCAGCTTGCGCGGATCGCGCGGATCGCCATTTTCCTGCGGCGACACCGGATGCGGCACCTCGATCGTCAGGCTGCGCTGCTTGCCGTCGGTGTCCAGGCGCAGGCCGATTTCCTGCGGCGAGCCGCTCAGGCGGAACTGGGCGCTGCTGTCGCCGATGCGCAGGGTGAAGGGGAGTTCGGCGTTGTCGCCGTAGGCCCAGGCGTTGAGGACGACGTAGACATGCTGCGGCAGCGGTGCGTTGAAGTGCAGGACGACATGCTTCGCATCCGACCAGCGGCCGAAGCTTTCGATGTGGGACATGCCTTCGCCGCCGGCCAGCAGGCCGTTCGGGCCGAACGGCTGGTTCAGACGCGCGCTGCCGATGACGCGGCGTTCGGCGTTCAGGTGCACCAGGGCGAAGTGGTGGTTGGCCGCGACCGGCTGAACGCCTGCCGGCAGGGCGTGCTTGCCGAACACGAGCAGCCACTTGTTCCGCACCGGTAACTGGTAAGCTTCGAGCGGGGCATTGTCCGGCAGTTCCAGCATGGCCGTGTCCTTGTCGTCGATGTGGAACTGGGCGCGCATGATCTGGCCCAGCCCGCTGCCGGCCACCGTGATCCTGCCGCGTTCGGCAGGCGGCACGGTACGGTGCGCGAATTTGCCCGCCAGGTCGGCGTCCTGGTCGTCCACGAAGCGGCTCAGTTCGCGGTGGTTGCCGACGATGCCGCTGGCGATGAACAGCGGCGTGAGGACGAACAGGAACAGGCGCAGTGCCCAGGCCCGGCCGGCCGCCCACAGCAGCAGCGCAAGGACCTGCAGCGCGAGCACGACCAGGCCGCCGGGGTGGGTCAGGCGCAAGGCATGGGTTTCCGGCCCGTCGACCGCATTGATGGTGTAGGTCGGCAGCTTGACGATGGCGATCGCCAGCACGGCGCTCAGCAGCAGCGCGAGCGTCCAGCGCAGCGCCGCCGGCGCCTCGCGGCGGCGTTCCATGGCCGCCGCGGCAACCACCCACAGCATCGGGAACACGAAGTCATAGTAGCGCACGTGCATGCGCAGGCCTTCGTTGGTGCCGGGGTAGGCCAGGGTGGCGGTGTAGAGGATGGTCATGCCGGCCGCCGCACCCAGCATCAGCAGGGTATAGATGCCGACCAGATCGGCCTGGCCGGACTCGGACCGCTTGCTGGGGCGCAGTACGCCCTGCAGCAGCAGCGCCAGCGGGACGCCGAAGGCCAGTGCCAGCAGCATCAGGTGGGCACGGCCGATCACGAAGGCCGGCTTCAGCAGGCGCAGCTTGTCGCCGGCGCTGGCGGCATCGGCGCCGCCGGCATAGAAAGGCCCGAACAGGCTCAGCCCGGCGTTGCCGGCCAGCAGGTAGCCGATGCCGAATTTCACCGCGAACATGCCGGCGGCGCCGATCGCCATCGACAGCGCGGCGCTGCCGAGCCAGCCTTTGCCGGCCATCCAGCGCGAATAGGCGAGGAACAGCAGCAGCGACGGCACCAGGAATACCGCATGCACTTTCACCAGACTCATCAGGCCGAGCAGGACGCCGCAGGCCAGCGCATGCAGCGCCCAGTGCCAGTGGCGGCGGGTCAGGGCGACCCAGCTCAGCACGCAGAAGCCGAAGTAGTAGCTTGCCTCCGGCATGAAGTAGGCACTGAACAGGTTCAGCGGCGCCAGCGTGGCCAGCAGCGCGATCGCGGCGGCGGTGTTGCGGCCGGTAACGCTGCGCGCGGTCAGGTACACGAACGGGGCGGCGCCGACGATGGCCAGCGCATTCGCGGCGCGGGCGCACTCCAGGAAGCCGTCGCCGCAGGCATTGGCGGCGCCGAACAGCCACAGGTAGAGGTAGGACGGCACGATGGCCTCGGCCAGCGGCTGCAGGCGCGCCATCTTGCTGTAGTACCACTCGTCGGCGAACACGGTCGGGTTGAGGCCATGGCTGCGCGCGACCAGCCAGCCGTAGATGGCGGCCAGTATCAGGAAGGAAGCCAGCGGGAACAGGTGCCGGCGCAGGCCCGGGGAGCTCGTCACGGCGATGTTTTCTCTCTTCATTCTTGTTCTCTTCAGGATTGGCCGGCACGCCAGGCGTTCAGTGCGCCGGTCATGCGGTCCCAGGTAAAGAACCGGCGTTTTTCGTAATACAGCGGACCTGGATGCGGGCGCTGGTCCAGGCGCGCCGGATCGACCGGCTGCAGGGCCTGGGTGCCGCGCAGCAGGTAATGCAGCAGCACGAAAGGAAATAGGCCGATCCAGGTGCCGCGCTGCGAACGATAGGACAGGCAATGGCCCAGGTAGGTTCGGCGCGCGCGCCAAGGTATTGACGTGGTCCGGGCCGGGCCGTTTTGCGGCAGCGGCGCCAGCACGCGGAACAGCGGACCGGGCAGGCCGGCGGCCTGGTACAGCGAATACTGCCAGGTGCGCGCCAGCAGGCCGCGGCGCGCCGCCACCGTCACCGCCAGCGCGTGCAGGGCATCGTGGTCGTGGTGCCCGCCTTCCCAGGCGGTGACGTGCAGCGAGTCGACCTGCGCGAACCTGTCCAGCCAGGATTCCAGCCAGCGTGCGGCACGCGCAAGCTGCTGCGGCAGCCGGGCATCGCCGATTCCGAGCTGCGCGCCGGCAAAATGGACGTCCTCGGGTTCGACGCCCAGGCGCGCCAGCACCGCCAGCGATTCCAGGTTGCGCTGCGCGGCCGTGGCCTTCGGCGTGGCGCCGTCGGTGAAGTAGGCGCAGGCCACCCGCAGGCCCTGGGCGCGGCAGTCGGCGATGCGCTGGAAGACCCCGAATTCGTCGTCCTGGTGGGCGAACAGGAACAGGGCGGCCGGACGCGCGCGCTCAGTAGGCATCGAAGTCGAGGAAGGAGAAGGCGATCCGGGCCGGATCCAGGCCGCCCACGCGCGGCGCGAACGAGCGGTAGATCAGGTTCAGCGGCGACGGCCGCAGCGACATCGGGATGCTGGCGTAGTTCCAGTAGCTGCTGCCGGCGTCCGGCGCCAGGCCGATGAACAGCCGCAGTGGCGACAGCATCGGCGCCGCCTGCGCCTGCCCGCGCATCTGCTCGAATTCCGGCAGCGCGATGCCGTCCGCCTCCAGCTCGGCGTAGGCCGGCAGCTTGTGGCCGCTTGCGGCGGCGTGGAAGCGCAACTTGCCGCCGCCCTTCTTCATGAACACCGGGTTGTGCGGATTCGCGCAGCGCCAGCGCAGGGCGGCGGGACTCCAGCTGCGTTCGAACGACAGGCTGGCCGGGGGCGCCTTCGGAGCATGGCGCAGGCCGCCGACGCCGACCCGCGCTTCCAGCGGGCGCACCAGCTGGAAGCCCAGCTTGCGCACGAAGCCGGGGGTGCTGTTCGCGTTGGCGACACCATAGACGCCGTCGAAACCCTGGGCGGCGCCGGCCTCGAAGCTCATCGCCGCCAACTTGGTGAACAGGCCCTTGCCCTGATAGTCCGGGTGGGTGGCGGTGTTCAGCGACAGCAGCACCGGCACCTCAAGACCCTCGATCCAGGCGCGCGCCGGGATGCAGACGTAGTGGGCCGCCAGCTTGTCGCCGTCCCAGGCGTCGTAGCCGACCGCCTGGCCGTCCGGATTGTCGACGTACAGCCATGCCAGGTAGCGCGGCGTGAACTTGTCGGTCATCGGGAAACAGGCCTTGAACAGCTCGCCGTAGCGCGCCAGGGCCGCGGCGTCGGTCCGGATGGGGGCAAAGCTCAGCGCGTTCGTGCTCATGGACTGCCTTTCCTGAAGATCCAGAACTTGCTCAGTAAATAACCGCTCACCGACACCAGCGGCAGCGACACGATCTTGCCGGCCAGCGGCATGCCGGCCAGCGCCACCGCCAGTGCCACGCAGCCCATGGTCAGCAGGTAGTTCAGGCCGACCACGCACAGGTAGCGCGTAAAGCTGGAGGCGCTGGCCCCGGCCTGGAAGGTCACGCGGCTGTGGAAGGCGTAGTTGACCAGCAGGCCGGCCAGGAAGCCGGCGGTCGCGGCGGCGGTGAAGTGTACGCCGGAGCGCAGAAGCAATTGCATGATGCCGATGTCGACCAGGGCGCACAGCAGGCCGCCGGCGACGAAGGTACCGAATTGGCGCGAATGATTCATGACTTTAGGCATGCGGCTTGCGGAACAGGATCTTCTTGTGCAGCGGGCGGCGCGGCACCGAGGCGATATCGTAGGCCAGGAAGGCCAGGATCAGCTGCACGCCCATGATGACGGGCAGGGCGGCCACCATCACGGTACCGGCCGGCGTGGCCAGGCCGTGGCGCTCGGCATTGATCCAGTGGATGATGCCGAAGACCGCGCCGAACAGCAGCATGGCGACGCCCAGCGGCAGCTCGATCGAGGCCAGCGACATATTGCGCAGGTAGTAGTTGTAGAACAGGCGCTTGAAGAAATTGCGCACGTGCTTGGCCGCGAACTCGCTGATGATGCGCGAGATCTTCAGGTTGCTGACCTCGTCGCCGTACACCGCGTCCATCGGCACGTCCGCCACCACCGCGCCCAGCGTGTTCAGGCGGAACAGCATGTCGGTCTCGAAAAAATAGCGGCGGCTGATCTTGTCGAACGGCAGGTAGCGTGCGGCGTCGGCGTGGATGGCGGTGTAGCCGTTGGTCGGGTCGAACAGGTCCCAGTAGCCGGACGACAGCTTGGTCAGGAAGGACAGCATCGCGTTGCCGAACAGGCGCATCGGCGGCATCGAGCCGATCCGCTCCAAATCGAAGAAGCGGTTGCCCTTGGTGTAGTCGGCCTCGCCGGCCAGGATCGGCGCGATGAAATTCGGGATCAGGCCGGCATCCATCTGGCCGTCGCCGTCGACCTTGACGATGACGGTGGCGCCGTCGGCGATCGCGGCCCGGTAGCCGCTCATCACGGCCCCGCCCACGCCCTGGTTCTGCGCATGCTCGATGACGACCACGCGCGGATCCCGGCAGTTGGCGCGCACGAAGGCGCCCGAGCCGTCCGGGCATTTGTCGTCGACGACATAGATGCGCGCGACCTCCGGACCGATGCCGGCGATCACGCCCAGGATATGGCGTGTGACCTTGTAGCTCGGGATCACGACCGCGACCGGCGCGGCGGCGGGCGCCGCGGTGCCGGCGGCCGGGGTGTCGGGGCTATGCATGATGGTCGGGGCTGCGGATGCGTTCATCGTGGCTCGGATATGGACGGGAACAGGATCGCCATCAGCTCGGCGGCATTGTCGGACCAGGTGCGGGAGGCAATGCCCGCGGAGGCCGGCGCCTGGCCGGCGGCGTGCAGGCGCAGCCAGTCCTGGATGGCCACCGCCAGGTCGGCGCCGCCGTCGCCGCTGAAGTAGCGGGCATGCTCGCCGGCGACCTCGCGGAACACCGGCAGGTCGCGCACCAGCAGCGGCACGCCGTGGCGCGCGGCCTCGATCAGCGGCAGGCCGAAGCCTTCGCCTTCGCTGGCGACCAGCAGGGCGCTAGCGGCCGCGTAGATGCGGTCCAGGAATTCGTCGCTGGCGCCGTGCAGCACGAACAGGCGACGGCCCAGCTCCGGGTGCTTGCGCAGGCGCGCCATCAGCGCCGGGATGGTGCGGCGCTGGCTGTCCGGCAGGCCCTTCCAGCCTTCGGCGCCGACGATCGCCAGGCGCACGTCGCTGCCTTGCGCCCACAGCCGTTCGAAGGCATCCAGCGCCTGCGCGTGGCCCTTGCGCGGCTCGATGGTGCCGACCATCGCGAAGCTCGGCGCGGCGGCGATCCCGGCCAGCACGGCCTCGGCGTCCGGCGGCAAGCCGGTGCTCGGCTGCGAGGCGTCGATGTCGGCGCCATGATGCAGCACGGCGAATTGCGGCAGCGCGCCGGGCTTGGTGCCGGCGCTCAGCCAGGCACGGGTTTCGTCGGCCACGGCGGCGCTGATGCAGACCAGGCAGTCGGCTTCCTTGCCGATCGTGCGCAGCCAGTCGCCGAATTCGCGCTCGGCGCCGGGCGGGAAGAAGTTCGGGCGCAGCACCGGCAGGATGTCGTGCACCATGAAGCAGATGCGCACGCCGGCGCCGCGCCAGCGCGCGTACAGGCCGGTGCGCGCGGCCTCGGCCACGGCGCGCGGGAACACGTCGGGGCTGTAGAACACGTCGCCCTCGGCGGCGTGGACCTCGTCGTCCTGCACGCCGTCGCCGACGGTGCCGACCAGGTCGTGCAGGTAACGGCGCGCGTAGCGATAATGCCAGCGGCCGCCCTCGTCGCTGAGGTAGACCGGCAGCACCTGATGGTGCCTGTCCTGGCGCCGCAGCAGCTCCAGCAGCTGGGCCCGCACCACGCGCTGGATGCCGGTCTTGAGGTCTTCGCGCACCATCGCCGAGACATCCACCAGCAGCTGCGCCGCGACCTGATCGGCGGCCACGCTGGCGTGGTGCCGGTCGTGGACCACGGCGTCCATCAGCTGCCCGGCACTTTGCTGCCAGGTCAGCCACGGCATGCCGGAGGACGGCGGCGCCTTGCCGGCCGCATGCAGCGCCAGCCATCGTTCGATGGCCGCGGCCAGGTCCTCGGGCTTGGTGCCGTCGAAATAGAAGGCGTGTTCGCCGGCCACTTCGCGGAACACGGGAATGCCGCGCGCGATGATCGGCAGGCCCTTCTGGGCCGCCTCGATCAGCGGCAGGCCGAAGCCTTCGCCTTCGGAAGCCGCCAGCAGCGCCGAGCTGTGCTCGTACAGCTGCAGCAGCATCTCGTCGGACACGCCGTTGAACCAGAACAGCTGCTTGTCACGCTGGGGATGCGATTGCAGGCGCTCGGCCAGGGCCTCGACCAGCCAGCCGTTCTTGCCGACGATGACGAGATTGAGCGCCACGCCTTTCGCCCATAGCAGCTCGCAGGCGGCCAGCGCCTGGGCCTGGCCCTTGCGCGGTTCGAGGGTGCCGACCATCAGCAGCGTCGGCGCGTCCCGCAGCGCCTGCAGCGTGTGCGCGGCATTGTCGGGCAGGCCGCGGCTCGGCGCGCTGGCGTCGATATCGGCGCCCAGGTGGAAGTGGGCCAGCTTGAGCGGCGCCAGGCGGCGGTTCGGGCGCTGCGCCAGCCAGTCGGCCAGCTCGTCCGCCACGGCGCGCGAGATCGTCACGATGCCGTCGGCCACCAGCGAGATGGTGTCGATGAAGTCGCCATAGTATTTCTGGGCGCCGAAGGGGAAGCAGTCGGGGCGCAGCAGCGGCAGCAGGTCGTACACCGTGAACCAGATCTTCACGCCCTTGCTGCGCATGGCCAGCAGCTGCTGCTGGTTCTGGGTGGTCATGTTGGTGGCCAGGTCCAGGCCCAGGAACAGGTCGCCGGCGCGGGTCTCGATCGGCGCATCCTCGAGCGCCAGCGGCGGCACGTCCAGCATGCCGCAGGTGAAGTGGCGCGCGTAGCGGTAGCTGCGGTTGCCGCCTTCGCTGTACACCGGCTCGATGCGGTAGCCGGGCGGCGCCTCCTTGATCAGCGCCAGCACGATGCTGCGCACCACGCGCTGGATGCCGGTCTTGTAGTCGGCCTGGACCAGCGCCGAGATGTCGACCAGCAGCTGGCGCGGCGCGCCCGGCAGGGTATTCGCGGCCATCATGGTGGCGGTCTCGACCAGCGCCGTCTCGTCGGGAGGACGCGGGGTGCCGGGCGCGCTCAAGGCGGCGACCAGCCGGCGCCGCAGCGCCGGCGCGCTGTGGCGGGCAAAGGCCTCGATCGCGTCGACATACAGTGCGCCGACCGCGGCCGGCGCATGGTGGCGCGCGACGTGGACGCGGCCCGCTTGCGCCAGCGCGGCGCGGCGGGCCGGGTCGGCGTGCAGCGCGGCCAGCGCGGTGCTCAGCGCGGCGTCGTCGAACTGGTCGTCGAGCATGCACAGCGTATCCGGCGGCAGGTCGGCGGCGGCACCGTGGGCATTCACGACGGCCGGCAGGCCGTGCATCAGGCAGTCGAGCACCGAGGCCGAGGTTTCGCCGCGGGTTTGCGCGCGCAGCTGCACCGCGCAGTCGCTGGCGGCCAACCAGTCCTGGTAGTCGGCGGCGCTGACGAAGCCGGTGATGCGGATGCGCGCGGCGGCCTCGCTGGAAGCGATCTTGCGCAGCAGGTCGATGCCGTAGGGACCGGCGTCGTTGGCGCCGACGAACACCAGCCGGCAGCGCGGGTCCGCCGCCAGCGGCGAGGCCAGATAGGCATCCAGCAGGCGGTGGTTGAGCTTGGTCGGACCGAGCATGCCGAAGCTGCTGACGATGTAGTCGTCGGCGCCCAGGCCCAGGCGTTCGCGCGCGGCCCGGCGTGCCGCAGCCACATCGGCGGCATCGGCGCCGGGCGCCACCTGGCCGCGCAGCAGCGGAATGGTGCGCCAGCCCTTGGTGCTGCCGGGGCCGTACCACTGCTCCGCCAGGCGGCATGAAAAATCGCTGTGGACGATGACGCCGGCGGCCCGGTCCAGCACTTCCTTGTTGCAGGGGTACTGCCAGATCGTGGCGTTGCGGCCCTGCTCGCGATGGTCGCGCAGGCCGGTGTAGCCGTGCGATGCGTACAGCGCCTGCAGGAAGGCTTCGGGCACCTCGCCGTCGCGCTCCATGTTGTCGAGCACGCCGCTCAGGAAGAAGTCGTGCAGCACCACGGTGCCGGGATGGCGGCGCAGCAGGGCGAACATGTGCTGGTGCGCGTTCGAATTGCCGAAGTGGTACAGCACCCGGTCGTAGGACGCGCCATGGCGCATGAAATGATCGACGTCGCGCTGGACGAAGCGCTGCAGCGACGCCTCGGGTACCACACCCGGAGTCAGTACCAGCTCGACGTCGTAATGGCGTTCCAGCTCGAGCAGCAGTTCGGCGCTGTAGTCGGCAATGCCCGAATGCTCGGGCGGCAGCGGCGACACCAGCGCCAGCGTCGGCTTGGCGCCTGCGTCCGTGGCGGGGAGCGCTGCGGCGGCCGGCGAGCGCATCGTCTCCAGCGTGCGCCAGAGCAGGGCGGCATCGCCGCTGCCGGCGTCCGGCAGGTCGGCGGCGGCGATCGCCAGCGCCCCCGGCACGGACGGCGCCGCGTCGGCCTGCCACAGGCCGAGGATGACGTCGGGCACCAGCGAGGCCAGGAAGCCGGCGCGCAGCGTGGCGGCGGCATGGCGGCGCCAGGCGTCGGCGGGACCCGGCTGGGCGACCACGTGGAAGCAGCCGGGCGCCGGCAGGCCGCCCAGCGCGTGGCGCAGCACCTCGATCTCGGCCGGGTGGCGGCCGCTGACGGCCACATGCACTTCATGGCCGCCGCGTTCGCGCAGCAGGGTCTTGGCCAGCGCGAGCAGCGCGGCGGTGTCGGGCGATGGCGCCGCTTGCGGCGTGCAAAAGTCGATAATCAGGCGCATGGTCATTCTTTATGCGGGGCGTAGGCGTGACGCAGCTGGTCCAGCGCCTCGCGCGCGGATTGCGGCAATTCGCGCAGTGCGTAGGGCACGGCGCTGGCGGGAGCGGCGCTGTCGGCGGTGGCCTGCTTGGCGGCGGCAAGGGTGCGTGCCGTCAGGGCCTGCAGCCGTGGGGAGCGCATCACCAGCGGCAGCACCGTGCGGCGCAGCGCTTCGCGCGAGGTCAGCCAGCGCAGGCTGCGGCGCGCCGCGCCCTTGGCCTTGCGGCGCGCGATCCCGGCCATGCTGTCCGGGCCGCGCCGCATGACGAAGCGCATCGGGGCGGTGATGCGCCACGACGTGCTGTCCAGGACGGCCAGCAGGCGCTGTTCCATTTCCTTGCCCCAGGCCGCGCTCTGGTGCAGCTGCGCCTCCATGGTCTGTTTTTCCAGGCGCAGCTGTTCGCACTGCTGCGCGAGCAGGGCCGCTTCGTTCGCTGCCTGCCGGTGCAGGGCCTGGTGCGCCAGCGCGCTGCGCTCCATGTCGGCGGCGCGTTCCCAGCCTTCGGCGGTGTGCGCTTCCAGGGCGGCGATCCGGCCGACGCTTTCCTGCAGCACGCCGATCTGGCGCCAGGCGCTGTCCAGGTGGTGCGGGATGAAGTCGTCGAACACGTTGGGCTGGATGCCGAAGTGCGCCAGCAGCTCCGCATGTTCCTCAGCCACGTAGTAGCGGTTCAGGCCGTCGAACCAGGCGTAGCGGTAGCGCTGGCCGGTGACCAGGTGCTCCCAGGCCGCGTGGTTGGTCTCGCGGCTGCCGGGGACGGTCGCCTCGATCACCAGCACCCACGGACGCCAGCGCGCGAAATCCATCCCGCGCAGCACTTCGCCTTCGAAGCCTTCGACGTCGACCTTCAGGAAGTGGATCTCGCCCTTGACGTATTCCTCGCACACCGAGGCCAGGGTACGCACCGGTACCGTGAGCTCGGCGACTTCGTGGCCCTCGGCGCGATGGGCCTCGGCCACGGCCTGGTCGGGCGAGGCCCAGCCGCGCACGGCCGGCACGTCGTACAGGGTCAGCTCGCCGTCGCGGCTGCCGGCCGCGATCGCCAGGTTGACGTCGCGCGGGCGCTGCTCGCCGAAGGCGGCGATATGGGCCGGCAGCGGCTCGATGTTGATGCCGTTCCAGCCGGCGTCGTAGAAGGCCTTGGTGACCGAGTGCTCGACCGGGTCGTTGGCGCCGACGTCGATGTAGAAGCCGTGCTGGAGGTCGCCGAGGGCGCGCCACAGCAGCACGTCTTCGTTGTTCTGGGCGTAGGAAATGAATCTCATGGGCGCTTGTTCATGTTCGTTCGATGTCGATGACCGGGTCGAGCCAGGCCGCACCCTCGAAATGCGGCCGGCGCATGTTCATGACCGTGAACACCAGCGCCAGGTCACGCCATTCGTAGTTGTTGACGAGGTGGGTTTCGGTGCTGACGATCGCGGTGGCGACGGAATAGGTGCCCGGCCCGAGGTTCATCGGGAAACGGAAGCGATAGGTGACTTCTTCGCCGGCGACAACGTCCTCCAGCGGCAGCTCCTTCAGGTGCGTGTTGGTGCCGTACATGGGCTGGCCGAGGCGGTCCTTGATCATGTAGCCGAGCACCATGCGCGGGATATGCGCTTTGGCCGCGACCTTCACCTCGAGGGTCACCGCGCTGCCGACGTCGACCACTTCGACGCGCTGGCCGGCCTCGTCCAGCAGGGCGATGTCGCTGACGGTCGCCTCGCCGGTTCCGGACACGGTCTGCAGCTTGCCTTCCGGGGTCGCGTTCAGGCGCACGGTCTCGTTCTCGCGCTCGGCGATCATCGCATTGTAGTAATCCATGATCTCTTCCGGCAGGCCTTCCCTGGCCAGGCGGCCGCCGTCGAGCAGCAGGGCGCGGTCGCACAGCGACTGGATCGCCTGCTTGTCGTGCGAGACCAGCAGCAGGGTGGTGCCGTGGCGGCGGAAGCTGCGGATGCGGTCGAAGCTCTTGTGCTGGAAGTAGGCGTCGCCCACCGACAGGGCTTCGTCGACGATCAGGATGTCCGGGCGGCGCGCGGTGGCGACGCTGAACGCGACCCGCATCTGCATGCCGCTCGAGTACACGCGCACCGGCTGGTCCATGTAGTCGCCGATCTCGGCGAAGGCTTCGATCTCCGGCATCAGCCGCTCGATTTCCTCGACCGTCATGCCGAGCAGCTGGCCCGCCATGAAGACGTTCTGGCGTCCGGTGAAGTCCGGATGGAAGCCCATGCCCAGCTCCAGCAGGGCCGCCACGCGGCCCTCCATGTGGACCCCTCCCGCAGTCGGCTGGGTGGTGCCGGTAATCAGCTTGAGCAGGGTGCTCTTGCCGGCGCCGTTGATGCCGATCAGGCCGACGGCTTCGCCCGGCGCCACCGTGAAGCTGATGTCGCGCAGCACCCACTTGAGCGTGTGCAGCTGGCGCGCGCCGGGCAGCATCCATTCCGCCAGGCGCGACCAGCGCGTCGGGTACTGGCGGTAGGCCTTGCCCAGGTTGGAAACGACGATGCGGCCCATCAGAGTTCGTCCACCATCTCGCCGGCACGCCGGCGGAACAGGCGCAGTCCCAGCGCGCACAGCAGCAGGGACAGCCCCAGCACCGGCAACAGCGACACCCAGTCGGGCGCCGCGCCTTTCACCAGTATCTGCTGGTAGGCCTCGACCAGGCGCGCCATCGGATTCCAGGAAAGCAGCGCGCGCACCTCGGGCGGCAGGATCGTGACCGGATAGACGACCGGCGTGAACCAGAACCAGAACTGCATCGCGATCGTCACGAACTGGCCGACGTCGCGGAAGAATACGTTGAGCACGCCGGCAATCATGCCGATGCCGATCGCCAGCAGCAGCTGGATCAGCAGCACCGGGACGATGGCGAAGAACACGGCACCCGGAAAACTGCCCGAGCCGATCAGGAACAGCGTGAACAGGCCGAAGATGATGCCGAAGTTGACCAGCGCATTGAGCAGCACGATCAGCGGCAGGCAGATGCGCGGGAAGCTGATCTTCTTGATCAGGTTGGCCTGCTCGATGAACATGGTCTGGCCACGCGCGACGATCTCCGCGAACAGGCCCCAGGTCAGCACGCCGGCGCACAGGTAGATGCTGTAGGCGAAGCGCGCGTTGGCGTCGGCGCCGGGCAGCTTGTTGTGCATGACTTCGGAAAAGATCACGGTGTAGACCACGATCATGGCCAGCGGCGAGAGCAGCGACCACAGCGCGCCCAGCATCGCGTTCATGTACTTCGCCTGGAATTCACGCTTGACGCTGCCCAGCACGAAACCGCGATAGGCCCACAGGCTGCGTAGCATCAGGGGCGCGATCATGGCGCGATGGGCACGAAAATGTGCGTGAGGGTTTTCTTCATAAAGTGGCAAGGCCGTTAGAGCGCAAAATTATACTCTAGGGTAATGCCACACAATTGGTACAGTTGTAAGGAAGTTTGGTAGGAATGTCAGTGTTCAGGAACCCTGAACCAGCTTCTGCAGCGCCTGCGGATCCAGGATCACCAGGCGGTTCGCTTCCTTTTGCACGATCCCCTGCTGCACCAGCGTCAGCAGGGCGCGCGTGACCGTTTCGCGGCTGGTATTGATCATGTTGGCGATGTCCTGGTGGGTCGGCAGGTTTTCCACGACCGCCTGCTTGGCGCCGTCTTCCGGCGTCTTCTGCAGCAGCGACAGGTAAGTATAGATGCGGCGTGCCGTATTGTTGATGCTGAGCACGGCGCGAAATTCCGAATCGCGCTGGATCTTCTGCGCCAGGTGCTGGAGCATCTGCTTGGCCACGCTGGGCGAATGCGAGAACAGGTGCATGGCGGTGGCCGCCGGCAGGAAGGCCACCAGCACGTCGCTGGTCGCCACCACGGAGGCCGAGCGGGTCGACTCGTTGATCAGGGCGATCTCGCCGAAGAAGTCGCCCGGCGCCAGCATGCGCAGGCCGATCGCGCGGCCGTCCTCGGTGATGTCGACCACCTGCAGCTGGCCGGACAGCAGGAACAGCAGGGCGTCGCCGCTGCCGCCCTTGTGCAGCACGACTTCGCGCTTGTTGAAGTGACGGAAGCGCAACTCCGGCTTGATCTCTGCGATCTCTTCGGGTGTCAGGTTGGCAAGCAGCGGGATCTTGCGCAGGTGAACCTGAATCTGCACTTCCTGCGGTGCCTGTAGGGGTTCGGGGTAAGAGACCTTGTTGAGAGCGGTCATGTAGCCATATCTATATCGATCAGGGTTGCCAACGCCAGCTCAACTGGAACTGGCGGTTATTGTACTGAAAGATGTCGATGTTTTCCTGGTTTCGTACCGCCCGTGCTTCGAACAATAGACTTTGGTTCTTGTTGAAAGAATAGATCAGGGTGGCGCGCAGCAGCTGGGTCGCCTGGTCGCGGACCTGCGAAATCAGCAGTTCCGGCGCATATGGACGGACGCTGCGCCAGGTCTGCCTGGTATAGCCGAGTTCGCCCGTCAGGCCCGCTGCCAGCGGGCTGCGCATCAGCAGGCTCAGCAGCTGGCCATGGCGGTTGCCGCCCGGACGCTGGGCGTTGCCGTGGTCGCTCAGCAGCCCGAGGCTGGCACTGGCGAACAGGCTGCCGCGACGGTGCGACAGCTCGGGGCGCAGCTCCACGGTACGCGCATCGAAATTCGCCAGGCGCCGGTAATCCGTCCAGGTATAGCCTGCCATCAGATTGAACAAGGTGTTGTTCGGCAACGACAATGGCGGCGCGACACGCAGCTGACCCTGGGCCTGGCGCTGGTAGATATGCCCGCCCAGGCTGACCATCCCCGCAACCAGCGTGGAGCGCAGCGCCCAGCTGCCGAAGCGCCACGGCGATTCGATGCCGCCGAACGCCGAGCTGCTGTCGTACTGGTGAAGGGAGTCGTTGCGGCGCGACTGTAGCTGGGCAAAGCCGATGGTGCCGTTGGGTGTCACGTCGCGCAGGTATTCCAGGCCGGTTGCAGTATAGCCGTCCTTCTTCGGCAGGAACTCGTCCAGCAGCGGCAAGTCGAATGAGCCGTCGCCCAGCTTGAGGGTGGAGGTGCTGGCGCCCTGGTTGACGTTGTGGTCGATGCCGCGCCCGAAGGAGATCGACAGCGCGCTGTTCGGCGTCCAGGGATGGCAACCGTCCTCGCGCGTCTGGGAAATAAGTTCGAGGATCTCGCGTGAAGGGTTGAAGCGCGTTTCGACCGTGGCGAACAGGCGCTCGGCCTCGTCCGCGTTGCCGAGGCCGCACTGGATCAGGGCCAGGTCGAGCCAGGCGCCGGCATGGCGCGGCTCTTGTTCGATCAGGCGCCGCAAGGCCCGTGAAGCATCGGTACGGCGGCCCTCGGCCAGCGCCAGCAGGGCTTCCTTGTACAGGGCCTGCTGCGCGCCTTCCAGCGTGGCTTTCCTAGCCTCGTCCGCGCTCCCGGATGCAGGCGCGTCTGCCTGGGCGTGCGCAGCCGCGGACGCCAGGGCGGCCAGCGCCAGCACCGCCGAAAGCAGGCGGCCCTTCATCGGGCGGACTCGCGAAGGCCGGCGCCGGCCTGGCGTGGATCGGGATGCGTGCTGCCTTCCTGCTTCATGCTGGATTCGAAGGTATAAAAAATGGTTGGTTTTTCCTTGCCGCGCAGGCGGCGCTCGCCCAGCAGGATGAACTGGTGGCGCCGCGCGCGTTCGACCGCGCCGGCGCCGACGATGACGTCATGGGGGAAATCGCGCGCCACCTGTTCCAGGCGCGAGGCGGTGTTCACGCTGTCGCCGACCGCAGTATATATGCTGCGGAAGGAAGTACCGAAATCGCCCGCCATCGCCGGCCCGCTTTCGATGCCGATCCGCACCCGCAGCGGCGCGTGGCCGGCGGCCTGGTGGCGTGCGCTCAGGGCCTCGACCCGGCGCACGATCTCGCGGGCGGCGTCCAGCGCCAGGTCGGCATGGTTGTTGATCGGCAAAGGGGCGCCCCAGAACGCGACCAGTCCATCGCCGGTGTATTTATCCAGCGTGCCCCGGGTGTCGATGACCGGGCCGGTCAGGCAAGCGAGGAAGTCGCTCGTCAGCCTGGCCGCTTCCGCCATCGGCAACGCCTCGACCTGGCTGGTGTAACCCTCCATGTCGGCGATCAGGGTGGTCACGTCGAGTTGGCGCGGCTTGAGCGGGTCATCTGCTTCGCTGCGCAAGAGTTCTTCGACCACGGCCGGAGCCACGTATTGGCGCAGGGTCGACAGCAAATGGCGTGAACGGCGCTGGGTCAGTTGCCACTGGTAGGGAATCGCCACGGCCAGCAGGAACAGATTGGTGGCCAGCGGGCCGACCGGCGAGAAATCAGGATCGTGGCGGCTGGCAAAGAAGGCAAGGATCAGCCACAGCAGCGAGCTGGCGGCCAGCAGGGCCATGCTGGCGATTGCGGACAGGCGCGGGAAGGCGAGCGTCGCCACGACCGCCGCCAGCAGCGCGAACGCGCAGGCGATCAGGCGCCCGGGCCAGGGCCTGGGGGCCAGTCCGGCCTGGCGGTCGAGCAGGGTGGTCAGCAGGTTTGCCTGGACCCCGAGGCCGGGGCGGTCGGCGCCCAGCGGCGTGGACACGCGGTCGGCCATGCCGAGCGAAGACGAGCCGACCACGACCAGGCGCCCCGAAGCGCTGGGCGGGTCGATCGCACCGTCGAGGATGTCGGCGGCGCTGACGACCGTGTAGGCCGACCAGTCGCGGTCGAAGCCGACCCGGATCGTATTGCCGTCGAGCTGCGGCGTCGGCCGCCGGAGCGCCGGCCGCCGGAGCGCCGGCCGCCGGAGCGCCGGCCGCCGGAGCGCCGGCCGCCGGAGCGCCGGCCGCCGGAGCGCCGGACCGTCCGAACAGCAGTCGAGCAGGGCCAGCGCCAGTGCGGGGTACTGCCGGCCTTCGAATTCGGTCAGCAGGGGCACGCGGCGCAGGGCGCCGTCGGCGTCCGGAATGAAGCCGATCGCACCGACGCGCGGTGCCGCCGCCAGGGCAGGGTAGTTGCCGATGTAGCCGGTGGCCGGTATGCCGCGCACTGCGCCACCTGTAGAAGCGGCGACGGCACCGCCCAGCGTACCGACGCGCACTGGTAGTTCGCGCGTGCGATTGAAGTCGAATGCCTGCGCCGGCACCACGGGACCGTGGCGCGCCAGCAACGCCAGGCGCATATCGCCGCCGCCGCCGCCGCCCTCCGGCAGCAGGATGTCGAGTGCCACGCCGCGCGCCTCGTAGCGGGTGAGCAGCATCTCGACAAGGTCGGCGATCCGTTCGCGCGGCCATGGCCATGGGCCGAGCCGCGCCAGGCTGGCCTCGTCAATGTCCACCACCAGCACGCGCGGCTCTTCTTTCATGCTGACCTGTGCGCGCAGGAAGGCGTCGCGCAGCCATTCCCCTGGCAGGAACGAGTTCCCGGGCAAGGGTCCCCATTGCGCCCAAGCGGCCAACGATACCGCAGCCAAGGCGATCAGCCAGCGCAGCAAGGCCTGCCATGCGCGCGGACCGGCCGGCGCGGCAGAGGAAATAGAGGGAAGAATAGCCACGCCTGCTCTGGGTTTTATCTTGTTGTCATTCTTTTAGGTTGGTAGAGTATAACTAATCTGTTGCTTTAAAACATTATTGTTTTTATATTTTCGTGATCTTTTGTTTTTACCGTCCACTCACTGCTGGGCTTACAATGTGACGCTTATCACAGAGTTAGATTCGCCAAGCAAGTTAAATTGGGCGAAAAGGGGAAATGTATGTGGCGTTCACTTGTCTTCATTGCACTCGCGTGCGCAGTCCAGGCGGCCCAAGCGGCTGAGGCTGGCAAGATCATCTTTGTTGCAGGCAAGGCCGACGTGGCTGGCCAGCCGGCCGTCGACGGCGCGGCCGTGCAGGAAGGTCAGATGCTGAGCACCGGCGCTGACGGCTTCCTCTATATCAAGACAGTGGACAGCGGCCTGTTCATCCTGCGTCCGAATACCCGAGCGCGGATCGCAGTTTACCAGGTGGATGAGAAGAATCCGGCGAATACGCGCGTCAAGTTCGAGCTGCTGAGCGGCGTTGCACGCAGCAAGTCAGGTAATGCCGTCAAGCAAGCGCGCCAGAACTTCCGTTTCAATACCCCGGTGGCGGCGATTGGCGTGCGCGGCACCGACTTCACGGTCTTTACCGACAACGACACCTCGCGCGTGGCCGTGATTTCCGGCGCCATCGTGATGAGCGGCTTCGGCGGCGCCTGCAATCCGGGCGGCGCCGGGCCCTGCGAAGGCGGTGCCAGCCGCGAACTGAGCGCGGCCCAGCGCGGCCTGCTGCTGCAGGTGCAGCGCGGCCAGGCGGCGCCCCAGCTGCTGCAGGGCAGCCCGCTGTCGCCCGATCAGGTCTCGCCGCCGCGTGCGGACGAGCCGCTCGCGCATGGCGCGACGGCCGGCGGCGGCGCCAGCGCCACGGGGCAGCCGAATCTGGATGCGCAAAAGACGGTCGACCTGGTCAAGGTCGTCGACAAGCCGGCGCAGCCGGCACCGCCGCCGGTCGTGATCCCGCCGCCTGTCGTGACGCCACCGCCCGTGCCGCCCGTCGAGATCAGCATGGCCTTGCCGGACCGTGACATCGTCTGGGGGCGCTGGCAAGTCGTGGCTGGCCTGCCGCCGAAGTTCAATCTCCCTCAGGTCCAGGACCAGAACGAGCTGTTGGCGATCAACGGCAACTACGCCCTGTTCCGTACCCTGGGACCGGACACCTTCGTGGCGCCGAACAATGGCAGCATCGGCTTCCAGCTCAAGGGAGGCGAGGCCTTCATCTATACGGACTATACGCCGAGCTTCCGGATCGAAACACCGGCCTCGCTGGTGAACGGCACGCTGACAGTGGATTTCGGCAGCAAGAGTTTTGCGACCACCGCCGACCTGGCGAGCGGTACGGAATCCTTCAAGCTGCGCGGCGCCGGTGCCGTAGGCGCGGACGGCAGGTTGTATGGGGATGCGGCAAACGGGCAGACGGGTGTCATGAACCTGCAGGGATTGCTGAGCAAGCAGAATGGCGGTTCGGCGGCTTACATCTTCGATAGCCGCCTGGACGAGAAGCGTACTGCAAATGGTGTGACTTTTTGGCAGCAGAATTCACACTGATCCAACTATGAGCACAAAACAACCCCGGTAAGTCCGGGGTTTTTTTTATGCCGGAGTCAAATAAGGAAATGGTTTTCAATTGTTGCGCGATTCTCACCATTAATTGAAAATTTTAATAATAAAAACAGCAGCTTACGGTCACATATGTGAGTATTTGAGAGAATTCGTCTGGGTTTTTTCAGTCTCCATGGATGTCGCCAAGGAGATGCCTTGCATCATTGGAAATCCTCTTTGATAATGAGCGCCGATTAGCTGTCGGGAATTTACAAATTCCCGACAAGAATCTTCCGCGATTGTGATGGCCGTCACATCTTGTGTGAACCGGCATCTGTCATGATTCGGGACGTTGGGCGGCAGGAACAAATTGTATCCCTGCTGTTTGATATAACTCATCGATCGATCGATCTATTTTGGAGCAATAATGGCAACGACTTACTACAACGATATCCAGAAGCTGTACGTGGCTTACTTCAACCGTCCGGCTGATGCTGCTGGCCTGGCTTACTACGAAGGCGTCCTGGAAGCTGCCAAGGGCAGCGCCACCGTCATGGCTCAGATCAGCGCCGATTTCGCTAAGTCGACCGAGTACACCGCTGCCTTCAGCGGCAAGACCAGCGCTCAAATCGTTGACATCATCTACACCAACATCTTCGGCCACGCTGCTGACGCTGCTGGTAACAAGTTCTACGCTGACAACCTCGACGCCAAGAAAGTGTCCCTGGCTGACGTCGTGACTGAAGTCGCCAAAGGCGCACAAGGCACCGACCTGGTCGCTTACAACGCCAAGCTGCAAGCTGCTGCAGCGTTCACCGCTGCTGTCGACACCGACGCAGAAAAAGCTGGCTACAGCGGCGCCGATGCCAACAAGGTTGCCAAGGCCTTCCTGGCCAGCGTGACCGACAACGTGTCGCTGGCTGCTGCTACCACCCCGGCCGCACTGAACACCAGCGTCGCTACCGCCGTTGCTGCAGGTACCCCGTTCACCCTGGCCGGCACCCTGGCGCAAATCACCGCTGCCACCAAGGCCGTGGGCACCTTCGTGACCAGCGTTGACGTCGACAGCGATGCAAGCACCGTGACCAAGGCTTCGGACATCACCGGCGCACAAACCACCGCTGTGACCAAGGTCGCCGGCGACCTGAGCGACACCGCAGCTGCAACCCTGTTCAGCGCCTCGACGACTTCGCAAGCCGTTCGTGATGCACTGGTTGCTAACCAGCAGGCAGTCAACGCTGCAGCCCTGAGCACTGCCCAGCAAACTCTGGCCGCCGACAACACCAAGATCGCCGCCGTCGCTGGCCTGACCGACGCCGTGTCGGCCCTGACCGTTGCCCAGGCTGCCCTGAAATCGGCTCAGACCGCTGAAGTCTCGGCCCGCGCCGATATCACCGCCAAGGAAGCTTCGTTCGGCGTGAGCAACAACGGCAGCGCTGTGACCGAATCCGCAACCGCCCTGACCTATGTCAAGGCTGCCAGCGGTACGACCCCGGCTACCACCATCACCCTGGCAACGATCTCGGGCGGCAAAGCTACCCTGGCTGATGGCGTCGATGCAAGCAAGTACACCGGCCTGACCGAGCTGATCGCTTCGTACAACGCCGAGCAGACCGCTCTGTCGAACGTGGCCAAGGCACAGACCAACGTGACCAACACTACCCTGGTCACCAACATGCTGGACGTGGCTGCTGACTCGGTTGGCACCATCACCGCCAACGGCACTGCTTACACTGAAACGAACCTGATCAAGGCGATCGCCGACACCATCAACGGTACCACCTCGGGCACCGTTGCTGCTGGCGCAACCCCGACCCTGGCTCAGATCCAGACCGAACTGGCTGTTCTGAAAGCCCAGACTGACCAAACTGCCTACACCAACTTCAAGGGTCTGGTCGACGCTGAAGCTGGCGCTGGCGCTGCGTTCAACCCGCTGGTCGCCAAGCAGGCTGCCGACACCACCGCTGTCAGCACGATCAGCACCACGATCAAGACCCTGGCAACCGATGTCGCTGCACTGCAGGCAGCACAAGCCAATGTCGCGACCCTGAATGGCCTGCAGGCAACTGTTGATGCCTACGCCAAGGTCCTGAGCGACAAGGGCTACCTGGTCACCCCGCTGGACGCTACCCACACCACCAACTTCGCTGGCGCCAAGTCGGACGTCTACACCTTCGACGCTAAGTCGACCGTGACCGGCAGCACCATCGCTGCATTCGGTCTGCAAGGCACCGACGCACTGTCCGTTGGCACCGACTACACCCTGGTCAACGGTGCAATTGGCGCCAAGGGCGTGACCGGCAACGACGCTGTAAAGGAAATCTTCGTCAGCAACAACAATGGCGATGCAGTCCTGCAGATCGAAACCCACGCTTACAGCTCGAACGTTTTGGCCACCACTGGCGAAGTCGTCACCATCACCCTGACCGGTGTTGACGCGACCACCCTGCACCTGAACAACGGCATCATCACCGCCGGCTAATTTACCGGCCCGTTCGCGGGCCAGTGAGTCAAGCAGAACCCCGCTTCCGCAAGGAGGCGGGGTTTTTCGTTATCGGTCGGTCTTTTTGTCTCATGAACGCGACCCTTTCTAAACATTTAATCCAAAAACGTGTGACGCACATCACATTTTTTTTGATTTTTCATAGATAATGTGCCCGCAAGCGATTTCTCTACGGTCATAGACCGGAGCGCTGCTTCTGACTTGTCACGCGAGACACATGAAAAAATTCCTGAATCCACAAACCGAGATCGGGCGTATCCTGCTCAGTTTCAAAGGTACGTTCTACACGGTCGGCACCTTCAGTGCGATCGTCAACCTGCTGGCCCTCGTGCCCTCCTTGTACATGCTGCAGGTCTACGACCGGGTCCTGTCGAGTCGCAACGAGATCACCCTGCTGATGCTGACCTTGATGATGCTCGGCGCCTTCCTGTTCTCGTCGGCCCTCGAAGTGATCCGCTCCTTCGTGCTGATACGGGTCGGCGCGCAGTTCGACATGAAGCTCAATCGCCGCCTGTATACCGCCGCCTTCGAGCAGAACCTCAAGCTGGCCGGCACGAATGCGGGACAGGCTTTGAACGACCTGACCACGCTGCGCCAGTTCCTCACCGGCAATGCGCTGTTCGCCTTCTTCGATGCGCCCTGGTTCCCGATCTACTTGATCGTGATCTTCTTCTTCGAGCCCTGGCTGGGCCTGTTCGCGCTGTGCGGCGTGGTGGTGCTGGTGATCCTGGCCATCGTCAATGAGCGCGTGACTTATGAGCCGCTGAAGGAAGCCAACACCATGGCGATCGCTTCCAGCACCACCGCGACCAACAACCTGCGCAACGCCGAAGTCATCGAATCGATGGGCATGCTGCCCAACCTGATGGGCCGCTGGTTCAAGACGCATGCCAGGTTCCTGAGTCTGCAGGCCCAGGCCAGCCAGAAAGCCGGTGCCATCGGTGCCGCCACCAAGTTCTTCCAGATGGCCCTGTCTTCTTCCGTGCTGGGCTTGGGTGCCCTGCTGGTGCTCGACAACAAGATCACCGCCGGCATGATGATCGCCGCGTCGATCTTGCTCGGCCGAACCCTGGCTCCGGTGCAGCAGCTGATCGGCGTGTGGAAGAGCTGGAGCAGTACGCGCAGTGCTTTCGATCGCATCAGCTCGCTGCTGGAACAGAATCCGGCGCGCGAAGTCGGCATGGCGCTTCCCAAGCCGCACGGCCACTTGAATGTCGAAGGCGTGCATGCCGCGCCGCCGGGCGTGCGCAGTCCGGTCGTCAAGGGCGTCACATTCGCGATCCAGCCGGGCGATGTCCTGGGCGTGATCGGCCCGAGCGGCTCCGGCAAGTCGACCCTGGCGCGCCTGCTGGTCGGCGTCTGGCCTTCGATGATGGGCAAGGTGCGCCTGGACGGTGCGGACATTTATACCTGGAACAAGGCCGAACTTGGCCCCCACCTGGGCTACTTGCCGCAGGATATCGAGCTGTTCAGCGGCACGGTGGCCGAGAACATCGCCCGCTTCGGCGAGGTCGACTCGGACAAGGTCGTGCAGGCGGCCAAGCGTGCCGGCGTGCACGACATGATCCTGCACCTTCCGCAAGGCTACGATACCAAGCTGGGCGATGGTGGCGCCGGCCTGTCCGGCGGCCAGAAGCAGCGCCTCGGCCTGGCGCGCGCCATGTACGGCGACCCGTCCCTGATCGTGCTGGACGAACCGAACTCGAACCTGGACGAGCTGGGCGAGCAGGCCCTGGTGCATGCGGTGCTCGACCTGCGCCAGCGCGGCAAGACCATCGTCCTGATTACCCACCGCCCAAGTGCGATCGGCGTAACCACCAAGCTGTTGCTGATGAATGACGGCGGTGTCCAGATGTTCGGCCCGACCAAGGACGTGCTGGCGGCGATCAACGAAGCCAACCAGAAGGCCTTGGCAGCCCACCAGGCGGCCCAGCGCGCGGCCGCCGCCGGCCCGGGTGGAACCCCGGCCACGGCTTGATGCAACGGTACTACCGGAGAAGGTACACATGAAATTGTTGAAGAACGATGTGGCGGAAGTCATCTCGCACGACGTCACGCCATTGGAAGTCAATACGGATGCGCGTTCGTTCAGCCGCGTCGGCTGGCTGATCGTGATAGTCGGGCTTGGCGCCTTCCTGTTGTGGGGCCTGTTTGCGCCACTGGACAAGGGCGTGCCTTTGTCCGGCACGGTGGCCAAGGAATCGAACCGCAAGGCGATCCAGCACCAGACTGGCGGCATCATCAAGGAAATCCTGGTCAAGGATGGCGACCTGGTCAAGGAGGGGCAGGTGTTAGTGCGCATGAACGGCACGCTTGCCAAGTCGGCTTATGAGACCAGCGACGCCCAGTACCTGACCGCGCGCGCCACCGAGGCACGCCTGATGGCCGAGCGTGACGGTCTCAAGTCGATCAAATTTCCCGCCGAGCTGGAACAGCGCCGCAACGATCCACGTGTAATGGACCTGATGACCTTGCAGGGCCAGTTGCTCAGCTCGCGTCGGCTGTCGCTGCAGAACGAGCTGGGTAGCGTGGACGAAAACATCGCCGGTCTTAAGGAGCAGATCCGCGGCCTGGAAGAATCGCGCGAGAGCAAGAAGGTGCAGATGGGCTACCTGAAGGAACAGCTGGACGGCATGCGCGACCTGGCCAAGGACGGCTATGTGGCGCGCAACCGCCTGCTGGACCTGGAGCGCACCTACGCCCAGCTGAGCGGGGCGGTCTCGGAAGACATCGGCAATATCGCGCGTGCGCGCCGCCAGGTCCTCGAATTAGGCCTGCGCAAGGCCCAGCGCATGCAGGACTACCAGAAGGAAGTGCGCACCCAGCTGTCCGATATCGAGCGCGAAGCGGAAGCCCTGAGCGCACGCCTGGAAGGCCAGAAGTTCGAAGTCGACAACGTCGAGCTCAGGTCGCCGGTCAGCGGCACCGTTACCGCCCTTGCCGTGTTTACCCAGGGCGGTGTGGTGCAGCCAGGCTTCAAGATGATGGAAATCGTGCCGACCGACGACCCGATGGTGGTCGAAGGCAACCTGGCGGTCAACCTGGTCGACCGTGTGCATCCCGGTTTGAAGACCGAGCTGATCTTCTCTGCATTTAACGCCAACAAGACTCCGCACATTCCAGGCGAGATCGAACAGGTGGCCGCCGACCGCAGTCTCGACGAACGCACCGGGGCGCCTTTCTACAAAGTACGTGTGCGGGTGACGCCGGAAGGACAGAAGTTGATTGCCCAGCACAAGCTGGATGTGCGTCCGGGCATGCCGGTCGAGCTGTTCGTGAAAACGGGCGAGCGTACCCTGGTAAACTACCTGCTCAAGCCGATCTTCGACCGTTCCAAGTCGTCGCTGGCGGAGGAGTAAGCGTGGCGCAACCAGTCAAACCAGGCGGCGCCCTGCGCCGCAACGCGCTCGCGCTCGCCGCCGGCATGGCGGCCCTGCTGGCCGCCGGACAGGCCGGCGCGGTCACCCTGCAGCAAGCCTACGAGGCGGCGCTGAAAAACGATCCGCAGTACCGCATGAGCTTCTATGAGAAGGAGTCGGCCAAGGAAAACCGCATCATCGGCCGCTCCTACCTGCTGCCCAGCGTCTCGGCCAGCTACTCGGCCAGCCGCAACGTGGCCGATATCGAGACCTTCCAGAACGTGCAGTTCGGCGGATACACCGGCGTGCAGCGCACGCTGACGTCGCCCCGCTACATCAGCCGCTCGTCGGTGGTGCAGTTGCGCCAGCCGATCCTGAACCTGGACGGCATTACCCGCTACCGCCAGGGCAAGGTGGTCGCGGCGCAGGGCGAGGCCGCGTTCGCGTCCGGCACCGACGAGGTCACGGTGCGGGTGGCCAGCGCCTATATGGATGTGCTGTTCGCCGACGACCAGGTGGCGCTCTCGAAGGTGTCGCGCGATATGTACGTCGAGATGATGCACGTGAATAATCGCCTGTTCGAAAAAGGCGAGGGTACCAAGACCGATATGCTGGAAACCCAGGCCCGGCTCGACCTCGCCGAAGCCCAGCTGACCGAGGCGCAGGACAATGCCGTCGCCGCACGCGAGACCCTGGCGGGCGTGATCGGCATGGACCCGGGCCAGCTGGACAAGCTGGGCGAAGGCTTCCGCCCGGCCACGCTCACGACCGGCAGCTTCGAGGAGTGGGAGAAGATCGCGCGTGCGCATAACCACGAATTGGCGGCGGCCCGGCTGGCGGTCGAGAACGCGCGCCTGGAGATCGGCCGTAACCGTGCCGGCCATTATCCGCGCGTGGATTTCATTGCCGCCTACAGCAAGGGCGATGCGGAATCGATCAACACCTACAACCAGAACTCGGTCAACCGCACGGTCGGCGTACAGGTGAGCGTCCCGATCTACCAGGGCGGCGCGATCAGTGCGACGACCCGCCAGGCCGCGGCCGGTTACGAGCGGGCGCAGTCGGATCTCGACGCGCGCACCAACAAGGTCATGGTCGAGTTGCGCAAAGCTCACAACATCGTGCTGTCGAGCGTGCACAAGATCGAGGCCCTGGAGAAGGCGGTCGAATCCGGCAAGCTGTTGATGAAGGCCACCGAACAGAGCATCAAGGGTGGCGTACGCATTAACCTCGACCTGTTGAACGCCCAGCAACAGCTGTACACCAGCCAGCGCGACCTGGCCCAGGCCCGTTATTCCTACCTGATCGGGCTGCTGCGCCTGCGCGCCGCGACGGGGACGCTGGATGCCACCAGCGTGCGCGAGGTCGCGGCTTACTTCCGCTGATCCTGCGCCGCGACCGGCAAAACCCCGCTGCGCGCGCAGCGGGGTTTTTTTTCGCGCCGTGCACTTGGGTTAGGCATTTAACACTTCCGCGTATGCGGGGTGAGTTTCTGAAAAAAAACCTTTTTCTTTCAAGAACTTGTGCACGATATGGCACAGTTCGGTGCGCCTCCAAAATTTCGAATAGGGTATATTTTTTACACTTATTCAAAGGAGGCCAACATGGCGACGAACTACAGCAACGAAGTGCAGAAGCTATACGTAGCATATTTCAGCCGCCCGGCAGACACGGCTGGCCTGACATACTGGACCAACGTCCTGGCCACCGATCCGACCGGTTACCAGAAAATTTCGGCCAGTTTCGCGGCATCGCCGGAATACCACGCCGCCTATGCGGGCATGGACAATGCCGGTGTCGTCAGCGCGGTCTACCAGCACCTGTTCGGCCGCCCTGCGGAAACCGCCGGCGTGCAGTACTGGGCCAACCTGCTCAACCAGAAAGCGATCACGATCGACAACGTGGTGACCCAGATCGCCAACGGCGCCCAGACCACCGACAAGTTCGCCTATGACGCCAAGGTGGCCGTCGCCGACGCCTTTACCGCACGCCTGGATCTTCCCGCAGAGCAGAAGGCTTATTCCGGCGACGCCGCCAACAAGATCGCCATCGACTATCTCGCCAACGTGCACGACCTGATGACGGCATCGGCCGGCATGGACCCGGGCAATATCGATTTGACCATCACCAAGATCATGGGTGGCGCAACCGGCTTCTCCGGCGATGCGGCGCAATTGGTGGGGACGCCCGACTTCAACCTGCCGCCGATGCACGGTTGAGTGTTGATCATGCCGCAGGTTGATTGCACGCTTGCCGCGTGAATGAACCGATGGCAGCCGCCGGCCCAGGGCCGGCGGTCCTGCCTTCTCGTCTTATTGGGCAGGGACGCAGTGCGGGCACGACACGCCCGCAACATATTCCGGCGCCAGTTGCTGGCGCGGCGTCACCACCGCGCGGCAGGCGAAGCACTGCACGGTCTCGGTGGGTTCCAGTTTCGGATTGAGCGCGGTGCGGTAGTCGAAGACGAAGCAGTCGCCGTGGTAATGGTCGCCGCCGACTTCCTCGAAATACTTCAGGATGCCGCCGTCGAGCTGATACACGCGCTCATAGCCGATGTTCTGCATGTGGATCGCCGCCTTTTCGCAGCGAATGCCGCCGGTGCAGAAGGTGACCACGGTCTTGCCCGCCAGCTCGTCCTTGTGTTGCGCCACCACCTCCGGAAACTCGCTGAACTTCTCGATGCGGTAGTCGAGCGTGTTGTCGAAGGTGCCGACGTCCACTTCGAAGGCGTTGCGGGTTTCCATCATCACGACCGGGACGCCGTCGTCGTCATGGCCCTGGTCGAGCCAGCGCTTGAGCGTCGTCGGCGTGACCGACGGTGCGCGGCCAAGCTCGGGCTTGATGAGCGGCATGCGCATCGTGATGATTTCCTTCTTGATGCGCACCAGCATGCGGCGGTGCGACTGCTCGTCCGAGATGCTTTCCTTCCACTCGAGATCGGCCAGGCGGGCATCGCTGCGCACCCAGGCCAGATACTGGTCGATGTGTTCGCGCGTGCCGGATACAAACATATTGATGCCTTCCGGCGTCAGCAGCACGGTGCCCTTCAGCCCGAGTTCATTGCACAGCGCCTGGTATTGCGGGCGCAGTTCTTCGAGCTTGTCGAGGGTGACGAATTTGTAGGCGGCGATGTTGACGTACATGGTGGGAAGGAAATGGAATGTACCGGGGACAGCCCGCTATTATAAAGCAGGGCAGGCTGCCAGAAAGGATCGCCGGGAAATACCGTGGCGCCGGCGCTGAATCGGATTACAATCGTTTCCTTTATGTTCTTTCTCGCAAGCGCGCTGCCATGCAATCGCTGAACCTGCAGTACAACCCCCGCATCGACCAATTGCGCTGGCTGGCCGCTACCATCGTCTTCCTGTTCCATTTCCAGCTCGAGTACCGCGGCCTGGGCGGACCGGCATTGACCACGCCCTGGGCGGCGCTGATCACGGAAGGGCATACCGGCGTCGGCCTGTTCTTCACGCTGTCGGGTTTCCTGTTCATGCAGATTGCCCAGCACCAGCAAGGCATCGTCGTGCGCGACTTTTTGCGTAACCGGGTGTTGCGCATCTTTCCGCTGTTCCTGACGATTTTCCTGGTCGCCACCTCGATCGGCCGCGACAACTTCCAGCCCCAGGACATTCTCTACCTGTTCGCGACCAACCTCGGGCACGCGCCCACGTCGGGAACGCCGGTGACCGGCGCCGCCTGGACCATCTCGCTGGAATTCCTGTTCTATATGGTGTTCCCGTTCCTGGCGCGCTTCGCGCTGGAGCGCGGCAAGCGCTACCTGCTCGAACTGCTGGTGCTGATGGCCTTCTTCAAGCTGGCCGCTTACCCGGTCAACGACAACAGCACGCTGATGTATTTCTGCACCTTCGTCGGCCGTTTCGACCAGTTCCTGATCGGCATGCTGGCGGCCATGGTCTACCGCGAGCACCGTGCGCAGCTGCACCGGTTTGCGCCATGGCTGCTGCTGGCGGCGGCCGTGCTGGTGGTGGCCGACACCGCCGCGATGCATCGCCTGGCGCCGTTCGGCGCCGCCCCGAAGTCGGGGTTCTGGATTTTCTGGTCGATGCTCGAGAGCCTGGGTTGGGCGGCCGTGATCGTGGCCTGGGTCGCGTTCGAACCGCGCCTGCCGGGCCTGGTCGACCGGGTCTTGTGCCAGGGTGGCAAGATCAGTTTTTCTTTTTATCTCTTGCACATGGGCTTGCTGCATCTGCTGGCGACACGCTTCGGGCGGGTAGCACCGACCGGCAACGGCTGGCTCGACGCCGCCATCATGGTGACGGTGAGCTACGGGCTGACGTGGGGGCTGGCCACGCTGAGTTACCGCGCAATCGAGGAGCCTTTCCTGCGCATGCGCCGCCGCTACGGGGCGGAAAAGCTCGGGCAGGCACAGGCGCTGCACCGGTGAGCGCTTGGTAAATCCGCCACGCCGCCATTCCTAAAAGCAATCCAGACGCTCCCGTCCGCTGCCCGGCCGGGGTAAAATGATGGGATGACTGCCCCGACCTTTACCCACCTGCGCGTTCACTCCGAATACTCGATCGTCGACGGCCTGGTCCGCATCGACGACCTGGTGGCTGCCGCCGTGAAGGACCAGCAGCCGGCGCTGGCCGTGACCGACCTGGCCAATGCCTTCGCCCTGGTCCGCTTCTATAAAGCCGCGCGTGGCAAGGGCGTCAAGCCCATCGTCGGGGTCGACGCCTGGATCACCAACGACGAGAACCGCGACAAGCCGTTCCGCCTGCTGATCCTCTGCAAGAACAAGACCGGCTACCTGCAGCTGTGCGAGCTGCTGTCCAAGGCCTGGCTCACCAACCAGTACAAGGGCCGGGCCGAGATCCGGGTCGAGTGGCTGGAAGCGCTGGCCAGCTCCGTCTCGACGCTGGAGCCGGACGTGCCCCAGGCGAACGCCCTCATCGTGCTGTCGGGCGCCCAGTTCGGCGACATCGGCCAGGCCATCGACAACGGCGACCTGGCCAAGGCGGAAAGCTGCGCGCAGCGCTGGGCGCAGCTGTTCCCCGGCCATTTCTACGTCGAGATCCAGCGCGCCGGCCAGCCCAACCAGGAGCAGCAGGTGCGCCATTCGGTGGCGCTGGCGGGACGCCTGGGGCTGCCGGTGGTAGCGACCCACCCGGTGCAGTTCATCAGCAAGGACGAATTCATCGCCCACGAAGCGCGCGTCTGTATCGCCGAGGGCGAGATGCTGGCCAACGCCAAGCGCGTGCGCCGCTTCAACGAAGGCATGTGCTTCAAGTCGCAGGCCGAGATGGCCGAGCTGTTCAAGGACCTGCCGGGCGCGCTCGCCAACTCGGTCGAAATCGCCAAGCGCTGCAACGTCACGCTGACCCTGGGCAAGCCGCAGCTGCCGAACTTCCCGACCCCGGGCATGACCATCGACGAGTTCCTGATCGCCGAAACCAAGAAGGGCCTCGAGGAACGCCTGCTCCAGCTGTTCCCCGATCCGGAACAGCGCGAGAAAGAGCGGCCGCGCTACGAGGCGCGCCTGGAGTTCGAGAACAACACCATCATCAAGATGAAGTTCCCGGGCTACTTCCTGATCGTGGCGGAGTTCATCCAGTGGGGCAAGAACAACGGCGTGCCGATCGGTCCGGGTCGCGGCTCGGGTGCGGGCTCGCTGGTCGCCTACGCCCTCAAGATTACCGACCTCGATCCGCTCAAATACAACCTGCTGTTCGAGCGCTTCCTGAACCCGGAACGCGTTTCGATGCCCGACTTCGACATCGACTTCTGCCAGGAAAAGCGCGAACTGGTGATCCAGCACGTGAAGGACCTGTACGGCCGCGACGCAGTCTCGCAGATCGCCACCTTCGGTACCATGGCGGCCAAGGGTGCGATCCGCGACGTCGGCCGCGTGCTCGACTTCGGCTACAACTTCTGCGACGGCATCTCCAAGCTGATCCCGTTCAAGCCGGGCAAGCCGGTCTCGATCGCCGAGGCGATCGAAGAAGAACCGATGCTCAAGGAGCGCCTCGAAAACGAGGAAGAGGTCAAACAGCTGCTCGACCTCGCCCAGCAGGTCGAAGGCATCACCCGTAACATCGGCATGCACGCCGGCGGCGTGCTGATCGCTCCCGGCAAGCTGACCGACTTCTGCCCGCTGTACACCCAGGGCGGCGACGCCGGCGTGGTGTCGCAATACGACAAGGACGACGTGGAGGCCGCCGGCCTGGTGAAGTTCGACTTCCTGGGCCTGACCACGCTGACCATCCTCGACCGCGCCGTGAACTATATCCGCGCGCTCGATCCGCAGGACGCCGGCTTCAACCTGGAATCGCTGCCGCTGACCGACCGGCCCTCGTACAAGCTGCTGACCGAGGCGAAGACCGTCGCCGTGTTCCAGCTTGAGTCGCGCGGCATGCAGGGCATGCTGAAGGATGCGCGTCCCGACCGCTTCGAGGACATCATCGCGCTGGTGGCGCTGTACCGTCCGGGCCCGATGGACCTGATCCCCGACTTCTGCAAGCGCAAGCACGGCGAGAAGTTCGACTACCCGGACCCGAGAACGGAAAGCATCCTGTCCGAGACCTACGGCATCATGGTCTACCAGGAGCAGGTGATGCAGATGGCGCAGATCGTCGGCGGCTACTCGCTGGGCGGCGCGGACATGCTGCGCCGCGCGATGGGCAAGAAGAAGGCCGAGGAGATGGCGGAGCATCGCGAGATCTTCCGCGCCGGCGCTGCCAAGGACGGCCTGTCGACCCAGAAGGCCGACGAGATCTTCGACCTGATGGAGAAGTTCGCGGGCTACGGCTTCAACAAGTCGCACGCCGCCGCCTACGCGCTGCTGTCCTACCACACGGCCTACCTGAAGGTCCACCACACCGCCGCGTTCATGGCAGCCAACATGTCGCTGGCCATGGAAGACACGGACAAGATCAAGATCCTGGTCGAGGATTCGATCGACGTCTGCAAGCTGACCATCCTGCCGCCGGACGTCAACGAATCGCAGTTCCGCTTCACGCCGGAAGGCCCGCCACGCTCCGTGACGGGCAAGCAGGTCTCGAACATCCGCTACGGCCTGGGCGGCGTGAAGGGCGCTGGCCAGGGTGCGATCGAAGCCATCATCGCGGCGCGAGACTCCAGTGGCAAGTTCAAGGACCTGTTCGACTTCTGCCTGCGCGTGGACCGCAAGCAGATCAACCGCCGCACCATCGAATCCCTCATTCGGGCAGGCGCGATGGACTGCTTCGGCGTCGACCGCGCTGTGCTGCTGGCCTCCGTCGGCTTCGCGATGGAAGCGGCGGGCCAGGCCGCGGCCGCGGCCAACCAGGTCAGCCTGTTCGGCGGCGACGACTCCGACCTGGTCGCCCCGCCCGAGTACGTGAAGGCCACGCCCTGGACCGACCGCCAGAAGCTGGCGGAAGAGAAGACCGCACTCGGCTACTACCTGTCGGGCCACATGTTCGACTCCTACCAGGCCGAGGTGCGGCGCTTCGCCAAGACCAAGCTGAAGGACCTGGAGCCGTCGCGCGATCCGCGCATGCTGTGCGGCGTGATCACCGGCGTGCGCACCCAGCTGACCCAGCGCGGCAAGATCCTGATCGTCACGCTCGACGACAAGACCGGCGTGGTCGAGGTCACCATCTACAATGAACTGCTGGAAGCGAACAAGAACATCTTCCGCGAAGACGAATTCTTGCTGGTGGTCGGCAAGGTGTCGGAAGACCGCTTCAACGGCGGCCTGCGCATCACGGCCGAGAAGGTGTTCGACATCGCCGCCGCCCGCATCCAGTACGGCCACAAGCTGGAGATGGAGGTGGCCTGCACGATCAGCCCGGCCAAGCTGGCCGAGATCCTGCAGCCGTACCGCCAGCAGGACGGCCTGCCGGTCAGCCTGCGCGTCACGCCGCAGGGCATTCCCTGCGTGGTGCAGCTGGGCGATGGCTGGCGGGTGGCGCCGTCGGATGAGCTCAAGTATGCGCTGGAGCTGCAATTGGGCGCCAAGGAAGTGGCGGTCGAATATTGAGCGTAGGGTGGGCACCACGTGCCCACGCGCGACATTCGCGTATTGCCAGCAGGACAGGCGCGGGCATCGAGCATATCAACCAGGCCATCGCCCAGATGGACCAGGTGACCCAGCAGAACGCCTCGCTGGTCGAGGAAGCGGCGGCGGCGTCGGAAACGATGCAGGAACAGGCGGCGAAGCTGGCGCAGACGGGTGAGTGTGTTCCGGGTGGCAGCCTGACGATTTTTGCATATTTGAAAATGGATATTGTTCTGATAAGATCGCATTAGAAAAGTTGCACTCACTCAACTTTTTGCCGCTTTTGCTTTCTTAAAGGAACCTCTGTGTCGACGATTGATTTTCTTCCGCTTTCCTCCCCGGCCATTTCCGGGGCCGGGAGCGACAAGTTATATTTTCAGATTACCAATACCTCCAGCGAGGTGCTGAATCTGTTCTGGATCGACCAGTCAGGAAAGCCGATCTCTTATGGCAGCATTGCGCCGGGCGCTACGAGAAGACAGGACACTTCCAGCAATCACGTATGGGAGCTGACCAGCGATGACGGCAAGGTGGGTTTCAAATTCATCACGAGCGTGCCCGGCGATATTGGCATAGGACAAGACTTCCAGCCGAGCTTTACGAGTTTCGCGGAAAAGATCCTTGAAACGCCGGATGGCCTGTGGTCCACCACCATGGGCTACGGTCTGATCAATGCCGAGGCGTCCCTCGGGGTTCCGCACGCCAAAGCGCTGCCGATGAATGGCCAGAACAACTACGCCGCGCTGAATGCCATCAACGCGCCTTCCGCCTGGGCTGCCGGAATCACCGGCAAGGGTGTCAAGGTGGCCGTTGTCGATAGCGGTATCGCCATGAATACCGAAATCGCCGGCAAGATCGTCGGCGGGTACGACTTCCAGGACAGGGACAGCGATCCGTCGCCCGATAACGGCAGCTATCGGGATCACTCGCTCGGCGTCGCAGCGATCATCGCCGCAAGCCACGACCCGCAATATGGCCGCGACACCATGGGCGTGGCGCCCGATGCGCAACTGCTGAACGTCCGCGTCGGATCCAGCCAGGGCAGCAGCGGCGAGAATATGGCGGCCGGCATCCGTTGGGCGGTCGACAACGGGGCCAAGGTCATCTGCATGCCGCTGCAGTCGAACTCGCCGCAGGTCGACACGCTCGTGCAAGATGCGATTCACTATGCTTACCAGCACAATGTCGTGACGGTGGTCATTGGCGGTAACTTCAGCAGCTTCATGCCGACGGGACCTGCGCTGATCGGGCAAGCGCTAAAAGGCGAACTCATCGACGTCGGCAATTACGACATCATGAGCGGCAGCCCGTTCCAGTCATCGAACCAGCCCGGCGCTACGCCTTTCCCCTGGGTGATGGCGAGTTCGACCGGCTGGGTGCCGAATTCCAGCGGTGGCTACACCTATTGGGGCGACGGTGGGACCTCGTTCGCGGGTCCCTATGTAGCGGGGCTGGCGGCCCTGCTGTGGCAGCAGCATCCGGAGGCGACGGCCGGCGAGATCATCAGGAAGATCAGCGCCGGGGCAGGGCTCGGCAACAGCCAGGCGATGGGCGAGCTGAAGGCGGCTCACATGGGTTCGTCGTCGGCCGACACGGTCAGTGCGGTGTCCGGTACGAGCTACGACCTCGGCGGCGGTATCGACCTGTTGAAGTATGCGGGCGCGAAGTCGGCTTACACGCTGACGCACAACAGCGACGGGTCCTGGGACGTGAGCAATAACGCCGACCACTCGGTCAATCACCTGGTTAACGTCGAGCGCCTGCAGTTTGCCGATACCACGCTCGCGCTCGACGTCGGCAAGGGCGAACTGGCCGGGGAAATCTATCGCTTGTACCAGGCGGCGTTTGGCCGTACGCCGGACCAGCCCGGCCTGAGCTACTGGCTGAACGTCCTGGATCGGGGCGCATCCCTTCATGAGATCGCCAGCGGTTTCGTGACCTCGAACGAATTCAGGCTTCTATATGGTACGAACCCGAGCAATGCCGATCTCGTGAACGCCATGTATTACAACATCCTGCACCGTGCACCGGATGCCGGCGGCGCTAGTTACTGGGTCGATGGCATGAACCATGGCCTGAGTGCGGACGGACTCATCGCGGCATTCAGCGAGAGTCCGGAGAATATCGCGAGAGCCGCCACGATCATCGGCCAGGGTTTCGACTACAAGCCCTATAGCGCTTGAGGAAGGGGCGATTACGTCGCTTCGTGCGCGTGCTGGCGCAATCCGATCGTCGCCTGCGTGACCTTCGCCTGCGCGCGCTCCAGCACGACGCTGCGGTTGCTGGATTCCTGGTCGCGCTGCGCCTCCCGGTGCCACAGGTGGAACACCTCGGTGGCAAAGGCGCCGTCCTTGCGCTTCACGCCCGCATGAAACAGGCGCACGACCAGGTCGGAATCCTCGTGCCCCCATCCCGTAAAACTCTCGTCGAAGCCGTTCACGCGCTCCAGGTCGCTGCGCCAGACGGCCAGGTTGCAGCTCTTGATGCGCCGCCAACTGAAACTGTTGCGCACCCGCCCCAGGTCGGGCCAGCGCAGGCCCAGCTGCAGTGTCTTGTTGAGGTCGCCGTGCAGGCGCCAGGCCATGCGCGCGGCAAAACCGGTGGCGGGAATCGCGATGCCTTGCTGGAGTATCCGCCGCGTCAGGCGCTCGCTCATCAGGATGCGGCTGCCCGACACCAGGCAGCCGGGCTCGGACAGCGCGCGGTGGCGGGCGATGAAATCGCGCTGCGGGATGCAGTCGCCGTCCAGGAAGATGATGTATTCGCCTTGCGCGGCAAGGGTGCCGCGGTTGCGTGCCATCGCCGCGCGGAAGCCCTGGTCGGGTTGCCAGACGTGGCGAACCGGCACCGGCGCCCCCTCCGACAAGCGCTCCACGCAGTCGCGTGTGTTGGCAGTCGAGCCATCATCAGCGATAATGATTTCGAAATTCTTGTCGTTCTGCATAAAACATGCCCGCACCACTGCTTCCAGCGCGTCCGGCCGGTTGTAGGTGGTGATCACGACCGAGATTGTCTGTGCGTGCCGCATAAGGTCCGATGTACACTGCTGTATTCAGGGGCAAGAGTATCCCACAAGAACATCAATGAACAGTAATCTGACGAATACAAGGAATCCGGTGCAAGTCTGGATTGGATTCCTGGCCTTCCTGTTTCCCTTTTCAAGCCTCGTTACCCAATCCGGCGTCAGTGTCGGCAGTTTCCTGTTCCTGATCACCGCTTTGATCTTGTTCAAGCCGTGCCGTACTGAGCTGGCACGCCATTGGCCGCAGGTGCGCTGGGTCGTGCTAGCCTTTCTGCTGCACTTCCTGTTCGTGCTGGGCTGTGCCCTGGTGCGCGGAGCAAATATGAACACGGTGGACAAGCCGTCGCGCATGTTCTTCGCGGTCAGCGCGCTGGCCGCGGTGCTGGCCGCGCGCCCGCCGCGGCGCATGCTGTGGTGGGGCGTGATCGGCGGCGCGCTGGCGGCCTTGCCGGTCGTGGCCTGGCAGCGGATCGCGATGGGGATCGACCGCCCGGGCGGCCTGATCAATGCGATCACCTTCGGCGACCTGGCGCTGCTGCTGGCGCTGCTGGCGGTGACGGCCGCGATCGATATGCGTAAGGAGCCGCACCAGGCCAGGCTGGCCGGGCTCGGCGCGATTGCCGGACTGGCGGCCTCGCTGCTGACCGGCAGCCGCGGCGGCTGGGTGGCCCTGGCCGTGGCGGGACTGTTGTTCCTGCGCCATGCGCGCGGGCTCAAGGGCAGCCATGTGCGGGTCCTGCTGGCGAGCGGCGCGGCGGTGGTGCTGGTGGCCTGGTTCGTGCCGGCTACGGAAATGCAGGCGCGCTTCGACGAAGGCGTGGGCGACGTCCGCACCTGGGTCGGCGGCGGCAACGTCAACACCCGGGTCGGCACCCGGCTCGAGTTGTGGAAGGGCGCATCGATGCTGATCGCCGAGCATCCGCTGCTGGGGATGGATTTTCAGGCCTGCCGTGCGCGCTTGGCCGAATTTGCGCGCGAGGGCAAGCTCGATCCAGTGGTATTGCCGCTGCCGCACCTGCATAATGATGCGTTGCAGGAATTGGCGACCGGCGGCGTGGCCGGCTTCGCGCTGTGGGCGGCGATCCTGGCGGCGCCGCTGCTGTTCTTCGCGCGCCAGCTGCGCGCCGGGGCGGGGAGTCCGCAGTTCGCGGTCGCGCTGGCCGGGGTATTGGTGGTCACCAGCTATGTGTGCTTCGGCCTGACCGAAGTGATCTTCTGGTCTATGAAAGGCAGCCTGTTCTACGCGCTCATGGTGTTCGTGCTCATGGGTTTCTGCCTGAATGCGAAAGAGAAAATTGGATAACCGTATCATCATCAAGCGCCTCTGGGCGATCGTCAAACCCTATCGCGGGCGCGCCTTCCTGTCGCTGCTGGCGATGGCGCTGACGGCCGCCACCCAGCCGCTGCTCGCCAAGGCGCTGCAGCTCCTGATGGATGAAGGCTTCAGGGACCAGCCCGGGTTTTCGCTCTGGTGGATCCCGGGCGTGCTGGTGTCGGTCTTCGTCATGCGCGGTATCGGCACCTTCGCCACCGCCTACTACAACAACTGGGTGATGAGCCGCGTGCTGAACGACCTGCGCGCGCAGGTGTTCGAGCGCGTGCTGCGCCTGCCGGTGGCGCGCTTCCATGAAGAGTCGACCGGCAGGATCATCAACACCGTGGTGGGCGAGGTGCGCCAGGTCGTCGACACCATCAACTCCGTGTTCGTGGCCTTCGTGCGCGACGTGCTGGTCGTGATCGGCCTGCTCGGCTCGCTGCTGCTGCTGAACTGGAAGCTCACCCTGGTGGCGATCGTGGTGGTGCCGCTGACGGCCGTGATCGTGCGCACCACCAGCAAGCGCCTGCGCCACCTGAACCGCGAAAACCAGCGCGTCACCGCCGAGATGACCCAGGTGGTCGAGGAAGCCGCACGCGGCCACCAGGTGATCCGCGTGTTCTCCGGCGAGCGCTACGAGAGCCGCCGCTTCTACCAGCGCAGCGAAGCCCTGCGCGGCTTTTCGCAGCGCATGACGGTGGCCTTCGCCGCCACTACCCCGGTGACCCAGATCGCCACCTCGCTGGCGCTGTCGCTGGTGGTGGTGCTGGCCATGCGCGCCGGCATGACGCCCGGCCAGTTCACCCAGTTCGTCACCCTGATGCTGATGCTGCTGACGCCGCTGAAGGCACTGGCCGAGGTGAACGGCCCGATGCAGCGCGGGATCGCCGCCGCCGAGAGCGTATTCGAGATGACCGACGCGCCCGTCGAGCACGACCCGGGCAGCCGGGTGCTGGGCCGCGTGGAAGGCCACATGCGCTTCGAGAACGTGGTGTTCCGCTACCCGAACACCCAGGCGCCGGCGCTGGACGGCGTCTCGCTGGACGTCAAGCCGGGCCAGACCGTGGCCCTGGTCGGCATGTCGGGCGGCGGCAAGTCGACCTTCGTGAACCTGGTGACCCGCTTCTACGAGCCGCAGGGCGGCCGCATCCTGCTGGACGGCATACCCTACCAGGACATCATGCTGCCCAGCCTGCGCGCGCAGATGGCGCTGGTGAGCCAGAACGTGGTGCTGTTCGACGACACGCTGAAGGCCAACATCGCCTACGGCGTCGAGGAAGTCGACTACCAGCGCCTGGCGGGGGCAATCAAGGCCGCGCACCTGGACGACGTGGTGGCGCGCCTGCCGGAAGGCGTCGAGACTAACATCGGCGAAAACGGCATGCGCCTGTCCGGTGGCCAGCGCCAGCGCGTGGCGATCGCGCGCGCCATCTACAAGGATGCGCCGATCCTGATCCTGGACGAGGCGACGTCCGCGCTGGACAATGAATCCGAGCGTGCCGTGCAGGCCGCGCTCGACACCCTGATGGCCGGCCGCACCACCTTCGTGGTCGCGCACCGCCTGTCGACCATCGAGCGCGCCGACCTGATCGTCGTGATGGAGCGCGGCCGCATCGTCGAACAGGGCACCCACGAGCAACTGCTGGCCGCGGGCGGGACCTACGCCAACCTGTACCGCCTGCAGTTCACCACCCCGGCGGAAGCGCTATGAGCGGACAGGCGCGTACCCTCGTCATCTCGCCGAACTGGATCGGCGACGCCGTGATGGCCCAGCCCCTGCTGCGCCTCCTTAAGCAGGCCCATCCGGAGCGTGCCATCGACGTGCTGGCCCCGCCGCAGGTGGTGCCGGTGTGGCGCCGCATCCAGGAAGCCGACCACGTCATGGAGACGCCGTTCCGCCACCGCGCCCTGCAGCTGGGCGAGCGCCTGAAGACGGCCGGCGAGCTGCGCCAGCGCGGCTACACCGATGCCTACGTGCTGCCGAACACCCTGAAGTACGCGCTGATCCCGTGGCTGGCACGGATCCCGAAGCGGGTCGGCTACAAGGGGGAAATGCGCTACGGGATGGTCAACGTGATGCACCACGACGACAGCCCGCCGCGCTCGATGGTGCCGTTCTATGCGGCACTGGCGCGCGAGCCCGAGCTGCCGCTGCCGGGCCAGCTGGCGCGGCCGTCCCTGATCGTGGCCGGCGAAGAGACCGAGGCCGTCGCCAAACGGCTCGGCATCGCGCTGGACCGCCCGCTGGTGGCCTTCGCCCCGGGCGCCGAGTTCGGCATCGCCAAGCGCTGGCCGCCGGCCCACTACGGGCAGCTCGCCGCGCGCGTGGCCGAGATCGTGCCGGACGTGCAGATCGCGCTGATGGGATCGCCGAACGACCGCGAAACCTGCGAACAGGTACTGACCCAGGCCGGCCTTGCCGCCGGCGTGCTGCGCAACCTGGCCGGCCAGACCTCGCTCGACGACGCCATCGCCCTGCTGGCGCAGGCGCGCGCGGTGGTCTCGAACGACTCCGGCCTGCTGCACATCGCCTCGGCCCTGAACCGCCCGGTGGTGGCGCTGTACGGCTCGACCGACCCGAACTATGCGCCGCCGCTGTCGGAAGTGGCACGCACCGTGTCACTGCGCCTGGAATGCTCGCCCTGCCGCAAGCGCGAATGCCCGCTCGGGCACCACGACTGCATGAACAAGATGAGTGTGGAGCGGGTGTGGAGCGAGCTGGCACCGATCCTGGCAAGAACCTGATAAAACGCAAACCGGGGTCAGAGCCCGATTTTTGGAAATAGCTTCTAGGAAGTTTCCAAAAACCGGGCTCTGACCCCGGTTTGAGATTCGTCAGTCGCGGGCGCGCAGCCCGATTGCGACCCCATCCGCCAGCCGGCACATCAGCTCATACCGCTTCTTCGCTTCCGACCGCTTCTTCGACGGAATCGCCTCTAGGTCCGGTGCCGCGATCGGTGCGCAGTCCAGCTCGTAATCGCCGCTGGCGTTCTTTGCCGCGCCCAGCTCTTCCCACAGCAGGTCGTAATCGGCCAGCACGCGACCATGGCGGATCGCTTTATAAATGACGCGGTTGCGGTTCGAGACCAGGTGCAGGCGCTCGCAGCCGTACTCGAAGCCGAGCTGGCGCACCAGGCTGACCATCAGCTGCTTCGGGCGGATGCCGTGCAGGTCGCGGGTGGCCAGGCGGATCGCTTCGCGCGCATCATCGAGCTTGCCGCCCTGGATGCAGCCGATGCTGAGGGCCGGCCGGCCGGCCCGCGGCGCGACCGTGAAGGCGACCGTGTAGATCACCTTGTCGCCCTGGGCCAGCTGCAGCACCAGCTCGCCCTCGCGGTCGAACATGTTCACCGTGCGCAGCTGGATCTCGTATGGCAGTCCGCTCTTGCCCTCGCTGGCTGCCAGCACCACCGGCCCCAGGCTGGCGCGTGCCACCGTCTGGCCGAGGCCGCGGTGGAACATGACATGGTAGTGGGCCTGGATCGCCACCAGCCTGTCTTCCGGAAGCAGGGCCTTGCTGATGTAGGGCCGGTAGACCTTATACAGGAAGCGCGGACAGGTGCGCACGTATTCCGAAAACGCCGGATGGGAATTCAGCAGGCGCAGCCAGGCGGGGGTCTGCTGCGGATGCAATAGGGCGCGCACCCGGATCTTGATCCGCTCGCGCAGCAGCGGCAGGCGCGACAGGTGGGCGGGCACCGCCGAATCCAGCGTGACCGATGGGGTGGCGGCGGCGATGAGCCGTTCGGTCCAGCCATGTTCTTGGCGATAGAGTTTCATGCCAGCCGCCCAGCACAGGGAGTGGATCGAAGTGGCGAAATGATGGGGCAGGCGAGCATGGCTGGGTACACTAAATTGCGTAGAGTAACGCTATGTAACATAGTGTATCTAAAGAAATGTCGCCGGTAAATATGATGTTATGCCGAGAGGATATAAACGACAAACAGCCGCGCCTTTTGGGGCGCGACTGTTGCGATTTCGTCAGAATCGTCGAATAAGGACGCCGGATCAGCTGGCGTAGTGGGCCGTTTCCTTGTTGCCGAAGCCTTGTCCGCCCAGTTCCCGTTCGCGCAGGTAACGTGCCAGGGCATCGCCGAAGGACGGCAGGAGTAGCCCGCGTTCGCTGCTCAAGGCGCTGTTGAGGGGGCGCGGCGCTGCCATGCCGAGCTCGAGAGCCGGGCGTTCCTCCAGGCGGGACGGGTCGACGCCGGCGGCGGCGCAGGCGCGGCGGGCCAGCTCGGCCCAGCTCATGGCCTCACCGTTGGTCAGGTGCCAGATGCCGGACTCCTTGTCGATCAGCAGGTCGAGGCAGGCATTCACCAGGTCCGGCACATAGGTCGGCGACACCGTCATGTCGCCGGCTGCGGCGAACGGCCGGCCTTCGCCCAGCGCAGCCAGGGCCTGGGTGACGAAGTTGTGCTCGTCCCAGGGGCCGAAGAAGGAACTGGTGCGCACCACCAGCGCCTGCGGATCGGAATCCAGCACGCGCCGCTCGGCCTCGGCCTTGCTGCGGCCGTAGGCGTTCAGCGGCGCCACCCGGTCGGATTCGACATAGGGACGGGAGGCGGCGCCATCGAACACCAGGTCGCTGGAGAAGGTGAGGAAGCGCACCGCATGGCGGATTGCCGCCAGCGCCAGCACGGTCGGCCCAAGGGTGTTCTCGCGCATGCAGCGCTCGGCTTCGCGCTCGGCGTCGTCGACCCGCACGTAGCCGCTGGCGTTGATGATCGCCCACGGTTTGTAGCGCACGATCGCCGCTTCGACCGAGGCCGGGTCGGTGATGTCCATCTCCTGCCGGCTGAGCACGTGGCAGGCCAGGTTGCGCCGCTCGCAGATGCGGGCGAAGGCGCGGCCCAAGGTGCCGGTGGCGCCGGTGATCAGGATCGGCTGCGGGAAGGTCGAGCGGAAGGCGGTGCGGTCGTTGATGTCGGCCACCGCCGTGCGGGTTGCCACCGGCTTGGTCCAGAAGCGGCCCGGGCGGCGCCACCAGCCCTGGCCCTGCAGCACCGGATGCGACAGCGGACGGCCGCTAGCCAGCTCGCGCATCAGGTGCGCCACCGCGGTCGGGCGCGGCTGCGGGCCGCGCACGTCGTAGGGCCCCGGCTCGTAGTAGCCGCGGCATTCGGTGACCAGGCAATTCCAGTCGAAGGAGCCGAGCAGGGCCCAGACGGTGACGGCGCGGATGTCGGCGCCGCCCTGCTGGACCTTCTTGGCCGCATTCCAGATCTCGACCAGCCAGCGCAGCTGGTCTTCGCGGTTGGCGTCGATGTGGGCTTCGGTGACCGCGACCGGCAGGTTGTAGCGGTCCCAGGTCTCCTGCAGCAGCGGGCCGATGCCCGGGGTCGGCGTGGCCAGCACGCGCGGGCATTCCATGTCCGCATGCGGAATCCCGCGGTAGCTGGTGCGGTGCGATTCCGGATAACGCTCGAGGCGGTGGTCGAGCCAGCGTTCGCTGGTGATGTAGTAATTGACGCCGATGATGTCGGGCGGGCAGGTGTTCTGCTGGAACCAGGCCAGCTCTTCCTTGGTGGTGCCGGAGGCGAGCAGGTAGTCCCACAGCGCGTGCTCGCGGTCGACCATGCCGCACAGCAGGTCCCAGCCGAGCCAGCGGCGCTCGTTGAAGTAATTCGTGATCTCCGCCATTTCCGGCGTGCCGTAGGTGCGCGACAGGTCGTCGGTCTGCACCAGCTTGGCGTTCGGATTGACCTTACGGATCTCGCGCATCGCCAGCACGGTGGCGCGGGTTTGGACCAGCAGGGCGCGGATGAACATGTCCTCGCTGCTGCCGTGCGGGTACCAGACGCCGTTCAGGCCGGAAAAGCGCGCGGTGGTGCAGGGTTCGTTGACCGGGGTGTAATACTCGACCCAGGGGTAGCGGCGGGCGACCGCGCCGGCGTATTCGGCGAGCTTCTCCGGGAAGTCCTCGCTGACCAGGCTGGTATGGCGCGGACCGCTGCCGTGGTGGACCAGGCCGACGATGGGCGTGACGCCCAGTTGCTGCAGCACGGGCAGGCGTTCGTCCGGCCATGACCAGTCTGCGCTGTCGATGCCGTCCGGAGCCGTGCGCTCCCACAGCACCGGATAGCGAACTGCTCGGATACCGAGCGACGCAAAACGCTCCAGGTCCTGCAGGCGTTCTGCATGACCGTTGCGGTCCATCTGGGAAAAGTAGTTGTCGCGTACGCGGTTGACGGTGCACTCGAGACCGCCCCAGAGCTGGAGCGGCGAACTTGCTGGCTGGATATGGCTATTAAGATTCATAAGGCTTCCTGCGTTTTTGATCCAAGGTCGTAGCCTAGTCGGCGGACCCATCTTCTTGTGTGAGGCACCGAACATATAAGCTCGATTTAGGACAAGTCCTACGCAGAGTCAGCATTGTCCAAGACAATTTGCCTGGATCGGGCGGGCGCATGCGAAAATGCCGGCAATTGAACGAGGAACAAGGAGAATGCGATGTATATGGTGTACTGGACCACCATCGAGGACGAGGCCGGCGTGCCGCATTCCGAGCCCTTCGACACCAGCGAGATGGTGGCGGCGATGAAGTTCATGGAAGAGCTGCGCGCGCGCCAGCGCGCGGGCGAGCCGGTGCGCTTCATCACCATGTGTTCGGAGCACCCGGACGTGGTCGGACACCCGGGCGTGGACGTCACCGGACCCGATTACAACTGGAAGAAGCGGCGCCGCTGAAGAACCCTCTTGCCGACCACCGCCGACTGCCTCACCGCCGGATGCGCGTTCGGCACCGTCTCGACATATCGATCATGACCGCGTCCGTTCGGTCATGTTGCGCGCGATGACCAGCTGCTGGCTCCGCGCGCTGCCTTCGTCGGGTTTCCTGGTCGCGGATCATGCTGGATTGTCTGGTTCGGCCCTGGATTGTCGGGATGCGCCTGCGGCGCCGAAGGCTTCCCGAAGCGATTCGATGCGGCCGGTGCGGCTGGCGTCGTAGCCGGGCAGGGCGTCGACCAGGCGATGGTAGCCGGGCTGGCGCAGCACCGCCAGCAGCTGGGCCATCAGGCTGTCTTCGAGGGCGTCGATGTGCAGGGCGAAAAAATAGCGTTCACTCAGCAGCGGGATGAAGCCGAGCTTGAACTGCTCGGCCGCGGTGCGCATGCCGATGCCGGCGTCGGCCATGCCGCTGGCGATGTAGGCGGCGACCGCCGAGTGGGTGAATTCGGCGCTGTTCCAGCCGTTGATCGCTTCACGCTCGATGCCGTCGCGCTCGAGCATCATGTCGAGCAGCATGCGGGTGCCGGAGCCGGCCTGGCGGTTCACGAAGCGCACCTCCGGGCGCAGCAGGTCGGCGAGTCCGTCGACGCCGAGCGGATTGCCGGGCGCGACCAGCAGGCCCTGCTGGCGCCCGCAGATGTGCACCAGGCAGTGGCGCTCCGGGTCCAGCCAGCGCAGGTAGCGGCGCGCCGTCGGCGCCTCGAATTCGCCTTCCGGAACGTGGAAACCCGCCAGGTCGCATTCGCGCTGCGCCAGCGCGGCCACCGCGTCCAGGCTGGTGCGGTAGCGCAGCTCGACCGGCAGTTCGAGCTTGTCCAGGTAGCCGGTGAGGGCGGCGACCGCGAAGCCGTGGCTGGCATCCATGCGGATCGTGCGCAGGCCGATGCCGCGCATGCGCACCTTGCCCAGTTCGGTCTCGAGCTCGGACGCCAGGCTGTCCAGCGTCGGCGACAGGCGGGCGGCGATGCGGCGGTCGGCCCAGACCAGCTTTTGCGCGAGCAGGGTCAGGCGGGTGCCGCGCCCGCGTCCGGTCTCGAGCAGGGGCTCGCCGAACAGGTCCTCGGCTTCGCGCAGCACCCCCCAGGCATAGCGGTAGGACAGCCCGCTCGCCTTGGCCGCGGCGGCGATCGAACCATGGTCCTGGATCGCCAGCAGCAATCCCAGCAGGGTGGCCGTGTCGAGCGGAGCGTCGTTGTCGAAGCTGATTTCCCAGTGTGGGCGGATATGGACCTTGAGCATCGGATATATGCTTTATAAAGCCTATTTTTGGCAGGAAGAGGCCATGATACCCTCGACGTTGCAGTAAAAGTATTCCAGAAGTATATGCTTTTTAAAACATATTAGTTCAAACAAAAAATACCGGAGGAGACATGGCATTATTGGATAAGCTGGACAAGGAACACACCATAGCGAGGCCCGGCTTCAACCGCTGGCTGGTGCCGCCGGCCGCATTGGCGATCCACCTGTGCATCGGCATGGCGTATGGCTTTTCGGTGTTCTGGCTGCCGCTGTCGAAAGCGATCGGCATCAAGGAATCGCTGGCCTGCCCGGCCAATATGAGTTTCTTTGCCGAGATCACGTCCACCACCTGCGACTGGAAGATCTCGATGCTGGGCTGGATGTTCACCCTGTTCTTCGTCTTCCTCGGCCTGTCGACCGCGCTGTTCGGCGGCTGGCTCGAGCACGCGGGCCCGCGCAAGGCCGGCGTGGTGTCGGCCCTGTGCTGGTGCGGCGGCCTGGTGATCTCGAGCCTGGGTATCTACACGCACCAGATCTGGCTGATGTGGATCGGCTCGGGCGTCATCGGCGGCATCGGCCTTGGATTGGGCTATATCTCGCCAGTCTCCACCCTGATCAAATGGTTCCCCGATCGCCGCGGCATGGCGACCGGCATGGCCATCATGGGCTTCGGCGGCGGCGCCATGATCGGCGCACCGCTGGCCGACAAGCTGATGAAGCACTTCGCCACCGCCACTTCGGTGGGCGTCTGGGAAACCTTCCTGGCCCTGGCCGCGATCTACTTCGTGTTCATGATGGTAGGCGCGCTGTCTTACCGCGTCCCGGCCAACGGCTGGAAGCCGGAAGGCTGGACCGCCCCGGCCGCGAAGAGCGGCAAGACCATGATCACCAACCGCCACGTGCACGTGAAGCGCGCGTGGACCACGCCGCAGTTCTGGCTGGTGTGGCTGGTGCTGTTCCTGAACGTCTCGGCCGGCATCGGCATCCTGGCGATGGCCTCGCCGCTGCTGCAGGAAGTGTTCGGCGGCCGCCTGATCGGCGTGACTGCCGCCTTCAACGAACTGGACGCGGCGCAGAAGGCACAGATCGCGACCATCGCCGCCGGCTTCACCGGCCTGCTGTCGCTGTTTAACATCGGCGGCCGCTTCGCCTGGGCGACCTGCTCCGACTACATCGGCCGCAAGACGACCTATTTCGTGTTCCTGGTGCTGGGCTTCGTGCTGTACTCGGCGATCCCGTCGCTGGCGCATGGCGGCCAGCTGGGACTGTTCGTGCTGTGCTTCTGCATCATCCTGTCGATGTACGGCGGCGGCTTCTCGACCGTGCCGGCCTACCTGGCCGACCTGTTCGGCACCCAGATGGTGGGCGCGATCCACGGCGGCCTGCTGACCGCCTGGGCCGCCGCCGGCGTGCTCGGTCCGACCCTGGTCAACTACATCCGCGAATACCAGATCGCCCACGGCGTCGCCAAGGCGCAGGCCTACGACACCGCGATGTACGTGCTGGCGGCTTTGCTCGTGCTGGGTTTCGTCTGCAACCTGCTGGTGCGCCCGGTGGCCGACAAGTATTTCATGAGCGAGGCCGAGCTGGCCGAAGAGAAGCGCCGCGCCCATGAGCGCGACGTTGCCGCCTCGGCCGGCAGCCGGGCCGCTGCCGCCGGCAGCGACAGCATGGTGGCCGGCGTGTCCGGTACCGCCACCATCGCCGCGACGCCGGTGGCGGCGGGCGGCGCCGTGGTCGCGCTGCTGGCCTGGGCCGCGGTCGGCATTCCGCTGCTGATCGGCATGTGGCTCACGCTGCAGAAGGCGATCGTGCTGTTCAAGTAAGAGCATTGGGTGGGCACGTGATTGATGCCCCCGGCATCAATCACCCCACCCAACGAAAACGATCGAGACACGAAACAAGCAATACAGGAATTTCGCCATGAACCATCCCGTCATCCCCATCGCCGTACAAGGCGCCAGCCGCCAGCGCAAGCGCGAAGCCCCCAAGGGCCGGCGCGCCGATCCGCAGGCCCTGCGCGAGGTGCACGACCTGCTGGGCGACAGCCCGCGCCGGCGCGACCTGCTGATCGAGCACCTGCACAAGATCCAGGACGCGTTCGGCGGCTTGTCGGCCGGCCACCTGGCCGCGCTGGCCCAGGAGCTGAAGCTGGCCCAGTCCGAAGTCTACGAGGTCGCGAGCTTCTACCACCACTTCGACGTGCTGCGCGACCTTGATGCGGCGCCGGCGTCGCTGACGGTGCGCGTCTGCGCCGGCCTGTCGTGCGAGATGGCGGGCGCTTCATCGCTGCTGGACAAGCTGCCGGCCATCCTCGGAACGGATGTGCGCGTGCTGGCCGCGCCCTGCATCGGCCGCTGCGAGCAGGCACCGGCGGCGCTGGTCGGCCAGCATCCGGTGCCGCAGGCGACTGCGGAAGCCGTGCTGGCCAAAGTGCGGTCCGTCGCCACGGCGGCGCAGGAAACCACGCACACGCACCAGGGCCATGCCAACCTGGAAGCCTACCGCGCCGATGGCGGCTACGCGCTGCTGCGCGACTGCGTCGAAGGACGCCGCGAGGTCGAATCGGTGATCGCCGCGCTGGAAGGCTCCGGCCTGCGCGGCCTGGGCGGCGCCGGCTTCCCGGCCGGGCGCAAATGGCGCATCGTGCGGGCTGAGCCCGGCCCGCGCCTGATGGCGATTAACATCGACGAGGGCGAGCCCGGCACCTTCAAGGACCGCGTCTACCTCGAACGCGACCCGCACCGCTTCCTGGAAGGCGCCCTGATCGCCGCCTGGGCGGTCGGCATCGAGACCATCTACATCTACCTGCGCGACGAATACCACGGCCTGCGCGCCATGCTGGAAGCCGAGCTGGCGGCACTGCGCGCGGACCCGCCGGTGCCGGACATGCCGGAACTGGTTCTGCGCCGCGGCGCCGGCGCCTACATCTGCGGCGAAGAGTCGGCCATGATCGAGTCGATCGAAGGCAAGCGCGGCATGCCGCGCCTGCGCCCGCCCTATGTGGCCCAGGTCGGCCTGTTCGGCCGGCCGACCCTCGAACACAACTTCGAAACCTTGCACTGGGTACGCGACATCGTCGAGCAGGGTCCGGAACGCTTCGCCGGCTACGGCCGCCATGGCCGCAAGGGCCTGCGCTCGTTCTCGGTCTCGGGCCGGGTGCGCGATCCGGGCGTCAAGCTGGCCCCGGCCGGCATCACCATCAAGGAGCTGATCGAGGAATACTGCGGCGGCATGCAGGAGGGGCACAGCTTTTACGCCTACCTGCCGGGCGGCGCCTCGGGCGGCATCCTGCCGGCCAGCATGGACGACATCCCGCTCGACTTCGACACCCTGCAAGCCTACGGCTGCTTCATCGGTTCGGCCGCGGTGGTGGTGCTGTCCGACCGCGACAGCGCGAAGGCCGCGGCCCTGAACACGCTGCGCTTCTTCAAGGACGAGTCCTGCGGCCAGTGCACACCCTGCCGCGCCGGCACCGCCAAGGCCGTGGCCATCATGGAGCAGCCGGCATGGGACGTCGAGCTGCTGGGCGAACTGTCCCAGGTAATGCGCGACGCCTCGATCTGCGGCCTGGGCCAGGCCGCGCCGAATCCCTTCGATTGCGTGATCAAGTACTTCCCGCATGAACTCAGTATCAACGTGAGCGAGCAAGCAAAATGAACGCAAGCCTCCAGACCGTCACCTTCACCATCAACGGCAGGGAAGTCACGGCCCTGCGCCACGAAACCCTGATCGAAGTCGCCGACCGCGAAGGCATCGCCATCCCGCGCCTGTGCTACGCGGAAGGACTGGAAGCGGTCGGCAACTGCCGCTCCTGCATGGTCGAGATCGACGGCGAGCGCGTGCTGGCGCCGTCCTGCTGCCGCCATCCCTCGCAAGGCATGAAGGTCGTCACGGACAGCGAACGCGCCGTGAAAGCCCAGAAGCTGGTGCTGGAACTCCTGATGGCCGACATGCCGGAGAAGGACTACACGCGCCACAACGAGGTCGACGAATGGGCGGCCAGGCTCGGCGTCGGCAAGCCGCGTTTCCCGGCCACGCGCAGCGCGCCCGCGCGCGACGCCAGCCACGCGGCGATCACCGTCAACCTGGACGCCTGCATCCAGTGTACGCGCTGCGTGCGCGCCTGCCGCGACGAGCAGGTCAACGACGTGATCGGCCTGGCCTTCCGCGGCCAGGATGCGAAGATCGTGTTCGACCAGGACGACCCGATGGGCAACTCGACCTGCGTGGCCTGCGGCGAATGCGTGCAGGCCTGCCCGACCGGCGCCCTGAGCCCGGCGCGCGATGCGGCGCTCAGCGTTCCCGATAAAAAAGTCGACTCGGTCTGCCCGTACTGCGGCGTCGGCTGCCAGCTGACCTACAACGTCAAGGACAACAAGATCCTCTACGTGGAAGGGCGCGACGGCCCCGCCAACCACGGCCGCCTGTGCGTGAAGGGCCGCTACGGCTTCGACTACGCGCATCACCCGCACCGCCTGACCAGGCCCCTGATCCGCCGCGCCGGCGTGCCGAAGACCGGCGACTTCACGATGGACCCCTCGCGCGTGATGGAGGTGTTCCGCGAAGCGACGTGGGAAGAAGCGCTCGACCTGGCCGGCGGCACCCTGGCACGCATCCGCGATACCCATGGCAAGCGCGCGCTGGCCGGCTTCGGCTCGGCCAAGGGCAGCAACGAAGAGGCTTACCTGTTCCAGAAGCTGGTGCGCACCGGCTTCGGCAGCAACAACGTCGACCACTGCACCCGCCTGTGCCACGCCTCCTCGGTGGCCGCGCTGCTGGAAGGGATCGGCTCGGGCGCGGTCTCGAATCCGGTCATGGACGTGACCCGTGCCGAAGTCGTGATCGTGATCGGCGCGAATCCGACCGTGAACCATCCGGTGGCCGCGACCTGGATGAAGAACGCGGTGCGCACCGGCACCAAGCTGATCCTGATGGACCCGCGCCGTTCCGAACTGGCGCGCCATGCGCACCGCCACCTGCAGTTCAAGCCGGACACCGACGTCGCGCTGCTGAACGCGATGATGCACGTGATCGTCACCGAAGGCCTGGTCGATAAAAACTTCATCGAGAGCCGCACCATCGGCTACGACGAGCTGGCCAAGAATGTCGAAGGCTACAGCCCGGAAGCGATGGCGCCGATCTGCGGCATCGATGCCGACACGATCCGCTACGTGGCGCGCCTGTACGCTGCTTCGTCCGGCTCGATGATCCTGTGGGGCATGGGCGTGTCGCAGCACGTGCACGGCACCGACAACGCGCGCTGCCTGATCGCGCTGGCGCTGATGACGGGCCAGATCGGCCGTCCCGGCACCGGCCTGCATCCGCTGCGCGGCCAGAACAACGTGCAGGGCGCGTCGGACGCCGGCCTGATTCCGATGATGTACCCGGACTACCAGCGCGTCGACAACCCGCAGGCCAAGGCACGCTTCGAGCAGGCCTGGGGCACGCAGCTGGACGACAAGCCGGGCCTGACCGTGGTCGAGATCATGGACGAGATCCTGGCCGGCGGCATCAAAGGCATGTACATCATGGGCGAGAACCCGGCGATGTCGGATCCCGACGCGAACCATGCGCGCGAAGCGCTGGCCGCTCTCGAGCACCTGGTGGTACAGGATATCTTCCTGACCGAGACCGCCTACCTGGCCGACGTGATCCTGCCGGCGTCCGCCTTCGCCGAGAAGGCCGGCAGCTTCACGAATACGGACCGGCTGGTCCAGCTGGGCCGCCAGGCGGTTCACCCCCCCGGCGATGCCAAGCAGGACCTGTGGATCATCCAGCAGATGGGCCAGCGGCTCGGGCTGCCGTGGAACTACGGCCACGTCTCCGAGGTGTTCGACGAGATGCGCAGGCTGATGCCGAGCATCGCCGGCATCACCTGGCAGCGCCTGGAGCAGGACGGTGCCGTGACCTATCCGTGCGCGGCCGAGGGCGACCCGGGCCAGCCGGTGGTGTTCATGGAGGAGTTCCCGCGCGGGCTGGGCGACGAGCGGGGCAGGGCACGCTTCGTCCCGGCCGACATCATTCCGGCCAACGAGCGCCCGGACGCCGACTACCCGATGGTCTTGATTACCGGCCGCCAGCTCGAGCACTGGCACACCGGCAGCATGACGCGGCGCGCCGGCGTGCTGGATGCGATCGAGCCCGATCCGGTGGCGCTGGTGCATCCGCTCGACCTGGAGGAGTTGAAAGGCAAGCCGGGCGACGTGATCACGATCGCCTCGCGGCGTGGCGAGGTGGTGCTGTATGCGCGTGCCGACGACAGCTCGCCGCGCGGGGCCATCTTCGTGCCGTTTTGCTACTATGAGGCGGCGATCAACCGGCTTACCAACTCGGCGCTCGACCCCTTCGGCAAGATCCCCGAGTTCAAGTATTGTGCGATCCGCGTGCAGCTGGGCGGGGAGGTCACTCTGCAGGGCTCCTACGGTGGCGGCCAGATTCTGGCAGCCGTGGCACAATGACAAGATGAATGAGCAACGTTATCGACCCCAGCTGTCCCAGGCAAGCGCCAGCCTGACCCATGAAGTGACGGCAATCGACGAGCGCGGGCGCCGCTCGGCACTGCACATCCCGGCCGAGCGCCCGTTGACGGTCTACGTCGACAAGCGCGAGCTGGTGACCCTGATGACCCTGGGCGGCGCGCCGGAAGCGCTGACCCTGGGCTACCTGCGCAACCAGCGCCTGGTGCGGACACTCCACGACATCGTCGCGGTCCAGGTCGACTGGTCGGTGGATGCGGTGGCGGTGACGACCCGCAAGGGCATCGCCGGGATAGAGGAGCGCACCGCGAAGAAGGTCGTCACCACCGGCTGCGGCCAGGGCTCGGTGTTCGGCGGCCTGATGGACGAGGTCGACCGCATCCACCTGCCCGCGGATGCGCGCCTGACCCAGTCCGTCGTCTACCGCATCGTCGAGACCATCCGCACCCAGCAGTCGATCTATAAACAGGCCGGCTCGGTGCACGGCTGCGCGCTGTTCTCGAACAGCGGCGAGCTGCTGTATTTCGTGGAGGACGTGGGCCGCCACAACGCGGTCGACGCGATCGCCGGGCTGATGTGGCTGGACGGCGTGACGGGCGAGGACAAGGTGTTCTACACCACCGGGCGCCTGACCTCCGAGATGGTGATCAAGGGCGCCCAGATGGGCATTCCCTTCCTGCTGTCGCGCTCCGGCACCACCCAGATGGGGCATATGGTGGCGGAGAAGGTCGGCATGTCGCTGCTGGCGCGCTGCACCGGGCGGCATTTCCTGCTGCTGTCGGGCGCCGAGCGCCTCGTGTTCGAACCGGAAGCGCTGGAAATGTACGACACCCTCCGTCGTCCCCGCGAAGGCGGGGATCCAAGTTCTGCTGGCACGACGGCAACGCCGGCAAACCTGGACCCCCGCCTGCGCGGGGGCGACGAGGTTCTCATGTCATGTCCCTGATCGACGCCACCCTGCGGGCCTTCGCGCTGCTGTTCTCGGGTGATCCGGACCTGTGGCGCATCATCTGGGTGTCGCTGAAAACCAGCCTGGTCGGCCTGCTGCTGGCCACGCCCCCCAGCGTGCTGCTGGGCTACCTGGTCGCGATGCACCGCTTTCGCGGGCGGCGCATCGCGATCTGGCTGGCGCAGGCGGCGCTGTCGCTGCCGACCGTCTTGATCGGCCTGCTGCTCTACCTGCTGCTGTCGCGCCATGGACCGATGGGCGGGCTGCAGTGGCTGTTCTCGCAGCCCGGCATCGTCGCCGGCCAGTTCGTGGTCGCGCTGCCGGTGCTGCTTGCCTTCACGCTGGCGGCGGTGCAGGGCATCGATCCGCGCTATGCCGAAACCGCGGTCGCGCTGGGTGCCTCGCGCTGGCAGACCATGCTGCGCGTGCTGCACGAGGCGCGTTTCGGCGTGATGGCGGCGGTGCTGTCGGGCTTCGGCCGCGTGATCTCGGAAGTCGGCTGCGCGCTGATGGTGGGCGGGAACATCGAAGGCGAGACCCGCACCATCACCACCGCGATCGCCCTGGAAACCAGCAAGGGCGAATTCTCCCAAGGCATCGCGCTGGGCATCGTGCTGGTCTCGCTGGCGTTGCTGATGAACGGCGCGCTGATGCTGCTGCAGGGCGACGCCCATGCTGCACGGGAAAGAGGCTGAGGGAGCGCGGATGAGCTTTACCATCCACACCAGCATCAGCGCGGCGGTCTACGAGAACGAGAACCTGCCGCTGCGGGACGAGCGCCGCAAGGCCCTGCTGGGCGTGCGCGGCCTGCGCAAGCGCTATGGCGAGCACCTGCTGTTTGACATCGACGTGCTCGACATCGCCACCCACAGCGCCTATGTGCTGACCGGGATGAACGGTGCCGGCAAGAGCACGCTGCTGCGCATCCTCGGCGGCCTCGAACGCGCCGAGATCGACAGCCTCCGCTTCGAAGGCGAGGACGTGCTGCGCGCGCACCCTTACCCGCGCGCGCTGCGCGAAGCGATCGTCTACGTGCACCAGCATCCGATCCTGTTCTCGACCAGCGTCGCGCACAACATCGGCTATGGCCTGCAAGTGCGCGGCATGCCGAAGGAGCAGGTGGCGCGCATGGTCGGGGAAGCGATGGCCTGGGCCGGCGTGGGCCACCTGGCCGGCACCGATCCGACCAAGCTGTCGGGCGGCGAAAAGCAGCGCGTGGCGCTGGCGCGCGCCAAGGTCCTGAATCCGAAACTACTGCTGCTCGACGAACCGACCGCCAACCTGGACGGCCAGGCGCGCGAGCAGGTGATCGAATTGATCCCCACCGTGGTCGAAGCGGGAGGCACCATCATGATTGCCTGCCACGACCGCGATTTGATCGGACTGCCCGGCGTGCAGCGGCTCAAGCTGCGCGACGGACAGCTCGAAATCCGTTGATAACAAGGAGAACTCCATGCAACGCCGTTTGTTCAGCATTGCCCTCGTCCTGGGTAGCACCCTCGGGATGTCCTATGCGCCGGCCCAGGCGCAGGATGCCAAGGTACTGCGCCTGTCCACCACCACCAGCACCGAGAATTCGGGCCTGCTGGCCTACCTGCTGCCGAGCTTCGAGCAGAAATACGGCATCAAGGTCAAGGTGATCTCGGTCGGCACCGGCAAGGCCCTCGAACTGGGCAAGAACGGCGACGTCGACGTCACCCTGGTGCACGCGCGCCAGCTCGAAGACAAGTTCGTCGCCGAGGGCTGGGGCATCGACCGCCATGACGTGATGTACAACGACTTCATCGTGGTCGGCCCGACCTCGGACCCGGCCGGCGTGAAGGGCATGCACGACGTGCTCGGCGCATTCAAAAAGATCGCGTCGACCAACGTGAAGTTCATCTCGCGCGGCGACAATTCCGGCACCGACGTGATGGAAAAGGCCTACTGGAAGGAAGTCGGCACCAGGCCGCAAGGCGCCAATTACGTGTCGGCCGGCCTGGGCATGGGCGAGGTGCTGAACATGGCGGCCGAAATGAATGCCTATACCCTGACCGACCGCGCCACCTACGGCGCCTACAAGGCCAAGACCGGCCTGGCGATCGTGGTGGAAGGCGACAAGCGCATGTTCAACCCCTACGGCATCATTGCCGTGAACCCGGAGAAGCACAAGGGTATTAACTACAAGGGCGCGACGCAGCTGATCGAGTGGATCACCTCGCCGGAAGGGCAGGCGAAGATCGCGGCATTCAAGCCGGCCGGCGAACAGCTGTTCTTCCCGTCGGCGGGCAAGTAATCCGTCACGCCAGCGCGTGCATCACATCCTGCACCGGGATCGCCTTGACCCAGTCGCGGCGCTGATGGGCCGTGATGACGGTGCTGTTGGCCTTGTCGACCGGCGCCCATTCCGGCGTCTTCTGGCGCATCAGCGCCACCACCGGCACGCCGACCGCGTTCGCCAAGTGCATCACGGCGGTTTCCACCGAGACGATCAGGTCGCACTGCGCCAGCATGGCCGGCAGCTGGAAGAAATTCTCGTTGGCGCTGAACAGCTCGGTGCGGTCCAGCTGGCGCTCGGCCAGCATCGTCTTCACGCGCCCGACTTCCTGCGGCACCGCGTTGACGATGAAGCAGGCGTCGCGCCATCCCGGCTGGCCGCGCATGGTGGTGATCAGTTCGGCCACGCGCTCGACCGGCCAGCAGCGCTTGCGGGTCTTGGCGAACGGGTTGATGAAGACCAGCTTGCCCTGGCGCTTGTCGAAGCCCCATTCGTGCAGGCGGGCCCTGGCGCCCTCGATGAAGCGTTCCGGGATGTGGACGAAGGGAATCCGCTCGCGCGGCGGAATGTCGACGTTCGCCAGCAGGCGGAACCATTCCGCGTGCACGTCGCTGATGTGCGGCGCGCTCGAACGGTCGGCCACGTCCGGATCGAGGGCGACGTCCAGCTTGCGGTAGGTGAAGTAGTGGGGCAGGCCGGATAGGCGCATCGGCTTCTTCAGGCCGACCACGAAGCCGTCCGGGCTGATCCGGCGCGCCAGGTTGGCGTAGAAGTGCGGGCGCAGGGTGCCGAGCGAGACCACGATCGGGTAGTGCTCTTCGCGGGCATCCTTGATCGAGGCTTCGAACAGCTCGGGCGAGTAGTTCTGGTTGTAGACCTTGTCGATGAAATCGCAGGCTGCCAGCCAGTCGTACAGCACATTCTTCTTCAGGTGCGGCCATTGCGACGCGTCATTGGTGCGGCGGACCTCGTCGACCCACAGGTGCAGCTTCAGGTGCGGGTAGGCCCGCGCGAACGCCTGGAAGCAGTTCTGCAGATAGGTATAGTCGCCCAGCGCCAGGTGGGCGATGAACAGGATCTTGTCCGATTTCTTCAGCAAATCGGAAGGAATGAGTGGGTCGTTCATTGTCTCTTACGGGTCGCTAGTCAGCTCAAGCCGTGGCCGACGCCGCCAGTGTTCAATCATGAAGCCTGCGGGTCCTTTTGGAATCCGCAGCGCCTGTCGGTCGGCTGGTCGCTCCTGCAAGCACAGTGCTTGGACCGCGGTACCACCGACTCTCGAAATATCAAGCAATTGTCACGAATTGTAGTCCAAACTGGCCAACCGCGTTGCCCTCGGCCATATATTTAACGCTGTTGTCCGGAAGTAGCAACAGGATCTGAGCAGTACGGCAAATGCACGCGGCGTACCCGGCAAACATGACGTGTAAAGATCACATCAGGATCACGTCGTACTGTTCCTGGTGATAGCCTTTTTCGACTTGCAGCGAAATTTTCTTGCCGATGAAGTCGCCCAGCATCGCGAGGTGCTGCGATTCCTCTTCCAGGAACAGGTCGACCACTTCCTGCGAGGCCAGGATGCGGAACTCGCGCGGGTTGAACTGCTTGGCTTCGCGCAGCAGCTCGCGCAGGATCTCGTAGCAGATGGTGCGGGAGGTTTTCACCTGTCCCTTGCCGCCGCAGGCGGGGCAGGGCTCGCACAGGATGTGGGCCAGCGACTCGCGTGTGCGCTTGCGGGTCATCTCGACCAGGCCGAGCGCCGAGAAGCCGCTCACCGAGACCTTGGTACGGTCGCGCGACAGGGTTTTCTTGAGCTCCGCCAGCACGGCGTTGCGGTGCTCGTTGTTCTCCATGTCGATGAAGTCGAGGATGATGATGCCGCCCAGGTTGCGCAGGCGTAGCTGGCGCGCGATCGCATGCGCCGCTTCGAGGTTGGTCTTGAAGATGGTGTCGGCAAAATTGCGTCCGCCGACGAAGCCGCCGGTGTTCACATCGATCGTCGTCATCGCCTCGGTCTGGTCGACGATCAGGTAGCCGCCCGATTTCAGGTCGACGCGGCGGCCCAGTGCGCGCAGGATCTCTTCCTCGACGCCGTACAGGTCGAACAGCGGCCGCTCGCCGGTGTAGTGCTGCAGGCGCGACAGCACGCTGGGCGTGTAGACCTGGGCGAACTCCACCAGATTCAGGTAGTTCTCGCGCGAGTCGACCAGGATCGCCGCCGTCTCGTCGTGCACGAAGTCGCGCAGCACGCGCTGGGCCAGGTTCAGGTCCTGGTACAGCAGGCTGGTGGCGGGGCGGGTGCGTGCGCCGCTGGTGATCGCGCCCCAGGTCTTGCGCAGGTAGTCGATGTCGGCGGCCAGGTCGGCATCCGAGGCGTCCTCGGCCTGGGTGCGCACGATGTAGCCGCCTTTTTCCTCCGGCGGCAGCAGGCCCTGCATGCGCGCGCGCAGCGCCTCGCGCTCGGATTCCTTCTCGATCTTCTGCGAGATGCCGATGTGCTTGTCCTGCGGGAGATAGACCAGCATGCGGCCGGCGATCGAGATCTGGGTCGACAGGCGCGCGCCCTTGGTGCCGATCGGGTCCTTGATGACCTGCACGGTCAGCACCTGGCCGTCGAACAGGATCTTTTCGATCGGCGTCGGTGCCGCGTTGCCATTGCCGTTGCCGTCGTGCGGACGGGCTTCCCAGATGTCGGCCACGTGCAGGAAGGCGGCGCGCTCCAGGCCGATGTCGATGAAGGCGGACTGCATCCCCGGCAGCACCCGCACCACCTTGCCGAGATAGACATTGCCGGCCAGCCCGCGGGTGAGCGTGCGTTCGATGTGCAGCTCCTGCACGGCCCCCTGTACCACCAGCGCGACGCGCGTTTCCTGCGGGGTGATATTGATCAGGATGTCTTCAGTCATGGGGCTCGGCCGTGCAGTTATTGTTCAGGGTGCCATCATACACGCTGGAACGCGAGGAGATGACGCTTGGCAGGGACTGGCCGGCATGTGCGGCATCACGAGTTCCGGTGCAGGGCTTGCGACACCTCATCAAGCCCCGATCCAAGCTTACCCACAATGCGTGAATACCAATTCAGGAGATATCAGCATGCACTTGGACCTCGAACTTGATCAAGGCCGTCGCGCCGGATTTACCAGCTGGCTGTCGGCAACGCTGACGAACTGGCGCGCGTGATCCGTCGCGCGCAGGAGAAGGCCAATACCATGTTCTCGAGCCAGGCGCGCGACAGGCTAGAGCAGCTGCAGCCCGGCCTTGCGCAGCAGCTGCGCCGTCTCGAACACGGGCAGGCCCATGATGCCCGAATGGCTGCCTTCGATATGCTCGATGAACAGCGCCGCCAGGCCCTGGATGCCGTAGGCGCCGGCCTTGTCGTAGGGTTCGGGGGTGGCGCAATACGCCTTGATGGTGGCCGGGCTCAGCGTGGCGAAGCGCACGTTGGACACCTGGGTCACCTGTTCGGCGATGTCCTTATGGTGCAGGGCCACCGAGGTCAGCACCTGGTGGGTGCGGCCTGACAGGCGCTCCAGCATGGCGGCCGCTTCGTCCCTGTCGGCCGGCTTGCCGAGGATCTCGCCGTCGATGGTGACGGTGGTGTCGGCCGACAGCACCGGGCGCAGCGGCTGGCGGCGCAGGTGCAGCACGTTCAAGGCGAACGCGCCTTTTTCGCGCGCCACCCGGGCCACATAGTCGAGCGGCGACTCGCCGGGACGCTCGTCCTCGCTGACGTCGGCGCCGCGCGCGGGATCCGAACGCAGGCTGAGCAGTTCGAATTCCACACCCACCTGGCGTAGCAGTTCGCGCCGGCGCGGGCTCTTCGAAGCGAGGTAGATTTTTTTATCGAGCAGTTTCATCGGGAGAGGAAGCGCAGTTCCTAGACTCTGTGATAAGGGTGGTTTTGGGTGATCGACCAGGCACGATATAACTGTTCCGCCAGCATCACGCGCACGATTCCGTGTGGCAGTGTCATGCTCGAAATGCGGATCAGGCCAGCGGCGCGTGCCTTCAGCTCGGGGTCGAGGCCGTCCGCGCCGCCGATCAGGAAGGCACAATCGCGTCCGTCCTGCTGCCAGGCTTCCAGCTGTTGGGACAGGCCGACGCTGGTAAGGTCCTTGCCGCGCTCGTCGAGGGCAATGAGGCGTGCCCCCTTCGGCAGCACGGCTTCGATGCGCTCGCGTTCGAGCGCCATGGCGGTGGCCGCGGTCTTGCTGCCGGAACGCTCGACCGGCTTGATTTCCTTGAGTACGATGCGCAGCTCGGGCGGCATGCGCTTGGCGTACTCGGCAAAGCCGGTCTCGATCCAGGCCGGCATCTTGTGGCCGACCGCGACAATCATCAACTGCATCGAAGCTTATCCGAACAAATTATTCATCAGCCTTTTTGATGCGGCGGATGACCTTCTTGGCCGGTGCTGCGCCCTCTGCGGCCGGCGCGGCAGCCTTGGTCGCGCGCTTCGGTGCGGCGGCCTTCGCGGCTTTCGCGGCAGCAGCGGATGCGGCGGCGGTCTTCGACACGGCCACTTTCACGCGGGCGCCGGTCGGGATTTTTGGCGTGGCCGGGCTCGTCTTCGACGCTGTCGAAGCGCGCTTGGCGGCGACCTTGCCTTCGCCAGCGGCCGTCTTCGACGCTGCGGTGGCGCGCTTGGCGGCCGGCTTGCGCTCGTTGACCGGCTTGGCTTCCGGCTGCTCCTGGTTGGCCGCCAGGTGCTTGCCCTTGGCCGTCTTCGGCGCCGCGGCGGCTTCGACCGCTTCCACGCTCGACTTGCGCTTGGCCGCGCCCAGCTTGACCGGCTTCTCGCCCCAGATTTCTTCGAGGCGGTAGTACTGGCGGATCGCCGGCTGCATGATGTGCACGATCATGTCGCCCAGGTCGACCAGCACCCACTCGCCGGTGTCTTCGCCTTCGAGGCCGACGACATCGCCGCCTGCTTCCTTGACCTTGTCGCGCACCGAGGCGGCCAGCGCCTTGGTCTGGCGGTTCGACGTGCCCGACACGACCGCGATGCGGTCGAACAGGCTGGTCAGGTTCGTCGTGTCGAACAGGGCGATGTCCTGGCCCTTGACGTCTTCGAGGGCGTCGACGACAAGCGTTTGCAGTTTCTTGATATCCATTAGTTCTTGTATAAGTGGTGTTGTTGAATATAGTCTAGCACTTGCGGCGCAAGGAGCGCGCTTAGCTTTGCCCGCCCTGTCGCATCCGCATCCGCGCCTTCATGCAAGGCCGCACGCACTTCGGTGGCCGAGATATCGACCGCCAGCGTGTGCGCCAGGCATACCCGTCCTGCTTTGCTTGCGCGCACCTCCTCAGGGGTGGCAAAGCGCGGCGTCAGTTCTTGCGCCACCGCGGGCGGCAGGGCAGCGGCATCGAGCCGGTAGCCGGGGCGGGCGGCGACGCCGAAGTTCGCCAGCGCGAACAAGTCCTTCCAGTCGCGCCAGCTGTCCAGCTTCTGCAACTGGTCGGCCCCCATCAGGAACACGATCGATGCGTCCGGTCCGAGTTCGGCGCGCAGCTCGCGCAAGGTCTCGACCGTGTAGGTCGGGGTGTGGCGCGCGATTTCGCGGGTATCGATGACCGGCTGGAATGCGGCTTCCTGAAAAGCCAGTTCCAGCATGGCGACGCGGTCGGCATCGCTGGCCTGCAGGCCGGCCTTCTTCTGCCACGGCTGTCCGGCCGGCATGATGCGCAATTCATCGGGCGCCAACTGCCGCGCAAACAGTTCGGCCAGGGCGACATGGCCATGATGCACGGGGTCGAAACTGCCTCCCAGCAGCGCGATGCAGGAGGTCGCGCAGAGCGTCACGGAGCCAGCCAATCCCGGTGGACGAGGAAGTCGCTATACAGCTTCGCCTCGGGACTGCCCGCTTCGGGATGCCAGTCGTAGCGCCATTTCACGATCGGCGGCATCGACATCAGGATCGCCTCGGTGCGTCCGCCCGACTGCAGGCCGAACAGGGTGCCGCGGTCCCAGACCAGGTTGAACTCGACATAGCGTCCGCGGCGATAGGCCTGGAAGTCGCGTTCGCGCTCGCCATAAGGCTGGTCCTTGCGCGCCCGCACGATCGGCAGGTAGGCGTCGAGGAAGCCGGCGCCGACGCTTTGCACCATCGCGAACGATTGGTCGAAGCCGAGTTCATTGAAGTCGTCGAAGAAGACGCCGCCGACGCCGCGCGCTTCCTTGCGGTGCTTCAGGTAGAAATAGTCGTCGCACCAGCGCTTGAAGCGCGGATGCAGGTCCGCGCCGAAGGGCGCCAGCGCATCGCGGCAGCTGCGGTGGAAGTGGCGCACATCGAGCTCGTCGGCATAGTAGGGCGTCAGGTCCATGCCGCCGCCGAACCACCAGACCGGCTCCTTGCCCTCGGCGGTCGCCTCGAAAAAGCGCACGTTCATGTGCACGGTCGGGGCATGTGGATTGCGCGGATGCAGCACCAGCGACACGCCCATCGCTTCCCAGGCGCGTCCGGCCAGTTCCGGCCGCGCGGCCATCGCCGACGGCGGCAGGCTGGCGCCGCGCACGTGCGAGAAATTCACCCCGCCGCGCTCGAATACATCGCCTTCCTCGATCAGCCGCGAGATTCCGCCGCCACCTTCGGCACGCTCCCAGGTGTCGCGCAAGAACGGCTTGCCGTCGACTTCCTCCAGCGCCTGCACGATGCGCGCCTGCAGGTCGAGCAGCCAGGCCTTGACGGCGGCAGGATTCGGGGTGGACATGTGGGAATGAGGTGGTGGCTGAAAAAATGAACGGGGATTGTACACTACTGCCTCCTGAACCGTCATTCCCGCGAAGGCGGGAATCCCAGTTCGCCGCGTACCCATGGCGCATCATTGATAGCCATCATCGCCACATCGACTCAGAGTGGGACGATATCGCGATGGACAAATCTAGCTACGTCTACATTATGGCAAGCGAGCCCTACGGCACCTTGTATATCGGAGTTACCTCGGATCTCGTAAAGCGGGTGTGGCAACATCGCGAAGGCGTCGTCGAAGGCTTCACGCAGCTATACGGAGTCAAGCTGCTCGTCTGGTTTGAAATTCACACCGAAATCGTGCAGGCGATTTCTCGGGAAAAGCGAATCAAAAAGTGGAATCGGGATTGGAAGGTGAATCTCATTCAGGGAATGAATCCTGATTGGCGTGATCTCTACGCTGATATTGCCGCTTGGTTTGGCTTTTCCTTGGGTCCCCGCCTGCGCGGGGGCGACGGGAAAACAAAAACAGGACGCAGCCATCGGCCAACGTCCCGTTCTTGTCGAGCAAGCAGAAGAATTACTGCTTCAGGCCGCGCCAGCCGATGTCGCGGCGGTACTGCGCGCCGTTGAAGTGGATCTTCTCGACGGTGTCGTAGGCCTGCTTCTGCGCCATCCTGACGCTGTCGCCCAGGCCCACCACGCACAGCACGCGGCCGCCCGAGGTTTGCAGGGTGCCGCCGACGAGGCGGGTGCCGGCGTGGAAGGTGACGCATTCCGGCGTCTCGGCCGGGATGCCGTCGATGGTGTCGCCCTTGACCGGGTCGTCCGGATAGCCGGCCGCCGCCATCACCACGCCCACCGCGGTACGGCGGTCCCATTCCAGTTCCACCGTGTCCAGCGTGCCGTTGCAGGCGTGCTCCAGCACGGTCACGAAGTCGCTCTTCAGGCGCGCCATGATGGGCTGGGTTTCCGGGTCGCCCATGCGGCAGTTGAATTCCAGCGTCTTCGGGACGCCGTTGGCGTCGATCATCAGGCCGGCGTACAGGAAACCGGTGTAGGGGATGCCGTCCTTGGCCATGCCCTGGATCGTCGGGTTGATAATCTCGCGCATCACGCGCGCATGCATCGACGGCGTCACGATCGGCGCCGGCGAGTAGGCGCCCATGCCGCCCGTGTTCGGGCCCTGGTCGCCGTCCTTCAGGCGCTTGTGATCCTGCGAGGTGGCCAGCGCCAGCACGTTCTTGCCGTCGCACATGACGATGAAGCTGGCTTCCTCGCCGGCCAGGAACTCCTCGATCACGATGCGCGCGCCGGCGTCGCCGAAGCGGTTATCCGACAGCATGTGGTCGACCGCCTGGTGCGCTTCTTCCAGCGACATCGCGACGACGACGCCCTTGCCGGCCGCCAGGCCGTCGGCCTTGATGACGATCGGGGCGCCGTTGGCGTCGATGTAGGCATGGGCTTGGCCAGCGTCGGAGAAGGTCTGGTACTTCGCCGTCGGGATGCCGTGGCGCTCCATGAAGGCCTTGGCGAAGTCCTTCGAGCTTTCCAGCTGGGCCGCTTCGCGGGTCGGGCCGAAGACCTTCAGGCCGCGCGCGCGGAACAGGTTGACGATGCCGGCCGCCAGCGGCGCTTCCGGGCCGACCAGGGTCAGCGCGACGTGTTCGGCCACCACGAAGTCGGCCAGTGCGCTTGGCTCGGTGATGTCGATGTTGACCAGGCGCGCATCGCGCGCCGTGCCGCCGTTGCCCGGTGCGACATAGACCATCTGGACGCGATCGGATTGGGCCAGTTTCCAGGCCAGGGCGTGTTCACGGCCGCCAGAGCCGACTACCAGGATTTTCATGTGAGGCCTTCGTTTGACTGCTTACTCTTCAATGACGGCGTTCGTATACACTTCCTGCACGTCGTCCAGGTTTTCCAGGGCGTCGAGCAGTTTCTGCATCTTCTGCGCGTCTTCGCCGGTGAACACGGTTTCCGTGTCCGGCTTCATGATGACTTCGGCCGAGTCGGCCTTGAAGCCGGCCTTCTCCAGCGCGTCCTTGACGCCGGCAAAGGCGTTCGGGTCGCACAGCACTTCGAAGCCGCCTTCGTCGTCCGCGAGGACATCGTCGGCGCCGGCTTCCAGGGCCGCTTCCATCAGCTTGTTTTCGTCGACACCCGGCGCGAACAGGAACTGGCCGACATGCTTGAACATGAAGGACACCGAGCCTTCGGTACCCATGTTGCCGCCGAATTTGCTGAAGGCATGGCGCACCTCGGCCACGGTACGCACGCGGTTGTCGGTCATGCAGTCGACGATGATCGCGGCGCCGCCGATGCCGTAGCCTTCGTAGCGGATTTCTTCGTAGTTGACGCCTTCCAGGCCGCCCGCGCCGCGCTGCACGGCGCGGGTGACGTTATCCTTCGGCATATTGGCGTCGGCCGCCTTGTCGATGGCCAGGCGCAGGCGCGGGTTGGAATTCACGTCGCCGCCGCCCATGCGGGCCGCTACCGTGATTTCCTTGATCAGTCGGGTCCAGATCTTGCCGCGCTTGGCGTCGGTGGCGGCCTTCTTATGCTTGATGTTGGCCCATTTGCTGTGTCCAGCCATGTCGAGTCTTCCTTAGAACGGGGCCTCATCAAACCTGCTGCGCTACGGTTTTGCGAGGTCCCTGATAAAAATAATCCTCGACATTTTAGCATAGGCCCCTTGCTCAAAAACTGTCATGGGAACAACAGGGTAGTGCCCCAGGCCACCAGTCCAAGGCCGGTCGCGCAGGCCAGCAGGTGGCCCCCGGGCAGGAGTTTTTCGGCCAGGATCAGGGCGATCAGGCCGCAGATTACGGGCAGGTTCAGCACGCCGGCCGGCAGCACCAGCGACGTCAAGAGCCAGCAGCAGCCGATGCAGTAGCGGGCATCGGTGACGCCCATCCGGAAGGCGCCCCAGGCGCCGCGCCGCCAGTGGGTCAGGACGAAGGCCAGCGGCGTGCGGCAGTTGTCCAGGCAGACGTGCTTGGCCGGCGTCCACTGGTAGACCCCGGCGGCCACCAGCGCCAGTGCGCCGGCGGTGGGATGGGAGATCGCCATGCTTTCGTCCAGCGCGCCGGCGTCGTGCAGCTGCCAGCCGGCCAGGGTGGCCACCAGCGCGCAGCAGCACCAGACGAACAGGTAGCCGAGCACGAAGGCCAGCGTGCCGGGATAGACCCAGCGTTCGCGCCGCAGGCGCTTGACGCGCGCGTACAGCAGCACCGAGGGCGTCGCCGCCGGCAGCATCATGGCCGCGAACACGACCACCCAGAGCGCGTACAGCAGCCCCAGGTCCTTGCTGTGGTAGGGCGCAGCCGCCGTCCTGCCGGCCGCGCCCAGGCCGATCGGCGCCAGGCGGCCGACGCGGTACAGCAGATATGCCCAGCACAGGGCCGCGAGCACTCCGAGCAGGGCCAGTACGACGGCCCGTTCGGAGCTGCTGCGGCCAAGACCGCCCGCGTTGCTCATCTGGACGGACTCCTTCGGCGAATCATGGATAGCCTCGTTTGTCGTGGTCAGCGGTGGTTGGACCGGCGCGTTCCGCCGGCGTTCGCAGCCGCCCTCAGCCGGGAATGCGGAATCGATCTACAATTGTCCGATGAGCAAAACTGCAATTGACACTTCCGTTGCGCCGATCCCACGTCCGGCCCTGGTTGCCGGCCTGGCCATTGCCATTGGCGGCGCCGTTCTGTTTTCCACGAAGGCGGTAGTCGCCAAACTACTGTATCGCTACCACATCGACGCAGTAACCTTGATCGCCTTCAGGATGCTGTTCTCGCTTCCGGTGTTTGCCGGCGTGGCGATCTGGAAGATGCGGACTCAGCCGCCCCTGTTGGTGTCCGACCGCTGGCGCCTGGTGGGCCTGGGCCTGGTCGGCTACTACCTGTCCAGCTACCTCGACTTCCTGGGGCTGCAGTACATCTCGGTCGGGCTGGAGCGCCTGATCCTGTTCCTGACCCCGACCTTCGTGCTTCTGATTACCGCGATGTTCCTGAAACGCCGCATCGGCAGGATGGAGTGGCTGGCGCTGGGCTTGTCCTACTGCGGCATCGTGCTGGTATTCGTGCATGACATCCAGGGCGGCGCCGGCAGCATCGTGACCGGCTCGCTGCTGGTGCTGGGCTCGGCGGTCGCGTATGCGGTCTACCTGCTGGGCACCGGTGAGATCGTCCGGCGCATCGGTTCGCTGCGCCTGGTGGCCTATGCGATGTGCGTCTCGAGCGTGGCCTGCATCGCGCAGTTCTTCATCCTGCGCCCGGCTGCGCTGCTGGTCCAGCCCTGGCAGGTCTACGGACTCTCGCTCGTGAACGGGATATTCTGTACCATCTTCCCGGTCTTCATGACCATGGTCGCGGTGCAGCGCATCGGCGCCGCGACCGCCTCGCAGGCCGGCATGATCGGCCCGGTGTCCACGCTGTTCCTGGGCTGGGCGCTGCTGGGCGAGCCGATCACGACCGTGCAGCTGGCCGGGACCGGCCTGGTGCTGGCGGGGATCTATATGCTGTCGCTGAAAAAATAAACCACGGAAGGGAACATGAGAGCATGAAACCACGTATCGCCCTGATCGCCCACGACAAGAAAAAAGACGACATGATCGCGCTCGCCGCCGAGTACCAGGACTTCCTGCGCCGTTGCACGCTGACCGCCACCGGCACCACCGGCGGCCGCCTGATCAACGAGCTCGGCCTGGACGTCGCGCGCATGCACTCGGGCCCGCTGGGCGGCGACCTGCAGATCGGCGCCCACCTCGTCAACGGCGAGATCGACTGCGTGATCTTCCTGCGCGACCCCATGACCCCGCAGCCGCACGAGCCCGACATCAACGCCCTGGTGCGTGCCTGCGACGTGCACAACATCCCGTGCGCGACGAATGTCTCGAGCGCGCGCCTGGTCCTGTCCCGATTGATGGAACTGTCCTGACACAAGGAGAAACGAAGATGGCAAAAGCGATCCGTTATGCGCGCACCGGCGGTCCCGAGGTGCTGGAATATGTCGACGTCGAAGTGGGCGAGCCCGGTCCCGGTGAAGCGCGCGTGCGCAACCATGCGATCGGCCTGAACTTCATCGACGTCTACTTCCGCAACGGCCTGTATCCGGCGCCGCTGCCGGGCGGCCTGGGACATGAGGGCGCGGGCGTGGTCGAGGCGGTCGGCCCCGGCGTGACCCACGTCAGGCCGGGCGACCGCGTGGCCTATGCGTCGCGCCCGAACGGCGCCTACAGCGAGCTGCGGGTGATGCCGGCCGATATCCTCGTCAAGCTGCCCGACGGGATCGACTTCGAGACCGGCGCCGCGATGATGCTGCAGGGCCTGACCGTGCAATACCTGTTCCGGCGCACTTATCCTTTGAAGGCCGGCGACACCATCCTGTTCCACGCCGCGGCCGGCGGCGTCGGCCTGATCGCCTGCCAGTGGGCGCGCGCGCTCGGCGTGAACCTGATCGGCACGGTGGGGTCCAACGAGAAAGCGGAGCTGGCCAGGCAGCACGGCGCGGCGCACGTCATCAACTACAACACCGAGGATGTGGTGCAGCGCGTGCTGGAGATCACGAATGGCGCCAAGGTGCCGGTGGTGTACGATTCGGTCGGCAAGGACACGTTCATCCGCTCGCTCGACTGCCTGCAGCCGCTGGGGCTGATGGTCAGCTTCGGCAACTCGTCCGGGCCGGTGCCGCCGTTCTCGCTGTCCGAGCTGGTGTCGCGCGGTTCGCTCTACATCACGCGCCCGACGCTGCAGACCTACGCGGCCAGGCGCGAAGACCTGGAGGCGATGGCGGCCGACCTGTTCCAGATGGTGAGCAGCGGCCAGATCAAGATCGAGATCCACCAGCGTTTCCCGCTGGCGGACGCAGCCCAGGCCCACATCGCGCTGGAATCGCGGCGCACGACCGGCAAGACCATTCTTCTGCCATGAAGCCATGAGAGAGTTCAGCGACGACAACAACGAACCGCCGATCGAGCCGCAGCAGGACGACAGCCCGCGCTTCGGGCGCCTGCTGGCGGTGCTGGCGCTGGCGATCCTGCTGATTGTTGCGATTACGGTGGCGTCGGAGCGCTACCTGGCCTGAACGCGCCGAAACGTCATTCCCGCGCATGCGGGAATCCAGGGTCGTATGCATCACTGCGCACGCAAATTGGATTCCCGCCCGCGCGGGAAGTCATTTCCGGCAATGCCGGGAATGACGAATGGGATCAGCTGTTCTGCGGCTGCTTCAACTCGATCACCCGCGCCCCGGCGTTCGGTCCGGGAAAACCTTCGAATGCGCTCTGCACCAGGGCCGGCATCACGGCCGGGGTCGACATGGTCTTGCTGACGTTGCGCACCGTGACGTCGAACAGGCGCTTGTGGTCCGCCGCCGAGGCGATCGAGATCTGCACCTGGCGGTGGTAGCGGTGCTCTTCTTCCACGTCGTAGCGCGGCACCGGCCCCCAGAACGGGTCGTAGAACGGGTTGTACCAGCCGCCGCCCCAGTAGCGGCGGTGCAGGCCGGCGTAGCCGAAGCGCGCCGAATACGGATAGAAGGGCGCATACGACGGATGCACGACCTGGGTCGGCACATCGACCGTGGTGAAGCGCAGCGCCACCTTCAGGGCAGGCGCTTGCGCGGCCTCGTGGAAGCCCAGGCGCGCCAGCTGGCCGCGCACCAGGTTCTCGTAGTTCTGCAGCTCGAGGGTGTTGTCCTGCGGGGCCGGGGCCTCGAAGGCATAGCTCTTGTCCGGGATCTGGGCCGGCCATTGGTGGAAGGTGGTGACGTCGCTGCGGATGGTGGTCGCGCAGCCGCCCAGCAGCAGGCTCACCGACGCCACCGCCGCGATCATTGTGCGTTTCATGATGTGCTCCATCTGTCTGTCTTTTATGTTATCGGTATTTCTCAGGAGTACAGCTTACCCTTGATGTTCAATTTTCGCTGCAACATTTACCAGGGCTTACGAGGTGTACAGTGCGATACATCGGAAGCCCAGCGGAACATTGGAATCGAAGTGTGCCGCCGCTATTGGTAAAATAAGCATTCATTCCACCATCGTTCGCGGACCCCAACCATGCGCACCGATACGCCCCAGACCATCTACCGCAAGGACTACACTGCCCCCGGCTACCTGATCGACACCGTCGAACTCGGTTTCGACCTCGATCCGGCCCGTACCATCGTCGCCAACCGCCTGACCCTGCGCCGCAATCCGGACAGCGGCCGGCGCGACATCGAACTGGTCGGCGAGGATATTGAACTGGTGGCGATCCGCCTGAACGGCAAGACCCTGGACGAGGGCGCCTACGTGATCGAAGGCAGCGTGCTGCGCATTCCGGACGCGCCGGAAACCGCCACGCTGGAAATCGAGACGATTTGCGTTCCAGAGAGCAATACGACCCTCAGCGGCCTGTACGTCTCGAACGGCAATTTCTACACCCAGTGCGAGGCCGAGGGCTTCCGCCGCATCACCTATTTCCCGGACCGTCCGGACGTGATGGCGAAGTACACCGTGATGCTGCGCGCCGACAAGGACAAATATCCGGTGCTGCTCTCGAACGGCAACCTGGTCGAGGAGGGCGAACTGCCCGGCGGCCGCCACTACGCCAAGTGGGAAGACCCGTTCAAGAAGCCGTCCTACCTGTTCGCGCTGGTGGCGGCGCGCCTGGTCTGCCAGGAAGAGAGCTTCCCGCTGAAGGATGGCCGCAAGGCCCTGCTGCAGGTGTGGGTCGAGGAGGGCAACCTCGACAAGACCGACTACGCGATGCAGTCGCTCAAGCACAGCATCCGCTGGGACGAGGAGCGCTGGGACCTCGAGCTCGACCTCGACCGCTTCATGATCGTCGCCGTCGGCGACTTCAACATGGGCGCGATGGAGAACAAGGGCCTGAACATCTTCAACACCAAGTTCGTGCTGGCGAACCCGCGCGTCGCCACCGACGTCGACTTCCAGGGCATCGAAGCGGTGGTCGGCCACGAATACTTCCACAACTGGACCGGCAACCGCGTCACCTGCCGCGACTGGTTCCAGCTGTCGCTGAAGGAAGGCCTGACCGTGTTCCGCGACCAGGAATTCTCGGCCGACATGATCGGAACGAGCACCGGCCGCGCCGTCACCCGCATCGACCAGGTGCGCACCCTGCGCCAGGCCCAGTTCCCGGAAGATGCCGGCCCGATGGCCCACCCGGTGCGCCCCGACTCCTTCGTCGAAATTAATAATTTCTATACCGTCACCGTGTACGAGAAGGGCGCCGAAGTGGTCCGCATGGTCCAGACCCTGCTGGGCCGCGACGGCTTCCGCAAGGGCATGGACCTGTACTTTGCCCGCCACGACGGCCAGGCCGTCACCTGCGACGACTTCCGCATGGCGATGGCCGACGCCAGCGGCCGCGACCTGACCCAGTTCGAGCGCTGGTACAGCCAGGCCGGCACGCCCGTCGTGCAGGCCGAGACCCGCTACGACGAGGCCGCCCGCACCTACACGCTGCGCCTGACGCAATCCTGCCCGGCGACCCCCGGCCAGCCGGACAAGCTGCCCTTCCACATCCCGGTGGCCGTCGGCCTGCTGGGCAAGGCCGGCAACGACCTGCTACTGATTATCGACGGCCAGCAGAAGGGCACGACGGCGGTGCTGGAGCTCACCGAAGCCGACCAGACCTTCGTCTTCGCCGACGTGCTGGAACAGCCGACGCCGTCGATCCTGCGCGACTTCTCGGCCCCGGTGATCCTGCGGCACGGCTACAGCGACGCCGAACTGGTGCACCTGTTCAGCCACGACAGCGATCCGGTCAACCGCTGGGAAGCCGGCCAGCGCCTGGCGATGGGCCGCCTGCTCAAGCTGACCGGCATGGCCGGCGCCAACGGTGGCGCCGATGGCCTGGACCTGGACGACGTGTTCGTCGAGGCCCTGCGCAAGATGCTGCTTGATGAGAGCCTCGATCCGGCCTTCCGTGAGCAGGCCCTGCTGCTGCCCTCGGAAACCATGATCGCCGACCAGCTCGACGTGGTGGATCCGCTGGCAATCCATACCGCGCGCCAGTTCGTGCGCGCCGACATCGGCGCCCGCCTGCGCACCGAGCTGCTGGCCCAGTACCAGGCCAACCAGACGCCGGGCGAATACAGCCCGGACGCCGCCTCGATCGGCAAGCGTGCGCTGAAGAACCTGGCCCTGTCTTACCTGTGCGCGGCCCCGGACGAGGAATCGATCGCCCTGGCCCAGCGCCAGTTCATCGATGCCTCCAACATGACCGACCGCATCGCCGCCCTGGGCGCCCTCGTGCATGCGCGCGCGCCCGGCGCCCCGGATGCGCTGCAGCGCTTCTACGACGAATTCCAGGGCGAGGCGCTAGTGGTCGACAAGTGGTTCATGATGCAGGCGACGGCCTCGACCACGGACGTGGCCACCGTCCGCCAGTTGATGCAGCATCCGGCCTTCACGCTGCGCAACCCGAACCGCGCGCGCAGCCTGGTCGCCGCCTTCTGTTTCAACAACCCGGTGCAGTTCCACGCCCCGGACGGCAGCGGCTACGCCTTCTGGGCCGAGCAGGTGATCGCGCTCGACGCGCTCAACCCGCAGGTGGCGAGCCGCCTGTCGCGCGCGATGGACCGCTGGCGCCGCTATGCGCCGGCCCTGCAGGTCCACATGAAGAAGGCGCTACAGCAGGTCGCCGGCCAGGCCAAGCTGTCGAACGACGTGCGCGAAGTAGTCACCAAAGCACTCGCCAATTGATGCCAATGGTGGGCACCCCGTGCCCACCTTCCGCATAACGAACTCAAACGAACGAAGGAAGTCCATGAAACGTGTCAGCCTGACTCAATACCTGGTTGAGGAGCAACGCCTCCACAACAACATCCCGGCTTCGCTGCGCCTCCTGATCGAGGTGGTGGCGCGCGCCTGCAAGACCATCAGCCACTCGGTCGGCAAGGGGGCCCTCGGCGACATCCTGGGCAGCGCCAATACCGAGAACATCCAGGGTGAGGTACAGAAGAAGCTCGACGTGATCTCGAACGAAATCCTGCTCGAAGCCAACGAGTGGGGTGGCCACCTGGCGGCCATGGCCTCGGAAGAGATGGAATCGATCCACCCGATCCCGAACCGCTATCCGATGGGCGAATACATGCTGCTGTTCGATCCGCTGGACGGCTCCTCGAACATCGACGTCAACGTTTCGATCGGCACCATCTTCTCGGTGCTGAAGGCGCCGGAAGGCATGACCGCGCCGACCGAAGCCGACTTCATGCAGGCCGGCAGCAAGCAGGTGGCGGCCGGCTACGCCGTCTACGGTCCGCAGACCATGCTGGTGCTGACCACCGGCGACGGCGTGCACTGCTTCACCCTGGACCGCGAGATGGGCTCCTGGGTCCTGACCCAGAAGAACCTGCAGATTCCGGAAGAAACCAAGGAATTCGCGATCAACATGTCGAACCAGCGCCACTGGTATCCGCCGGTCCAGCGCTACGTTTCCGAAATGCTCGCCGGTACAACCGGCCCGCGCGGCAAGGACTTCAACATGCGCTGGATCGCCTCGATGGTGGCCGACGTGCACCGCATCCTGAACCGCGGCGGCATCTTCATGTACCCGGCCGACCTGCGCGATCCGTCCCAGCCGGGCAAGCTGCGCCTGATGTACGAAGCCAACCCGATGGCCTTCATCGTGGAGCAGGCGGGCGGCGCCGCCACCGACGGCCGCCAGCGCATCCTCGACATTCCGCCGACCAAGCTGCACCAGCGCGTGCCGGTCTTCCTTGGCTCGAAGAGCGAGGTGGAGCGCGTCACCAGCTACCATCAGGAGTAATTTTCCGAACAACGCGCAAAATTGCCGAGCCGGACTAGCAAGTTTGCGTAGTTGTTTGTTAGAATACGACTCCCCGCCGCTGTAGCTCAGTCGGTAGAGCAGCGCATTCGTAATGCGAAGGTCACCAGTTCGATTCCGGTCAGCGGCACCAAAATTCAGCAGTAAGATCAAAGGGTTACAGGCGAAAGCGTGTAACCCTTTTTTCTTTTTGGCCGTACTTCGGCCTCGGTGTAACCGCTGTGTAACCCGCCCACAGCAATACTGTTGGCCAAGTCGCCCACCCTGCCTGCGATTAGCAGATTGACCCGTTCGTGCTCTTTCCTGTTGGCACGTCTAGTCCGAAATAGCAGGCGTACCCGTCGCGCTTGTCCCAGACGCAGGACAGGTCGCCCCTGACCCGTGCCCGATGATCAGGGGCGGCCCCGCAGGCATCCTTCCAGTCTGGGCCGATCTGGTCAAATAGCTGTTTCGCGAGCGGTCCCGTGAACATGAATGCCACTTTGCTGTCTTTTTTTGTCGGTGGCACTGTGTCGCCCAGCTCTCCTCCGTACACTTGGTAATCGCCTTTCAGCGGCTTGGGCCGGCCGTCCCAAGCCTCCGGCTTCTTGTCGGCCGCTTGAGCCAGCGAGTACATGGTGACGGCGACGGCGACGAACACCAAGCGCGTGCTCATGATGCGTACCTCGGCCAAAGTTCGACGTGGAAGTGGTCGTTGTGGCCAGCGACAGTTGTCACGCGTGCAGGGCCTAGCGTCTTTTGCACCTTGTCGTCGTTGAAATACACGATCCTTAGCCATGGGTGGTCAAGAAACAGGCGAATCAGGTTAATCGTGGCCTCGCGGTCGTACACGTTGTCGTGGTACGTGCAGCGCGCGCCTTGGCCTGTCACGTGATCTTTGCGCACGGGGCGACAGTCCATCTCGATGCCCTTCTTGTGCGTCTGATGCTTGTCGTAGGCGAAACCGCCGTCGACGCTGATATTCCCGATCCCGAACTTCCTGTCACAGATGGCCTGCCACTCACGCTCGACGTGGAAGATCATGGTGAGCAGGTTTGGGTGGGCGTACTGCGCCAGATGGCCGGTGCCGGGAACGTTGTGGACGTTCCGTACACGTAGTAGCCGGCATCCTCGGGCGCTTGGGGCAGCATGAAGTAGCCGCGCCGGTCTTTCGGTTGAATCGGGATGGCCATGGCGGGCTCCTCACGCGCACTTCTTGGCAGCGAGGTCCCAGCCGCCGGAGGTGCTGCCGCTGGCGCCACCGCTGATCTTCTGCTGGGTATAGGTCCACTTGACCTTGGAAAAGCACAGCCCTATCTCGTCCTGGACCAGGCCGCCGTCACGCATCACCTGATCCATATGGGAGATCATGACATTTTCCAGCTCGATCTGATAGTACTTCACCGGCTTGCCATCACCGTCGGCCCGCATGAATTCCAGCTTGGCCTTCGGGATCGTTTTGCCTGTCGAGCAGTGCTGCATTAGGACCGGAGAGGCCAGGTCGGCCAACTTGGTGAGGGACAGGGTGCGGTGCTCGCTATGCCCGGCCGTATGGCCTCCAGCGGTCGAAACGCTGGTACTTCTCGGCTGCGTGACGCCCCAGCGGGCTGACGCGATTTCGATCCAGCCTTGATGTGCGGAGTCAGCCGATTCTCCTTTGATCCCGTCGATTTGCAGATATGCGTCGATTGCCATGTTTCATCTCCGATGTTTTGAATGCATCGGCAATTCTCCGCAGTCAGTCATTTGAAAGATTGGGACGGCGCAGAAGATGGGCATGATTGATTTCCTGCTTTGCTTCAATGAGATCGGCGCGCCCGTCCACCACGGCGTCAGTTTGTCCGAGCCAGGGGCCACGCTCGCGATGATGAAGGTCTGCGGCGGTTCACAGTCATTCAACGTCGTGAATACGCTTCGCCTGCTAGGGCGCTGGACGCGCATGTTCACGATTCCCAACTAGTCGTCTGTCCAGATGGCGTACAAGGAATTCGACGATGCCAGCCGGTTGCGACCGTCGGCCTTCTATGATCGCGTGGTCGGCGTGGAAGGGCTATCCAAGATGACGCTGTTGCTGTGGCCGGACCGGCTACCTGACCGACCGCTACAGCGAGCGCAATGAGCGCGCCCGCAGGGCAATCGATTGACAAATTGAGAAGCTGTAGAGGCGAAGCAAGATGCCGTGCTGGGCGGGGCAGGCGAGGTCGTGTCGCGAAAGGGCGCCTTAGTGGCCGGCCAGCTCCGCCGCCTCGATTGCAAGTTCACGCCGTTGGGCTTCGGACATGTCGGCATAGTGCAGGATGATCTCCGCGAGGCGGTCGTCGCTGCAAGACAGGTAGGCGGCAGGTACGCCTAAAACCTTCGCCAGAGACTCGGCGAAGCTCAGCGGTGGCTCGTGCACACCGCTTTCGGACCGGCTGATGCGTGCACTGCTGGACGATTCCTCCAGCCCGGCAAGCACGCCAAGGCGATCCTGTGGTAACCCCGCCCGCTCCCCGCTTGGCGGGTAATCCCCCCGCAAAAATTCCACTTTAATCTTTTGTCCTTGATAAACGGCGCTGGGGATAACGGGACCGAAGTCTTCCTCAGGCCTGATCTGTTGTGGGAACTTGATGATAAGGGGACATGGCAATTGGGACTGCGTGCTGAGATGCATCGCTACGAGCTCAACGGCAAGGATTACTCTCGGCATTCACCGAGCTTGATGCTGAAGTGGACTATGTGACGCAGAAGCGGGCCTGCCGAGTGCCTTCCCTTCAGCCTTAGCCCGCGCCACCCCTGCTTGGGCGGGCTCTACGATTAGATCGGTCAGCGGCACCGGTCAGGTGTCAGCATACGAGGCATCCCATCGGGCTGCCTTTTTGCTTTCTGCCACTCTCTTTCCCGACGATCCACTGCTCTGTTATGCACCGCACAGTCCCCGCCGATCAAAAGTTATAACTTTTCTATCGCGACGCCGCGCAACCGGTGTCGAACCGGCATCGCGGCAACCCCAGCGAAGCGCAAGATGGATCATCCCTATGCGCGGAACTCCCGAAAGTGTTCAGTGTCAATGTGTTGATGGTCGAATATCGGTCTACTCCGCGTTGGTCAAATTTTTACGAGGAATTCATCATGGATAATCAGAAGTCGAGCGAAGGAAAAGGCAGCAATGCGGGCAGCAATGCGGGCAACGCAGGTAACCAGGGCAGCTCGGGCAGCTCGGGCAGCCTGAACAAGAGCAGCCAGCTGAACCAGGGTAAGGACCAAACCGGCTCGACCGGCTCGAGCACCGGCGGCGCGACCGCGTCGAGCACCGGCGCCGTGGGCGGCACCAGCAACGCCGGCTCGTCGCCGTCGTCGAGCTCTTCGCCATCGTCGACTACCTCGCCATCGTCGACCACCTCGTCGTCATCGCAAGGCGTTGGTTCGATGGGTGCGATGAGCGCCAGCGGTTCGACCGCCGGCGGGACCAACAGCGCAAGCAGCGGCTCGACCGGCTCGTCCAGCTCGTCCAACCTCAACCGCGGCGGCTCCAGCATGGGCTCCGCCGGTTCGTCGGGCAGCAGCCAGAGCGGCATGGGCGCGAGTGCAGGCACTGGCTCGGGCACCGGCGGCGACATGAAGGACATGGCTGACCAGAAAGCCCAGGCTCTGCACTCGAAGATCGACCAGGCCGCCGACGCTGCCAAGCCGATGGTCGACAAGGCCGTCAACAGCGTGCAGCCGGTGGTCGACCGCCTCGCCACCACCGCCCACGCCGGTGTGGACAAGCTGCAAGGCATGCTGTCCGGCACCGGCGCCAGCCTGGGCCAGCGCAAGGAACAGCTGACCGATGCCTACGGCCAGTACATGGACCAGGGCCGTGAGTATGTGCGCCAGAATCCGGAAAAGGCGATCGCGATTGCCGCCGGTGTCGGTTTCCTGCTGGCCAAGCTCCTGGGTGGCAGCAACCGCCGCGACTATTAAGTAGCAGTACAGTAGCGTATTCCGGCTCGGCCGGCCTCAGGTCTCGAGGTCGGCCAAGCTGTGGCCACCCGTTCCGCCAAGCCGGCTGATGCCGGCTTTTGTTTGTCCGCGATCCCTCCATTCGGACCATTCGGTCTGCCCGTATTGCCTGTTCCTAATAACGTTGCAAACACCGTCAAAACAAGCAAATTAATCTTTGATATTCAATCGTGCGTGTTCAGTTTTATGTGACGATGGTTGAACAATCATAAATTAATCAAATTTGTCAATTTTTGGAGGGGAGATATGCCAATCAAACATAAACTCAACTGGGCCGCATTGCTTGTTGGCGCTGCAGCGGCAACGGCACTGGTTCCTGCAAGCGCATCGAGTCACCGCGAAGCGCCGTTCCTGACCAAGATGCCGAAAGTTGACGGCACCGACTTCTTCATGTTTCGCAGCTATGCGCCCGGGCGCCAGGACTACGTGACGCTGATCGCCGACTATATTCCTTTTCAGGATCCTTTCGGCGGCCCGAACTTCTACCAGTTCGACGAGAATGCGCTGTACGAGATTCACATCGACAATAATGGCGACGGCAAGGAGGAAATTACCTTCCAGCTGCGCTTCAAGAACACCTCCAAGCGCACTGCGCTCAACATTGGCGGCAAGCAGGTGCCGATCCCGCTGATCAATTCCTCGACCATCAGCGGGGTCAATCCGGCCTCGCTCAACGTGCGCGAAACCTACACCATCGACATGGTCAAGGGCGACCGCCGAAGTGGCACCCGCACCCGCCTGGCCGGCACCAACGGCGCGACCGAGTTCGACAAGCCGGTCGACAACATCGGCGAAAAGGCCTTCGGCGGCCCCAATGGTTACGAGGCCTATGCCAACCAGCACATCTACGATATCAACATTCCGGGCTGTGGCACCGGCCGGGTCTTCGTCGGCCAGCGCAAGGAGCCTTTCTATATTGCGGTCGGCCAGATCTTCGACCTGTTCAACCTGAATCCGCTCGGGCCCGAGGCAGGCGCCAACCGCAACGACCTCGAAGGCAAGAACGTCAGCGCGATCGCTCTCGAGATCCCGATCGCCTGCCTGACGACGCCCGGGGAGCCCGTCATCGGCGGCTACACCACCGCCAGCGTGCGGCAGGGCCGGCTGGTCAATCCGGCGCCCGGGTCCGGCATCAATAACGCGAGTAAGGAAGGCGGCCCATGGACCCAGGTATCGCGCGTTGGCATGCCCTTGGTCAATGAAGTCGTTATCGGCCTCGACGACAAGGACCGCTTCAACAGCTCGAAACCGAAGGACGATGCCCAGTTCATCAACTACGTGACCAACCCGGTGCTGCCGGCCGTGGTGGAAACCCTTTTCCCATCCGCCAAGGCGCCGACCAACTTCCCGCGTACCGATCTGGTGACCGTCTTCCTGAAGGGCTTGCCGGGCGTGAACCAGCCGAAGAATGTCGTGGCGTCCGAAATGATGCGCTTGAATACGAGCATTGCACCGACTGCGCAGTCGGCGCAAAACCCGCTCGGCGTGGCGGGCGGCGACAATGCCGGTTTTCCGAACGGGCGCCGTCCGGCCGACGATACCGTCGATCTCTCGCTGCGCGTCGCCATGGGTGCCTTGTGCGTCCTCACCGGCGCCAACGATATCCTCGGCGTCGGCTGCAAACCGGGCGATGCCCCGGCCGGCGGACTCAAGCTGACCGATGGCGTGCGCAAAACCGCAACCGACTACAAGGCGGTCTTCCCTTACCTGAACACGCCGATACCGGGCAACCTGGGCAGCGCAGGCACCCAGGCGGCATCGCAAGCCCGGGTGAGGTGAGATCATGATGCGTCTTCGACAATCCGCACGCCGCGCGCTGGCGGCCATGATGGTGCTGGGCCTGGCAAGCATCGTCGCGGCCTGCCATCATCACGATGACGACCGCGATAACGGCCAAGGACAGTCGCCGCCGGCGGGCGGCACGACGAACCCGCCGGTGGCCACCGATGCTTTCGTGACCTACGTCGCGCAAGTGGTGGCGACCCAGGACGAGACCAGCGAACCGGCATCGACCGAGGGCGTCACTGTGACGGCGCCGGACTCGGCCGAGCCAGTGCCCCTGCCGGGTTCCTGACGCCGCTTCGCAACGGTTACGGCTGGCGTCGCGACATGGCGCCAGCCGTTCTTGAAGATAGTGTCCCTGTTTCCTGACGTATTGGAGATACCCATGGCGCGTGACGCAGTCGCGGCCCTGCTGCTGTTTTTCCTGTTTTCCTGCGGCGCGTCCGCCACTCCCCATATTCCGGTCGACGGCAACCAGGTCGTCGAGCACTTGCCCAGCCGTGCCGACCCGGTCCAGCGCGAATTGCTCCGCCTGCGCAGCGAACTGAGCGCCAGGCCTGGCGACCTGCGTACGGCCACCGCGCTGGCCCAGCGCTACATCGAACAGGCCCGCGTCGAGGGCGACCCGCGTTATCTCGGCTATGCCCAGTCGGCACTCGGACCGTGGTGGAACCAGCCGGCGCCGCCCGACCAGATTTTGGTGCTGCGCGCCACCCTGCGCCAAAGCACCCACCAGTTTGCTGCCGCGCTTGCCGATCTAGACCAGGCTGTACGGCGCGACAGCGGCAACGCGCAGGCCTGGCTCACCCGCGCCACGGTCCAGATGGTGACCGGCAACCTGGCGGCCGCGCGCGCCAGCTGCATGCGCCTGTATTCGCGCGCGCCGATCCTCGTGGTGCAGACCTGTCTGTCGAGCGTCGGCAGCGTCAACGGCCAGGCTGACGCCAGCTACCGTCAGTTGCAGGATGCGCTGACCCGGCATCCATCCGACGCGCCCGGCATCGGCGTCTGGGTCAACACCTTGCTGGCCGAGATGGCCGAGCGCAGCGGCGACGCTGCCGCTGCCGAAGTTCACTTTCGCCAGGCGATGTCGACGGGAGAGCCCGACAGCTACCTGCTGGGCGCCTACACCGATTTCCTGCTCGACCACGGCCGCGCGCCGGAGGCCGTGCGCCTGCTGAAAGACAAGACGCGCATCGACGCGCTGTTGCTGCGTTACGCCCTGGCCCTGCAGGCCATCGGCTCGCCGGAGGCAAGGCTTCAAACCGAGGCTTTGCGCGCGCGCTTCGATGCCGCCATGCTGCGTGGCGATACCGTGCACCAGCGCGAACAGGCGCGTTTCGAACTCGCGCTGCGCCACGACCCGGCTGCGGCCGTGCGCCTGGCCAAGGCCAACTGGCAGGTACAGAAGGAGCCGGCCGACCTGCGGATCCTGGCCGATGCCGCCCTCGCCAGCGGCGACGCGGAAGCGGCGCGCATGGTGCGCAGCTGGCTGCAAAGCGCGCGCATCGAAGACCGCCGCGTCGCCGCCACCGCCGCCCGCCTGAAGGTGGCGGCATGATCGCCCTGATCCGCTACCGTCTGCTGGCCGCGCTGTTGCTGACGGCTCTGCTGGCGGCGCCGGCCTGGGCCCACAAGCCGAGCGACAGCTACCTCACGCTGGAAGTGAAACAAGGCCAGGTCGACGGGCAATGGGACATTGCCTTGCGCGACCTCGAGATGGCGATCGGCCTCGACCAGGATGGCAACGGCGAACTGACCTGGAACGAAGTGCGCGCTCGCCGCGACGCGATCGCCGCGTATGCGCTGGCGCGCCTGAAGCTGGCCAGCGCCGGCAAGGCCTGTCCGCTGCGCGTCACCGAACTGCTGCTCGACGATCACAGCGACGGCGCGTATGCCGTGCTACGCCTGCATGCCGAGTGCGGCGCCGCCATCGCCGCCCTCGACCTCGACTACCGCCTGCTGTTCGACATCGACCCCCAGCACAAGGGCCTGCTCCAGCTGCGGCATGGGGGGCAGGTCTCGACCGCGATCTTCGCGCCCGACAGCGCACACCAGGCGCTGCGCGTGGCCGATGCCTCCGGCTGGCGCCAGTTCGGCGACTATGTACGGCACGGCATCTGGCATATTTGGATCGGCTTCGACCACATCCTGTTCCTGCTGTCGCTGCTGCTGCCCGCGGTGCTGGTGTACCGCGACCGCCGGTGGCAGGGCAGGAGCACCTTCCGCGCCGCCGCGTTCGACGTGCTGAAGATCGTCAGCGCCTTCACGCTGGCGCACTCGATCACGCTGACCCTGGCGACGCTGGGGATGGTGGCGCTGCCGTCGCGGCTGGTCGAGTCGGCGATCGCCGCATCGGTGGTGCTGGCCGCGCTGAATAACCTGTGGCCGCTGTTCCACGGGCGGCGCGCGCTGGTCGCCTTTGCCTTCGGCCTGATCCACGGCTTCGGCTTTGCCAGCGTGCTGCTCGACCTGGGGCTGCCGAAGACGGCGCTGCTGCTGTCGCTGGTCGGCTTCAACGCCGGCGTGGAAGTAGGCCAGATCGCGATCGTGGCGCTGTTCCTGCCGCTTGCTTTCCTGGTCCGCAACACGGCGCTCTACCGGCGCGGCATCCTCGGCGCCGGCTCTTGCATGATCGCCTTGCTGGCGCTGGCCTGGCTGGCCGAACGCGGGCTCGATGTGAAGCTGCTGGCGTGAACGTCGTCCCCGCGTCTTCACCGTCGTCCCCGCGTCTTCACCGTCGCCCCCGCGCAGGCGGGGGCCCAAGTTCTGCTTGCGTTTCGATAACGCCAGCAAACTTGGGTTCCCGCCTGCGCGGGAACGACGGCAGGATGCGGAACGACGGCTATTTGATGGTGGTTTCTTCGCGAGGGACCGGATGACGCGGGTGCTTGCGCAACTTCCGCCCCATCCTCCCGAACCAGTGCTCGATATCGTCCACATAGGTGAACACCGCCGGCACCACCAGCAGGCTCAATAGCGTCGACGTGATCAGGCCGCCGATCACCGCCACCGCCATCGGCGAACGGAAGCTGGGGTCGCCGGACAGGCCCAGGGCCAGCGGCAGCATGCCGGCGCCCATCGCGATCGTGGTCATGACGATCGGGCGCGAGCGCTTGTGGCAGGCGTCGACCAGGGCGTCGAAGCGGCTCATGCCGGCTTTCCTCGCCAGGATCGCGTAGTCGACCAGCAGGATCGAGTTCTTGGTCACGATCCCCATCAGCATGATCAGGCCGATCATGGTCGGCATCGACAGCGCGTCATGCGTCAGCAGCAAAGCCACGAAGGCGCCGCCGATCGACAGCGGCAGCGCCGCCAGGATCGTCACCGGCTGCAGGAAGTCGGTGAACAGCAGCACCAGCACCCCGTAGATGCACAGTACGCCGATCAGCATCGCCGTACCGAAGCTGGCGAACAGCTTGCGCATCTCTGCGGCGTCGCCCAGCTCAACGATCGTCACCGAGGCCGGCAGGTTCTTCAGTGCCGGCAGGGCGCGCGCCTCGGCGTTCACCTCGCCCAGCGAGCGCCCGTTCAGTTCCACTTCCAGCGTCACGTTGCGGCTGCGGTTCAGGCGGTCGATCTGGGCCGGGCCGCTTTCCATCGTGATCGTCGCCACGTTCGCGAGCAGCACGGGGCCGTTCTTGCCCGGCACCGTCAGGCGGCCGATGGCGTCGAGGTCGGCGCGCACGGCATCCGGCAGCTTCACGCGGATCGGCACCTGGCGCTCGGACACGTTCATTTTCGCCAGCACCTGCTCGTAGTCGCCGGCGGTGGCCACCCGTACGGTCTCGCCGATGCTGGCCGCGGTCACGCCGAGGTCGGCCGCGCGCGCGAAGTCGGGGCGCACGATGATCTCGGGACGCACCAGCGAGGCGCTGGAGCCGACGTTGCCGATGCCGTGCAGGGTGCGCAGTTCTCGCTCGGCCTGGCGGGCCGCGGCGGTGAGCGCCACCGGGTCTTCGCCGCGCAGCACCAGCTGCATCTTGATACCGCTTTCCGGCGGGCCGACGGTGAAGCGGGCGCCCGGGATGTCGGCCAGCTTCGCACGCAGGGAGGATTCGATCCGGGCCAGCGATTCCTTGCGGTCGTCGCGGTGTACGGTGGTGAGGGTCAGCACGGCGCGCCTCGCCTCGGCCGCGGCGCCCGGCGCGAACACGTCGCCGCTGGAGCCGCCGCCGATCGAGCTGAACACGGTCCTGATGTGCGGGAGGCTCATCGCTGCCTGTCGCACCTGCTCGGTCACCGCGCGCGTCTGCCCCAGCGACGCGCCGGGCGGCAGCTCGACCTTGATCTGGGTCTGGGCGCGGTCGCCGGCCGGGATGAAGCCGGTCGGCAGCAGTGGCACCAGCGAGATCGAGGCGATGAAGAACACGGCGGCCGCCAGCATGGTCAGGCCGCGGTGGCGCAGGCACCACTGCATGGTGCGCATGTAGCGCCGCATGACCGGACCGTCTTTTTCCTCGGTGTGTTTGACCGGTTTCAGGAGGTAGGCCGCCATCATCGGGGTCAGCAGGCGCGCCACCAGCAGCGAGGCCAGGATGGCCAGCACCGCGGTCCAGCCGAACTGCTTGAAGAATTTGCCCGGGATGCCGCTCATGAAGGCGGTCGGCAGGAAGACTGCTACCAGCGAGAACGTCGTCGCGATCACCGCCATGCCGATCTCGTCGGCCGCCTCCAGCGCGGCCTGCATCGGCGTCTTGCCCATCCGGAGGTGGCGCGAGATGTTCTCGATCTCGACGATCGCGTCGTCGACCAGCACGCCCACCACCAGGGCCAGCGACAGCAGGGTCACCATATTCAGGGTGTAGCCGAACAGGTACTGGCCGAGGAAGGCCGGGATCACCGACAGCGGCAGGGCGGCGGCGGCGACGACCGTGGCGCGCCAGTCGCGCAGGAACCAGAACACCACCAGCACCGCCAGGATCGCGCCTTCATACAGCATCTCCATCGAGGCGACGTAGTTCTCCTCGACCGGCCGGGCGTTGTCGATCACTTCGCGCAGCACCACGTTGGCATGTCTGGCCTGCAGCTCGCGCACGGCCGCGCGCGCGCCGGCCGCCACCTCGGTCTCGCCGGCGCCGCGGGTGCGGAAGATCTCGAAGCCGACCACGGTGCGCCCGTCCTGCTCGGCGACGGCGCGCGGCTCGGCCACGGTGTCCAGGACTGTCGCGATCTCGCCAAGGCGCACGTGGCGGCCGTCCGGCAGCGGGATCTCCATGCGCGACAGTTCCTGGGCCGTCTGCACGGTGGCCAGGGTGCGCACCGACTGCTCGGCGCCGCCGACATCGCCGCGGCCGCCGGGCTCCTCGCGCTGCACGTTGCGCAGCATGCGCGAGACGTCCAGCGCCGAGACCCGCAGCGCTGCCATGCGGGCATCGATGAGTTCGACCCGCACTTCGCGGTTCGCGCCGCCGACCCGCTTGACCGCGCCCACGCCCGGCACGCCGAGCAGGCGCTTGGCGACCGTGTTGTCGACGAACCAGCTGAGGTCGGGCGCATCCAGCGCCGGCTTGCCGTTGGCCTGGGCCGCCTCGGCGGTGAAGGTCAGCACCACGCGGCCGGCGGTGATGGTCTTGGTCACGCTGGGGTCGCGCATCTCGGCCGGCAGGTCGGCGCGCACGCGCGAGACGGCGTCGCGCACGTCGTTGACCGCGTCCGCCAGGTCCTTCTCGAGGATGAATTCGACGGTGATGGTGGCGACGCCGTCCAGCACCCGCGTGTAGATATTCTTCACGCCCTGCAGGGTCGCGACCGAATCCTCGATCTTGCGCGCGACCTCGGTTTCGAGCTGGGCCGGGGCGGCGCCGTCGAGCGTGGCGCTGATGGTCACGATCGGCAGCTCGATGTCCGGGAAGTCCTGCACCTTGTTGGCGCGGAAGGCGAGGATGCCGGCCAGGGTGAGCAGGGCGAACAGCATGATCGCCGGGATCGGATTGCGGATCGACAGTGCGGAGAAGTTCATCGTTGCCCTTCAGCGCGCAGGGCGGCCTGCCGGGGGCCGGCCGCCGGCGCCGGCGCGACATTGCGTACCAGATCCCCGTCGTTCAGGAAGCCGGCGCCGCTGACCACCACCAGCGCCTCCGCCGGCAGTCCCGCCACCACTTCGATGCGCTCGCCGAGCCGGCGTCCGGTCGTGACCTTGAGCTGACTGACGCGGCTGTCCGGGTTCAGGCGGAACACGTAGGCGAAGCCGTCGCGCACCGCGACCGCCTGCTGCGGCACGGTCAGCGCGGCGGACTCGCCCAGATTGAATTCGCCGCCGGCGAACATCCCCGCCTTGAGCGGAGCGTCCGGCGACAGGCTGGGCGGCAGGTCGACGTAGACCAGCGCGATGCGGGTCGAGGGATCGACGGTCGGGCCTACCGCGCGCACCGTGCCGGCGATGGCGGCGCCGCTGGCGGCCTTGACCTGGGCTTTCAGGCCCGGCCTGATGCGCGGCAGTTCGGCGGACGTGACTTCGGCCCGCCACTCCAGGCGGCCCTGGCGGATCATGCGGAACAGTTCGGTGCCGACGCCGGCGACCGCGCCCACGGTGGCGTTGCGGCTTGACACGATGCCGCTGTCCGGCGCCACCACCTGGGTGTATTTCAGGCGCAGCTGCTGCTGCGACAGCGTGGCGCGCGCGGCCGCCACCCGCGCCGCGGCGGTACGCCCGGCCGTGAGGTACTGGGTGACCTGCTGCGCGCTCATCGCGCCCGAGCTTTGCAGGGCGCGGGCGCGCTGGGCGTCCGCCTGGGCCGCCGCCGCATTCGCTTCGGCTTCCTGCAGCGCGGCCCTGGCCTGGGCCAGGTCGGCGTTGACGACGTCGGCATCGAACACGGCCAGCACCTGGCCCTTCCTGACGACGTCGCCCACGTTGACCCGCACTTCGCGCAGGCGCAGACCGTTCGATTCGCTGCCGATCACGGCTTCCTGCCAGGCGGCGACGTTGCCGTTGGCGGCCAGGGTCAGCGGCAGGCGCGCGGTGGCGGGGCGCGCCGTGGTCACGGTCAGGGCCGGCCTATTGGCTGGCACTGCGGCGGCCTTCCTGTCGTCGGCACGGCTGGCGGCGAACACGCCGGCCAGCAGCAGGGCGGGAACCAGCACGGCGAGGGTGGAGCGGACAAGGCGGGAAGGGATGTGCATCGGGCGGCTCAGAGAAGGACAATGCCGAAGCGTTTCATCAGCAGGGCGAACAGACCGAAGCTGCACAGGGTGATCAGCACGCCGGCACCCAGCGCGGGCCAGAAGCCGAAGCGCTCCATCAGGAAGGGGAAGGCGGCGAACATCGGCAGCGTGGGCAGCACGTACCAGAGCGTGTACCAGGCGTGGTTGGCGATCTTGGCAGAGGGCTGCTTTTCCAGGTGCAGCCAGATCAGGGTCAGAATGGTAATCATCGGCAACGCGCCGATCAGGCCGCCGAGACGATCGCTACGCGCGGCGGCTTCCGACACCAGTACGACGACGAGGGCGGTGACCAGGTATTTGGTAAGGATCCAGAGCATGAACGGAACAGGGTTGGGTGGACAGGACGAAACCCGGACAGTGTAGCAAAGGGAGCGGGCCAGGCTCCGCTACGTATGTACGAGTATCACAGTTACAAATCCTTACTTTTGCAAAGAGGCATCCCTTACTAGACTGTGTAACAGCGCTTTATATGTTCGATAAAACCACCGGAGTGTCCAGCCATGACCAGCTCGATGTTCAGCCCGATGTTCAGCCGAGTGCCGCTCGCCATCCTCGCCGCCTCCCTCGTGTTGGCGCCCGCCCTCCATGCGGCGCCGCTGGCGCCCGGCCAGCAGGCGGTGCATGTACTGAACCGCCTGGCCTTCGGTCCGCGGCCGGGCGATGTCGAGCGCGTCCAGCGCATCGGCGTGCTGCAGTACATCGACGAGCAGCTGCATCCCGAGGCGATCCCGATGCCGCCGGCATTGAGCGCGCGCCTGGACGCGCTGGAAACCGTCAAGCGCAGCCCCGGCGAGGCCCTGGGCGCCTACCTCGAACTGCGCAAGGAAGTGCGCAACGAAGAGGAAGGCGCCAAGCAGCGCCGCCGCATCGAGCAGGGGCGCGCGACGCGCGAGGAGGCCGAGGCACGCCTGGTGCGCGCGATCGAGAGCCCGCGCCAGCTCGAGGAAGTGATGGTCGACTTCTGGTACAACCATTTCAACGTCTTCGCCGGCAAGGGCATCGACCGCGCGCTGGTCGCCAGCTACGAGCGCGACGCCATCCGCCCGAATGCGCTGGGCTCCTTCCGCACGCTGCTGGGCGCCACCGCCAAGCATCCGGCGATGCTGTTCTATCTCGATAACGTGGTGTCCTCGACGCCGCGGCCGAACGCCAAGGGCCGCGCGCAGGGGCTGAACGAGAACTACGCGCGCGAGCTGATGGAGCTGCACACGCTGGGCGTGGACGGCGGCTACACCCAGCGCGACGTGACCGAGCTGGCGCGCATGCTGACCGGCTGGACCTTCGAGCCGCGCCGCCTGGTGCGCGACGGCGAAACCTTCCGCTTCGACGCCGGGCGCCATGACCGCGGCGCCAAGACCTGGCTCGGGCACGAGATCGCACCCGGCGGGCAGGCCGAGGGCGAGTATGCGCTCGACGTGCTGGCCATGCACCCGGCGACGGCGCGCCACGTCAGCTTCCAGCTGGCCCAGTACTTCGTCAGCGATGCGCCTCCGCCAGCCCTGGTCGAGCGCATGTCGCGGACCTGGCTGGCCAGCCAGGGCGACATCCGCGCCGTCCTCAAGACCCTGTTCAGCAGCAGTGAGTTCATGGACAGTGCGGCGGCCGGCGCCAAGTTCAAAACGCCCTACCAGTTCGTGGTGTCGGCCGCGCGCGCCAGCAGCACGCCGCTGGTGAACGTGGGACCGCTGGCGAACACCCTGAACCAGCTCGGCATGCCGCTGTACGGCTGCCAGACTCCCGACGGCTACAAGAATACCCAGGATGCCTGGCTGAACCCGGACGCACTGGGGCGCCGCATCGCCTTCGCCACCGCGCTGGCCCAGGGCCGGCTGCCGCTGGCGGCCGCGCCGGCGCCGGCGGCGATGCCCTCGCCTCGGCTCGAACAGAACCTGGCCGGCAGCGACGCCTCGCCCGCCATGTTCATGTCCTCGCCGTCACCGGCACCGCCGCCGAAGCCGCCGGTGCCGCTCGATCCGGCCGGGCTGCAGGCCACGCTGGCGGGTTCGCTGTCGCCGGCGACCCTCGACACGGTCGCGCGCCATCCCGACAGCCTGCGCGCCGCCATGCTGCTCGGCAGCCCCGATTTCATGCAGCATTGAGGAGACGACGATGAAACGCAGGGATTTCCTGAACACGCTGGCGCTGGGCGCCGGCATCATGCTGCCGCTGGGCCGTCACGCCTGGGCAGTCACCGGCGCCGGCACCGGCACTGATGCGACCCGCAGGAAGCTGGTGGTGGTCATGCTGCGCGGCGCGGTGGACGGGCTGAACGTGGTGGCGCCGGTGGGCGACGAAAACTACCTGCGCCTGCGTCCCGGCATCGGCCTGGCAAGTCCGGGCATGGAGAACGGGGCGATCAACCTGGACGGCTACTTCGGCCTGCATCCCGCGCTCGCCAGCCTGCAGCCGCTGTGGCAGCAGAAGAAGCTGGCCTTCGTGCACGCCAGCGGCTCGCCGGACGCGACCCGTTCGCACTTCGACGCCCAGGACTACATGGAATCGGCCACGCCCGGCCGCAAGAACACGCCGGACGGCTGGATGAACCGGCTGGTCGCCGCCCTGCCGGGGACTCCCACGCCGAGCCGCCTGCTGGGCATCGGCCCGGTGATGCCGCGCATCCTGGCCGGCCAGGCGGCCGCGGTCAACCTGCCGAACGTGGCTGCCGGTACCAGGGCCGACATCCTCGACCGCCCGGCGATCGGCGCCGCCTTCGACCAGCTGTACGCCGGCCATCCGCGTTTCGGCCGCGCCTACGAGGACGGCCGCAAGGCGCACCGCGAAGTCATGATGGCCGCCGCCGAGACCCCGCAAATGCAGGCGGCCGACCGCGGCGCGCCGCTGCCGAACGGCTTCCCGGACGACGCCGCGCGCCTGGCGACCCTGATGCGCAACGACCCGAAGATCCAGATGGCCTTCGTTGCGCTGGGCGGCTGGGATACCCACGTGGGGCAGGGCGCCGGCACCGGCCAGCTGGCGAACCGCCTGGCGCCGCTGGGCCAGGGATTGGCTGTGCTGGCCGAGCGCCTCGGCAGCCTGTTCGACGACACGGTGGTGGTGGTGATGTCGGAATTCGGCCGCACCGCGCGCGAGAACGGCACCGGCGGTACCGATCACGGCCACGGCAATGTGATGTGGGTACTGGGCGGGAAGATCGATGGCGGCCGGGTTGTCGGCGATTGGCAGGGCCTGGAAGACGCCGCGCTGAACGAAGGAAGGGATTTACCGGTCACGACCGATTTCCGTTCGGTGCTGGCGCAGATATCTGAACGTCATTTGCTTTTGACCGATAAGCAACTGAACCAGGTCTTTCCCGCAATGCCGCAAAAGGACCCGTCCTTCCGTTTGCTGCGTACCTGAATGTAGGAGCCGTCCCACTCTGGAGCGGGATCAACGCGCTATCGTAGTTCTACCGTATTGCGGTGCACCATAATCGGCGCTATAGTTGATTCGTCTCCTCCAGTTTTCTCCGAAACCTGGATTCCGCCCGCTCCGCAAGGTAGCGGGCATTTTTTTTGCCCGCCTTCCCCGGCACTAAACGCCCGTCACCTCGGCATCATCGCCCTGGAACCCGCCCGCGCGCCAGGTCAGCACCAGCGTATCCCGATGCCCGTGTTCTCCCAGCGGCTGGATCGGCGTCGACTCGTGGATCACGGCCGCGTCGTCGAGCAGCAGCATGGTCCAGGGTTCGAGCATGGTGAAGCGCTGGCCTTTCGGTCCGTCGGCCTCGAACACGCGCGTTTCGCCGCCCTTGATGTTCTCGCGGCCGATCAGGATCACGGCCACGAAGTCGACGCCATCGCGGTGCGCGCCTTCCGGGGTTGGGCGGCCGATGCCGTCGGCGGTATCGATGCGGAACTGGTGCGCTTCGACATACCAGGGCCGTGGACCCTTCACGCTCGAACACACCGTGCCCAAGGCACGCAGCAGCCTGGTCCAGGCCGGCCGTTCGACGGTCGCGGGCTCGACCGGCACGAACAGGCGGTGCATGCCGCCGTGCAGGGCGTTGTACTCGACCGGTTGCCAGTGCGCGCGGTGCGGGCTCTGGACCAGCGCGCTGCCGTCGTCGACGAAGCAGGAATGGCGGCGCCGCCGGTAGCGGCCGCCGTCCTTCAGGTAGTTGTCGAGTTCCAGCCGGTCCCAGCTCGGCGCGAGGGCCTGGAGCTCGTCAAGGGAGCAGCCGGCCAGGGCCGCCACGTCTTGCGGACGCAGCAGGGCATAGCCGTCCGTGCGCAGCGCATCGACGATGCGCGACGGGTCGGTATAGGGTAGTTGCGGTGTAGTCATCCTGCTAGCGTAGCACTTTTTGCTCGTCCAGGCAGGGTGCCGGCCCTACCAGTTCTTGATGAGGGTGAGCCTGAACGAGCGCGATTCGAGCGGATGGAAGTGGATGTCCTCGCGCGGCTCGGGCTCGCCGCGCAGCTGCGAGGCATAGAAGTAATCGATGCTCGACACGCGCTTGTTCGCCAGGTTGAAGCCTTCCAGCTCCAGCCGCAGGTCCTTCGCGACCCGGTAGCCGATGCGGCCGTTCAGGGTGGCGCTGGCGTGCGAGCGCACGCTGTTGTCCTCGATCAGCGGACGCGGGCCGAAGTAGCGCAGGCGCAGCGCGCCTTCCCAGGCGCCGTACCGGCCGAGCTGGCTGGCGGTGACGGCCAGCTGGCCGACGCCCTCGACGGCGCCGGGAATGCGGTCCTGGCCCGGCGCGGCGTCTCGCGTGCGGGCGCGCGCGAACGCGGCGTCGAAGTCGATCGACAGCCACTTCACCGGCTTGTAATAGTTCGAGAACTCGATGCCGATGCGCCGGCTCGGCGCGCCGGCCTCGGTCGTGCCTTCGTCGCCGACGTAGCGCAGCTCCGAATCGAAATCCAGGCGGTACAGCGACAGCGCGGTTTGCATCTTCGGAACCGCTTCCGTACGCAGGCCGATCTCCATGCCGCGCGAGCGCACCAGTCCGGGCGCCGCGGCAAGCGGCGACACCGTGCCGCGCGCATCGTTGCTGTGGAATCCCTGCCCATAGTTCAGGTACAGCTCGCTGCTCTTCCACGGGCCGAACACCAGGTTCAGCGAGGGGCTGAGCAGGGTGTCGCTGGTGCTGCCCGAGTCGGCAGGCAGGCTGCTGCGGACCCTGAAACGGTAGTCGTCGGCGCGCAGGCCGACGATGCTGCGGAAGGAATCGCCCCAGCGGGTCGCGCTCTCGATCCAGGCTGCGCGGCTGGTCTCGACGATGTGGTCCTGGCGCGTCGACTCCAGCGTCTGGCGCGCCTGCGTGTGCAGCAGGCCGTTGAAAATGTTGTCGTTCTGGGCCTGGAGGCCGACGCTCAGGTCCGAGGTGAGCGTGTCGCTGTGCCAGGCGTGCCAGGTGTGCAGGGCGTTGACGCCGCCAGTGACGCGGCGGTCAGGCTGGGCGAACTGATCGCCATGCACCGGGTCGGTCATGAAGTAGCTGAAGTTCGACCACAGGTCCAGCTGGTTGCGGATCAGGTAGGCGTTCACCTTCGATACCGAGTCGGCCGTGGTCCGGCGCCACACGCCGGACAGGCTGGTGCGCCGCGCCTCGCCGCCGTCGGTAGCGTCGATGGCGTCGAAGCGCCCGATGCGTCCGTCGTCGACAGCGCGCTCGGGAATCTGGTCGGTGGAATTCCAGCGCCCGTGGTAGGCCATCGCGGTGACGCTCCAGCCGTTGTTGGCATAGCCGCGGCTGTAGCGCAGCACGCCATTCAGCTTTTGATAATCGTCCGGATGAACGAAGGGGCCGTCGTTGTGCAGCAGCTCCAGCGCATAGGTGAGGGTGCCGCCGCCGGCGTCCTTCGAGGCCGCCAGTGCCGTGCGCGCATAGCCGTTCTGGCCGACGCTCAGGGTCGCGACATCCCGCACCAGGCGGTTCGCATAGGTGATCGCGGCGCTGCCGGCCGAGGCGAAGTCGCCGTCGCGCGCCGAGTACGGACCCTTGCGGTAGTCGAGGCGGGCGGTCAGCTCCGGGATCAGGAAGTTCAGGTCGGTCCAGCCCTGGCCATGGGCATGCGAGCGCTGGTTGACCGGCATGTCGTCGACATACGTGGCGAGATCGGTGCCGTGGTCGAGGTTGAAGCCGCGCAGGTAGAACTGGTTGGCCTTGCCTTCGCCGCTGTGCTGGCTGGCGATCAGGCCGGGCGCCGCCTCCAGCAGCTCGCCGGGGCGGTAGATGGTGCGCATCTCCAGTTCCTTCTGGCTGACGCTGCCGGCGTTCGCGGAATCCACGATGCCGAGCTGGCTGGCGCGCGCGCCCTCGACCAGCACGCGCTGGATCACGAAGTCGTCGGCCTGGGCGCCGGCGTGGGCAAACAGCGCGGCCAGCGCGCAGGGCAGTACTCGCAGATGCATGCGAAGCCTAGTGGACGGGGAACTCGGCATGGCTGCTGCTGAAGCCGAAAGTGCGCACACTTCCGGCCACCGTCAGGTTCACGGTATTCAGCTGGTCGGGCATGAAGTCGGTCATGACCTCGTCGTGGATGAACTCGACTTTGGCGGCCGGCGTCTGCAGCACTTCCTGGAAGATGACGACGCTCTGGGCGTCGGCCGTCATGCCGACCCAGTTCAGCGCCAGGCGGCGCTTGTCCTTGTCCGCCAGCCAGAAATGCTTCTCGACGTATTTGCGGAACACGGCCTGATCGTCGGGATCGGACAGGTCGAACTGGCGCTGGTACAGGTTGGTCAGCAGAGCCTCGACGTCGTGCGCCATGTAGGTGTGCACGACTTCAAGGCTGCCGGTCCGCTCGTTATGGCTGATGTCGGTGATCCCGGCGTGGAAGTTGTGCGCCGGCGCCAGCGCGCAGACGCCCGCCAGGAAGGCGGCGCCCACACACCGGGTAAGGAGGCGTTTCAGGCCCATGCGACGCGGTTTCATTGTACTTTTCTGCCCGCTTCGATCGACTTCTCGGCATCCTTCACGGCTTCCTTGCTGTCCTGCTTCGCTTCCCTGGCTTTCAGTTTTTCTTGGTAGTCTTTCATCATGTCGTCCTGTGGGCGCTGGCTCTTGAACAGTTCCAGACGCGACTGTACCGGCTTGCGCGGCCAGGCGTTGTCGCTCTGGTCGACGTCGGCGGTTTCCCAGTACGGGTCCTGTACCAGGCTGGTCATCGGCTCGTCCGTGATGATCAGCTTCGTGATCTTCTTCGGCGAGTAGCGCCACACTTCGGCCGGCACGCGCTCGATGGTCTTCTTGCCGCTGGCCAGCGTGATCTCCAGGATCAGCGGCGTCACCAGCCCGCCCTTGTTGCTGAAGTCGACCAGGTACAGGTGCTTGCCTTCCTTCAGCAGCGCCTTTTCCCAGTCTTCCAGGCCGTCGACCGTCTCATTGTACTGGTTGCGATCCTTGTTGGTGACCGTGAAGTCGTCGTGCTCGTTGTAGAAATCCTTCAGTTCCGGATGCTTGTCCAGGCGGCGCGGCAGCGTGCCCTGGTTGCGCTGGTCGGTGATCGAGATCGGCTCCTGGTCCTTGATGGCCTTCTTCCAGGCCTTCTCGATTTCCGGATCCTTCGTACCGACCGTGTACTCGCTGATGCCGTCCACGCTCACGTCGACCGCGTCGGTGGTGTAGAACCAGCCGCGCCAGAACCAGTCGAGGTCCGTGCCCGAGGCGTCTTCCATGGTGCGGAAGAAGTCGGCCGGGGTGGGACGCTTGAACTTCCAGCGTTCGGCATAGGTGCGGAAGGCGAAGTCGAATAGCTCGCGGCCCAGCACCGTCTCGCGCAGCACGTTCAGCGCGGTGGCCGGCTTGGCATAGGCGTTGCTGCCGCGATTCGTGATCGACTCGGAGTTGGTCATGATCGGCTGCTGGTTGCGGCTCTTCATGTAGTCGACGATATTGCGCGCCTCGCCGCGGCGGGCCGGATAGTCGTCTTCCCATGCGGTCTCGGCGAGGAACTGCATGAAGGAGTTGATGCCTTCGTCCATCCAGGTCCACTGGCGCTCGTCCGAGTTGACGATCATCGGGAAGTAGTTGTGGCCGACCTCGTGGATGATCACGCTGATCAGGCCATACTTGGTGCTGCGCGAATACGTCAGCTCGCCGGTCTTCTTGTCCTTGGTCGGGCGGCCGCCGTTGAACGAGATCATCGGGTATTCCATGCCGCCCACCGGGCCGTTCACCGAAATCGCCACCGGGTACGGATAGTCGAACGAGTACTTGTTGTACTGGTCGATGGTGTGGATGATGGCCTGGGTCGAATACTTCTCCCACAGCGGGTTGCCTTCCTTCGGGTAGAAGGACATGGCCAGCACGTCGGTGTCGCCTTTCTTGAAGCCTTGCGCGTCCCAGATGAACTTGCGGCTGGTGGCCCAGGCAAAATCGCGCACGTTTTTCGCGCGGAAGCGCCAGGTTTTCGTGGTGGTGGCGCGGCCTTTTTCGCGCGCCTCGGCGTCAAGCTGGCTGGCGATGACGACCGGCTGCCTGGCCGTGCGCGCCTGCTTCAGGCGCTCGCGCTGGGCGCTCGTCAGCACCTCGCCTTCGTTCTGCAGCTCGCCGGTGGCGGCCACGATGTGGTCGGACGGCACCGTGAGCTCGACGTCGTAGTCGCCGAACTCCAGCGTGAATTCGCCGTCGCCCAGGTACTGCTTGTTCTGCCAGCCGTGGACATCGTAGTAGGCGGCCATGCGCGGATACCACTGGGCGATCTCGAACAGGTCGTTCTTGTCTTCCTTGTCAAACCGCTCGAAGCCCATCCTGCGCCCCAGCACGTTCGTCTCCGGCACCTTGAAGGACCAGGCCATGTTGAACGAGACGCGCGAGCCCGGCTTGAGCGGCTGGTCGAGGTCGATGCGCATCATGGTCTTGTTGATCACGTAGCGCAGCGGCTTGCTATCCGTGCCCGTTACGCTGGCGACCTTGAAGCCGCCGTCGAACCTGCGGCTCTCGACCAGGAAGCGGGCCGCCTCGTACTGCAGACCGGTCTGACCGCCGGCGCCGGCGGTGCGCCATGCCTCGCGCGACGGGTAGCTCGAGATGTTGCGATTGTCCGAGTCGGCGCGGAACATGTTCTGGTCGAGCTGCACCCACAGGTAGTTCAGCGTGTCCGGCGAGTTGTTGTGGTAGGTGACGGTCTCGCTGCCGGTGATGGCGCGCGCGGCTTCGTCCAGCGTCGCGCGGATCTTGTAGTCGGCGCGCTGCTGCCAGTAGGCGTGACCCGGCGCGCCCGAGGCGGTGCGGGTGTCGGTGGGCGTGGGCAGCAGTTCGTCGAGCTGGCGGAACTTGTCGTCGAACGGTTCCGCGGCGAAGGCGGAGCCGGTGATGGCGGCGATCAGGGCGAGGGTGGCGAGGCCGGCGGGCAGGCGTTTCATGTCTCGGTTATATGTATGTTTGTGTGGTCCAAAATGCACGATGGGCACCACGTTTCCACACGTGACGTTTGCAATTCGCTGACGTCACGCGTGGGCACGGTGTGCCCACCCTACGGTATTACTTGCCTTCGGCGGCTTGTACTTCCGGCTTGGCGTCCTTGGTCTTCAGCTTCTCGTTATAGTCGCGCATCAGGTCGTCGCCACCGCGCTGCGACTTGAACAGCTCCAGGCGCGACGGGCTTGCCTTGCGCGGCCAGGCGTTGTCGCTCTGGTCGGTGTCGGCGGTTTCCCAGTACGGGTCCTGCACCAGGCTGGTCATCGGTTCATCGGTGATGATCAGCTTCGTGATCTTCTTCGGCGAGTAACGCCACACTTCGGCCGGCACGCGCTCGACGTACTTCTTGCCGGAAGCCAGCGTGATTTCCAGGATCAGCGGCGTCACCAGGCCGCCCTTATTGGTAAAGTCGACCAGGTACAGGTGCTTGCCTTCCTTGAGCAGCGCCTTTTCCCAGTCTTCCAGGCCTTCGATCGCCTCGTTGTACTTGTTGCGGTCCTTGTTGGTGACCGTGAAATCGTCATGCTCGTTGTAGAAGTCCTTCAGCTCGGGATGCGCATCGACGCGGCGCGGCAGCGTGCCCTTGTTGCGCTGGTCGGTGATCGAGATCGGCTCGGCATCGTGGCGGGCTTTCTTCCACGCCTTTTCGATTTCCGGATCCTTGGTGCCGATGGTGTACTCGCTGATGCCGTCCACGCTCACGTCCACGTGGTCGGTGGTGTAGAACCAGCCGCGCCAGAACCAGTCGAGGTCCGTGCCGGAAGCGTCTTCCATGGTGCGGAAGAAGTCGGACGGGGTCGGACGCTTGAACTTCCAGCGGCGCGCGTATTCGCGGAAGGCGAAGTCGAACAGCTCGCGGCCCATCACGGTCTCGCGCAGCACGTTCAGGGCGGCGGTCGGCTTGGCGTAGGCGTTCGGGCCGAGCGCCGAGATCGACTCGGAATTGGTCATGATCGGCTGCTGGTTGGCGCTCTTCATGTAATCCACGATCGCGCGCGGCTCGCCGCGCGACTGCGGGTAGTTCTCTTCCCAGGCCTGCTCGGCCAGGTACTGCAGGAAGCTGTTGAGGCCCTCGTCCATCCAGGTCCACTGGCGCTCGTCCGAGTTGACGATCATCGGGAAGTAGTTGTGGCCGACCTCGTGGATCACGACGCCGATCAGGCCGTACTTGGTGCGCTTCGAATACGTGATCTCGCCGGTCTTCTTGTCCTTGGTCGGACGCGGGCCGTTAAACGAGATCATCGGGTATTCCATGCCGCCCACCGGGCCGTTCACCGAGATCGCCACCGGGTACGGATAGTCGAACGAATACTTGTTGTACTGGTCGATGGTGTGGATGATGGCCTGGGTCGAATACTTCTCCCACAGCGGGTTGCCTTCCTTCGGGTAGTAGGACATCGCCAACACATTGGTCGAATCCTTCTTGAAGCCCTGGGCATCCCAGATGAACTTGCGGGACGAGGCCCAGGCGAAGTCGCGCACGTTCTTCGCCTTGAAGCGCCAGGTTTTCATCGTGGTGGCGCGGGTCTTTTCCTTCGCTTCCGCCTCGAGCTGGGTCACGATCACGACCGGCTGCTTGGCCGTGCGCGCCTGCTCCAGGCGCTGGCGCTGGGTCGCGCTCAGGACCTCGCCCGGGTTCTGCAGCTCGCCGGTGGATGCCACGATGTGGTCGGCCGGGACCGTGACGGACACGTCGTAGTCGCCGAATTCCAGCGTGAATTCGCCGGTGCCGAGGAACTGCTTGTGCTGCCAGCCGGTCACGTCGTAGTAGGCGGCCATGCGCGGGAACCACTGGGCGATCTCGAACAGGTCGTTCTTGTCCTCGTCGAACTTCTCGTAGCCGGAGCGGCCGCCGAGCACCTTCTGCTCGTTGATGTTATAGCTCCACTCGACCGAGAACGCGAGCTTCGCGCCCGGCTTGAGCGGCTGCGGCAAGTCGATGCGCATCATCGTGCGGTTGATGACGTAATGCAGCGGGGCGCCGCCGGCATCCTTCACCGACTTGATGTTGAAGCCGCCGTCGAAGCTGCGGGCGGTCATCAGCGACTGCATCGCGTCGAACTTCATGCCGTCGTCCGGGCCGCGCGGCTTGTCCCAGGCCTCGCGCGAACGGATCGTGGCGCCGGTGCGCGCATCCGAGTTCGGCTTGTAGATGTTCTGGTCGAGCTGGACCCACAGGTAGCTCAGCGTGTCGGGGGAATTGTTGTGATACGTGACCGTTTCAGCACCGGTGATCGCACGCTTGGCCTCGTCCAGCGTCGCGCGGATCGAATAGTCGGCGCGTTGCTGCCAGTAGGCGTGGCCCGGGGCACCGGATGCGGTGCGGATCGTGGTCGGGGTGGGAAGCAGTTCGTCGAGCTGGCGGAACTTGTCGTCGAAAGGTTCAGCGGCGATTGCGGACATGGTGAGGCATAGAGCCGCCAAGCTGATCGGCAAACGTATCATATTTACCCTGCAATAGAGGTTGAAAAGAAGAAAATATTCTAGTCTTACCTCTAAAACAATGGTTCGCTTGATTTGTAACAAGCTTGTTACAAGGCATCAAAACGCCCGGGTGTGGCGTTTTGGATACTACTCAGCTGCCCGCGGAGCGTTCCAGCCGTCGATAAAGCCGTGGACGAACTCAGTGGAACCGGCGCCGAACCACAGCAGCAGGGCGGCGCCCAGCAGCATGTTGCGGTTGGTGCTGCGGAAACCCATGACCAGCAGGATCACGCCCAGCAGTTGGATAACCAGCGACATGGCAACCATATTGCCTCTGTATTTCGTTGACGGAAATTTATTATAGGCAAATCTAATATATCCGTGTCAACTATTGGCAAGCCTTATGCACGCCTTACCGTATTCGCCACGGTCCGCAGATACAGCGTGGCGATGGCGATCAGGATGCCCAGCAGCAGCAGCATCGTGTTCATCTCCAGCTTGACCTGCAAGGCCATCGCATAGCTGGCCGTCATCGCCAGGATGGCCAGGTTCTCGTTGAAATTCTGCACCGCGATCGACTGGCCGGCGCTCATCAGGCTGTGGCCGCGGTGCTGCAGGATGGCGTTCATCGGTACCACGAACAAGCCGGCCAGCACGCCGATCCCGAGCAGCAGCGGCAGCGCGACCTGCACCGTATGCACGAACACCATCGCACAGAGGCCGATGCCCAGCACGATTCCGACCGGCATCACCGCCATGGAGCGCACCAACGGCACCGTCTTGCCGGCGATCGCAGCGCCGATCACCACGCCGAGCGCGAACACGCCCTGCAGCGCGGCCGCCTTGTCCAGGCCCAGGCCAAGGGCCGACTTGGCCCAGGCCAGCAACAGGATCTGCAACACCATGCCGGCGCCCCAGAACAGCGAAGTCACGCCGAGCGACACCCGGCCTTCACGGTCGCGCCACAGGGTCGAGTTGCAGCGGTAGAACTCGAGCAGCAGGGAAGGTATGGAGCGGTGCGCCTTCGCATAGCGCTTGCCGGCGTTTACGACGCACAGGTTCAGCACGCCGGCCACGAGGTAGGTCAGCACGATCACGGACACCGCCGCGCTGACCGGCGTATCGGCGATGCCGCCGTGCGCGGGCGCGACCCGCAGCAGCCACGCGATCGTATGCTCGTTGGCGGAAATGAGGCCGCCGAGGATGGTGCCGAGGATCATCGAGACCACCGTGGTCCCCTCGATCCAGCCGTTCGCCGCCACCAGGCGCCGGGCCGGCAGGACTTCGGCCAGGATGCCGTACTTGGCCGGCGAATAGGCCGAGGCGCCGAAGCCGACGATGCCGTAGGCGAGCAGGGGATTGGCCTTGGCCAGGATCAGCGAGCAGCCGAGCATCTTGATCGTGTTCGTCACCAGCATTACCCGGCCCTTCGGAAACATGTCGGCGAAGGCGCCGGCAAACGGCGCCAGCAAAATGTACGAGAGGACGAAGCCCATTTTCAGCATCGGCGTCATCCACCCAGGAAACGACAGCGTCGTGATCAGCGAGACGCAAAGGATGAACAGCGCGCTGTCAGCCAGCGAGGAAAAGAACTGGGCCCCGACGATGGCGAAGAAGGCGGGTTTCATGGAATCGGACGCGGTGGTTGGAGAGCCCTTATATCACAGCCTTTGTGGCGGTCGATTTCGCTTGAATCATGAACTACACATGAAGAAACTATTTAGCATTTTTGAAATAATAAGTAACATTTACATTATTACAATTTTAATGTATGTATGGCATCTTTTTCCGGGTCGCGGGTATTCCGCAGTCAAGGTGCAAATGGATCCGTTCACACTCGTCGTGGCCTCGGCTTGGTAGCCGGTCATGGCCGCCAGCATGCTCCTCCTCTACCGGGCCGGCTCGCGCCAGCCCTGCCTCCTTGACTGGTCGCTGAGCGGCCTGTGTTTTTGGTGAGTAGCGTCATCGGCGCCTTTGCCGCGGCGCCAAGAGGGTGCGGCCTCAATGTCCCGCGGCGACAAGCAAGGCGCTTCCCTGAAGTCGGCGCTGCAGCAAGTCCTTGGCCACCGCAAGCGCCTTGTCCGGCGGCGCTGCGATATCCGGGCTGACGCCTACTCCTTCCCAGTTGGTATGGGTAATTGGACTGATGCTGCGCCGGCTAGGTATCACGGCAAAGAAGTGCTCGCCAAGGCGATAGGGACGCGCGGGGTGGGCTCCGCCCCAGGTCCGCTCGCCGATCACCGTGGCGCGTTTCAGTGCCTGCATCGTGTAAGTGAAGTCTTCGCCGGCGGACATCGTGCCGGGGCCGGCCAGGATAAGGACCGGCTTCTTGCCGCCATAGCGTTTGCCGCCGAGCTTATCTTCCGTCCAGTGCTGCGTGCTGATGCCGGTATCGCGATCCCAAATGTCGTTGAGGCGGGTACGCTGGTCGACGAAATAGCTGACCAGTAAGGCCACCGTTTCCGGCCCACCGCCACGGTTGTCGCGCAGGTCCAGGATGAGGCCGTCGGTGTCGGCGAGTTTATCCATCGCCGCGGCGTACTTTTCGGCTACCAAGAATGAAGGAGGGAAATCGGGAACCTTCATATAGCCGATGTTGGGGCCCAGGCGCTCGACCTTTTCCACGCCAAAGTTTGCAAAGAGGCGGTAAGCGCCCACGACCAGGCGCCTGGTAAAGGGGGTGCGCTGCTCCCACTCCGCTTGCGTCGCCGGGGGAGGCCCGACGGCATCGTCGGGCGGAACCGGCTCGGGGCTGAACCTCACCGCCATATGCCGGTCGTGGGCTAGGCCGTAAAGGTCGTCCGTGAGCTGTTTTGCCAGCTGTTTGCCGTCCGTCATCCCATCGTACTTGCCCTCCTGCCGGTGCTGGCGCAGGACCGCTTCGATCTGCTTGGCCTTGACGGGAAAGACATAGTGATCGTTCAGCTTCGCCACCAGCGTATCGATCGCCTCCAGGCGCATCGTGCGATCGACCGCCACCTTTGGCCGAGGCATGTGTTCTTCCCAAAAAGGCCTCCACAGGGGCATGGTGACAAAGGCTCCGATCACGGTCAGCACCAACAAGGACGGTACGACGATCCATTTCTTTTTCATTGTTTTTCCTCTGAATGTGGCACGCGGATGTTGACGTTTGGTGGACGTATCAGAAACAATTACTTCATCAATGAGGCAGCGAAGTGGATTAAGAGTAGCACAACAATTGCTAGGGTATAGCAATATTTTCTACTGATTGAGCGTGCGCGCCCGATGAGCGGCTTCGGCAGGAGCTCATCGAGCGGCTTTATCTGAAGGGCAGCTGCTGCAGGCGACGTGCGAAGCTTGCCGGCGAGCCGGCAAGGATAGAAGACGAGGAGTGGGAGATTGCTAGTCGAAGCCGCGTGCAGCAAAGCTCGCGTCGCGCTGAATCCAGTTGCGGGGCGAGTAGGCGCTGCGCGCGTCGGTCGCGTGCAAGGTGAAAGCATGCCGTGACACCGCTGAACGGTTCGGCGCGCTGTAGTGCGGCAGCAGTCCGTGGAAACACACCAGGCTGCCGGCCTTGCATTCCACCGGCGCGGCGACGCCCTCATCCGGCCACGGCGTCGTGTCCAGCTTTTCCATCGTGATGCGCTGGCCGTCACGCAGGAAGCGCTCGCGCAGCGGGCCGCGGTGGCCGCCCGGCTCAACCCACAGGCAGCCGTTGTCGACGGTCGCGTCTTCGAGCGCGAACCAGAAGGTGGTCACGCTGATCGGGGTCGAATCGAAGAAGGTCGCGTCCTGGTGCCAGCGCACTTCGCCGCCGATGCCGGGCTGCTTGAAGATGTACATCGATTGCCAGACCTGCGGCCGCTCCAGCCCGAGATCGCGCGCCACCGCCGCCAGTTTCGCATCGCGCGTAAAAGCCTCGAATACCGGATCAAGGTCGTGCATGGCGTGGCCGATCTTGTTGATCGACAGGGCCTTGGCCTGCTTGAGCTGGCCGTGCGAATCGAAGGCTTCCTCCTCGAAGAAGCAGCGGACCGTGTTGTCCGAACCGAGGAACCAGGCGTCGCTGACGTTTTCCTGGTCGCGCGTGGTAAAGACGGCGCGCGATTCGGCCGGGTCGAAGGCGTCGACGATGGCTTCGGCGCGTGCGCGCAGGCGCGCAATCTCGTCTGGCGCCTTGAAATCCGGGAGGACGATATAGCCGTCGCGCCGGTACTGGTCGCGCTGTTCCTGGGTCAGCATGCTAAAACTCCGGTGAGTGAGCGAGGTATTTTACGCCGCCACCGTCCAGGCCCCGTCGGCATACACCCGCTCGCCGTCCAGCACCACCGCGTCCGTCACCACGAACACGTCGATGTGGTAGCGCGCGTCCTTGCGCTTGAAGCCGGGCTTGGCGTACACGCCGTGCTTGGCGCCCAGTGACAGGTGGATGCCGCACATGCGCTCGTAGGTGCCGATGTCGTCGACCCGGCGCTCGCGCGAGAAGGCGCGGTTCATGCCGAAGCCCAGTTCGCGCACCCAGACCTCGCCCTCGTCGCGGCGGATGATGTCCAGCACCTGCTGGAACTCGGGCGTCGCGTTCTCGGTGCCGGTCACGCGGCCGCGCTCGATCAGCAGCGTGATGGGCGCGTCCGGACGGTTCACGAGATAGGAGGTGTCGCCGAAGACGTGGACCTGGGCACGGCCGCCCACCGCTTCCAGGTCGCGCGCCTCGGTGAACACTTCGCCGATCGGGAACTGGCCGCCGACGTTGTTCATCGCGCTGTAGTCGCCGACGTTCAGCTTGGCCGATTCGAAGGGCGAATCGAACACGAGGATATCGCCACCGCCGTGCACCTCGGCGCGCTTCGCCGTGTCGATGCGACGCTTCAGCGCATGGCCGACGCCGCGGAAGTACTGCGGATCGTAGGCCAGCGATTCGATGTAATGCCCGCCCTGTGCGCCCGGCATGCGCGACAGGTGCACGTGCTCGACCACTTTCAGCCCCAGCTTGAACAGTTCCACGCGCAGGCGGAAGCCGTCGAGGCGGAAGTTGGTCGACTGCACCAGCACCACCAAGTCGCCCGGCGCATAGGTCTTGAAGGACGCCAGCACGCCATCCGGCGTGACGGCGTCGAAGTCGATGAAGTCGGCCTGCGGCAGGTTGCGGCGGTAGGCATCGAGCAGCGCGCGCGACAGGGCCGTCCGGCGGTCGAACACCACCAGCGCGCGCCGGCCCGGCCCGTGTTCGAGCGCGATCGCGAGCACGTCGCGCAGGTGCGCGGTGGCGGCGTCGATGGCGGAAGCAGGCAGCGATTCGGATAACTGCGTATGCGGGAGCTCGGTGGCGGTCATGGCGTCAAAACGATGGGAAGCAACCCGTCATTATAGCCTCGCGCCGGCCGCCTCGACGCCCGGGCCGGCGCTTGCGGCAGCTCACGGCCGCCTGGCCGGCTTTGCTGCACAGTTTGGCTGTGGAGGGCTTATCATGTTGATTCTAAAAAGAAAATTTCCAATCTCTAACTTGCTCACGCTACTGCTCGCGCTGCTGCTCGCCGCCGCGGCGCCTGTCCGGGCCGTCGAGACCAGGGCGGGCACGCGGGCGCCGGACCTGGTGGCGGCCGAGTTCTACGGCTGGTACCTGGAGACCCTGAGCGCCGACCAGGACCCGCTCAGCGACCGCTACGACACCTTCACACGCTACGTGGCCAGGGAGCTGGCGGCGCGCCTGGTCGAGCGCCTGCAGGGCGGCCGGCTGCCGCACAGCGATTACTTCACCCAGTCTTCCAGCTACCGGCCGGCTTGGCGGCGCAGCGTGCGCGCGGCCACCATGCGCCAGCGCGCGGGCGCGGCCGACGTCGTCGTCACCCTCGGCGCAGCGGCGGGCGAGGGAGCAGGCGAAACGCGCGACGAGGGGGGCCCGCGCCAGGTATTGGCGCTGTCGATGGTGCTGGAGAACGGCGCCTGGAAGATTCGCCAGGTCGTCGCCGTCGATGCGTCCAGAAGTTCCGCTGAACAGCCCGGCATTTGATCCCTGAAGCACCACCCCGCGCTCCTTTCGTGAACGGCGCGCCGTGCCCCCCATGGTGGCGCTATGATTCCAAAAGCATAACGGCCCCATGATGATGCGGGCCGTGGCGTTTTTTGGCGATCCAAGGGCGGGGGGATATGGAAGGTCGGTCATACCGATGGGAAACTCCGGCCAGCGTCTGGCTGGAAGACGAGCGCGGACAATTCGAACTGGCCGCCAGCGAAGGGCTGGGCCGGATCGACTGGAGCGCCCATGCGCGCGGCCGCATGGCCGATGTCGCCCATCTGCTCGGCGCCTCGCTGCCGAGCTGCGGGCACTCGCCCATCTATCCCGAAGGCTTCGCTTTCTGTCCCGAATGCGGACGCCCTTTGGCCCGCCTGGCGGGACGCCAGCAGCGAAGTCCCGACTGGTGGGGGCCGCATGCCGACCAGCTGCTGCCGCGCCATGTGCCGCACGGCCTGGCCGTCACCTCGCTGCCGCTTGGCGACAGCCTGGAAGAGCGTCCCGCCGTACCCAGCGTCGGCCGCTTCGACGATGCGATGCCGCCGCCGCCGAACGCCGAGTGCGTGTTCGCCGCCGCCGGCTACGGCTTTCCGGAACAGCGCCTGCTGGCCCTGGCGCCGGGACGCGGCGTGCTGCAGTACTGGGATCCGCTGGGCGCGCTGTGGCATGTGCTGGTGCCGGAAGAGGGCACGGCCGACCTGCGCTTCGGCGCCTCCGACTACGGCTGGCTGCCGGCACTGGAGCCGCGCCGCGGCGAAGTCGGCCTGGTGCCGACCGCCCAGGGCCTGTACCGCCTGTGGATCAACCCGATCAACGAAAGCTACCGCCTCGAACCGGTGCTGGCCGCGCCGCTCGCCGCCGCGCCGGGCCTGATGCGGCGCCAGCTGGCCTGCCTGGTGCGCGGGAATGCCGGGATGCTGGCGCTGGCCGTGCTGGATGCGGATCTCGCCCCGGGTCCGCACTATGACTGCGGCGCGCTGCCGCTATCCGGCTGGGGCCGGCCGATCGGCTACGACGGCCAGCTGTTCTGGCTGCACGACGAAGGCCAGCTGCTGTGGCGTCCGGGCGAGGCGCCGCGCTTCCTGCCCTGGCCCGACACCTGGCTGCCGCGCCTGCAGTTCGGCGGCCCGACCCTGAGCCGCGACGGCCGCATGTGGCTGATCGGGCACGACGGCCAGTCCTACTGCTTCCTCGAACTCGGGGTCGCGAATCCGCAGCGCGAACCGATCGACGGCGCGCGCCTGGGCTTTGCCAACCTGCTGTTCCGGCGCGGCCATCCTGTTATCGACGAACCCTGGCTGGGGGAGCACGTCGAAGACCAGCAGGAAGACGATTCGCTGGTGCTGCCGCTGCTGCGCAGCTTCAACAACAATCGCAGCCAGCCCAGCGGTCTGGTGCTGCGCTTCCACAAATACACCGGCCGTGCGGAAGACGCGCTGGCCGACCGCGTGATCGCCCGCACCACGGTGGAATGGATAGGCCGGCGCAACGTCATCCTCGACGAGATCGCACGCCTGTCGCGTCCGCTCGAGTGCCTGCCCTTCGTGTACGCCAACCGCCTGTGGCTGCACCACCCAGACTGGAACCGGATCCGCGGCTGGAATCTGGAAGAGCTGTCGTGAGGCGCGCGCTCGCTTCACTTGCCACACGATTGGCGTTGCTGGCGGCGGGCCTGCTCGGCGTTGCCGCGCCGGCGTTCGCGATTCCGCAGGTGGTCCTGGTGCAGAACTCCGGCTGGATGGAGCCCTTCTACAGCGACCCCGGCTCGGCCTTCAAGCCGCTGGTGACGGAACTCGTCTCCAGCGTCGTGCAGCCGGGCGATGCGCTGGTGCTGGCCGCCTTCAACCAGTCGCTGCCCGGCGCGCCGTCGCCGCGCGCGCTGCTGTCCGAGCAGGCCGACGCGAAGACGCTGCATGCGCACGTGCAGGCGGCATTGGGCGGCCTGCAGATGGCGCGCAAGCCCGGCGCCGGCAAGTCGGGTGGAGCGGCGTTGGCCGACACCGACCTCGGCGAGGCCGTGAATGCCGCGCTGAGCCAGGTCCTGGGCGGGAAGCCGGGCCTGGTCTGGCTGGTGACGAACAACCGCAACAGCCCGAACAACGACCAGGCGACCGCCGCGCGCAACCGCGAGTTCTACGCCCTGATCCACCGCGGCGCGGCGATCGACAAGGCCCTCGCTTTCCCGCTGCGCATGCCGGTCAAGGGCGCGCACTACAGCGCGAACGGCCTGATGGTGTACGTGTTCGCGGCCGGGCGCGAGGGCACGCGCGCGCTCGACGCCCTGCTGGCGGCCGGCCGGGTGCAGCGCGTGATCACCGAGCCGCCGGCGCGCCTGAAACCGCTCGACCGCGACACCGTGCGCCTGGTGCCGCGCCGCGTCGAGGGCGCGCCCGGGGTGTCGCTGGCGATGGACGCCGGTGGCCGCCTGCGCGCCGACGTCGAACCCGGTGCGACGGCGCCCAGCACCCGCATCCAGTGGCAGCTGGAGAACACGATCTACCCGTACACCATCGCCGATGCGTCCATCAGCGCGCGCTCGATGCTGGCCGGCGAAAACCGTCCGATCGAACTGGCGCACCACGAGGTGAAGCAACTGTCGCCGGGCAGGGCGGAACCGCTGGCGTCAACCCTGCAGCTGCCGGTGGCGAAGCTGCCCGGCAAATGGTCGATGGCGGCGCTGAAATCCGCCGGCTCGGCCTATGTGCTGCCGGGGCAGATCGAGCTGCACCTGGCCGGCCAGCGGCTGGTGCTGTCGCAGGCTTTCCGCGAGCGGATGGCGGCGCTGTTCCCGGGCGATCCGCTGCCCGAGATCTTCACGCCGCCCGCCGAGATCCAGGCCTCGACCGCGGTGCTGCCGCTCGAAGTGAGGGTCCACTTCGGATCGGGGCCGCTGCTGGCGCTGATCGGCGGCGTCCTGGCCGCGCTGGCCGCGGTCGGCGGCGCGGCCTGGGCCTACGGGCGCCCGCGCCGGGTGCAGCTGACGGTGGAGGACGAGCTGCGCACCGTGCACACGCGTCCCGGCGCCACCCAACCGATCTACGACAAGGCGGGCAACCAGGTGGCCCGCCTGAAGACGACGCTGTTCGGCCACCAGCTGATCGACCTGCGCGAAGGCGCCCAGGTCAGGCTGGGGCCTTGAAATACCTATAAAAAAGACCCAAGAGGACCCCATGCAAGATCAAAAAAAACCCCCGACATCGACCGACCCCGGCTTCAAGCTGCCGGGCCAGCCCACCACGACCACGCCGACCACGCCCCAGGACTCGCTGCCGAAGACGGCGCCGGACACCGCCAACCAGCCGGTCGAGATCGCGCCGGGTGGCGCCACCAACACCAGCGCCGCACCGCTGCGCGACACCTCGGCGCGCGACCTGGCGATCGGCGGCGCGGTGTTCGTGGTGCTGCTGGTGATTTACTTCTTCGTGCGTAACGCCTACGTGCACCACCTGGTGGTCAAGCGGGTGGCGCCGTCCTCGGCCGGCAGCGCGGGCTGGCTGATGTTCGTGGGGCTGGCCTTCCTGTCCTTCGCGGCGGTGCTGGCGATCATCAACGCCAGCAAATACCTGACCCTGGCAATCACCGGGCCGCTGGTCGTAATCGGCGTGGTCGGCCTGATCGCGGGACTTTTCATTGGCCGCCGCTGAAAGGAATAGAGACATGGCAGATTTTCCCGATCCCTCGGCCCTGAATAAAAAAACCGAGCTCAAGGTCGACCTCCGTCCGACGCTGTTCATCGGCGCCGGCGGCACCGGCATGGAAGTCATGATGCGGATCCGCCGGCGCATCCTGGCGGCGGTCTGGAACCGCCAGCACCCGACCCGGGTCGAGTCGATCGCCGACTTCCCGGTGGCGCGCTTCCTGCACTTCGACCTCGACAACCAAGCCATCATCGACGAAGGCAAGTCGCAGCGCACCGACCCGTGGTTCGAGCTGGTCAAGCTGAGCGACGAAGAACGCCTGGTCGAGCCGCTCGACCTGCCGCAGTACCACGAGTCCGACGACAGCCTGGCGCGGTTTCCGTTGATAGAACAGTGGATGCCGCTGCGGCCGAAGAAACTGCGCTCGCTCGGCATCGATCCGTCCAAGGGGGCCGGCCAGATCCGCGCGCTGGCGCGGCTGTATTTGTTCGACAAATATCCGAAGCTGCGCGGACGCATCAAGGGCGCGCTGAACTTCCTGAGCAGTAATGCCGGCATCGAGCGCAAGGAGAATTACCAGCGCCTCGGCCTGCAGGTCGACACCAGTAAATTCCGCATCGTCGTCATCGCCTCGAACGCCGGCGGCACCGGGGCCGGCAGCGCCATCGACCTGGGCTGGATCGCCAAGGCGATCGCGCGCCAGGAAGTGTCGGACAGCCAGGTCGACCTGGTGATGTTCCTGCCTTCGGGCTATGCGAAGGCCAACAAGGAGCGCACCGAGGCCAACGCCTACGCGACCCTGATGGAGCTCGAGACCACCATGCGCGACATGAACGCGCGCGTGCAGTGGATGGATCCGGACAGCGTGGTCGGGCGCGGCGCGCCCTTCGACGACGTCTACTTCGTCGACACCGCCAACCTGGCCAACAAGGCGACCCAGGACGTGAAGGACGTCTACCAGATGGTGGCCGACACCCTGTTCGAGGATTTCGCCTCGGCCGATTTCGCCAACCGCAAGCGTTCGGTGGCGGTCAACCAGCAGCAGCACAAGCTCGGGCCCTACAACCCGCGCGTGCCGGAGCAGCGCTTCGGCGACATGCGCCTGTCGTATTCGAAGGTGTATTCGGCCTTCGGCAACGCGGTGCTCGATACCCAGCAGAGCCTGCGCGACGACATCCGCGCCTACGAGCTGGCGGCGCTGATGGTCAAGGCCTTCTTCGGCATGGCCGGCACCGACGGCGGCGCCGCCCGCCGCGCCGGCGATGCCGAGCGCGACAGCTTCATGCGCGAGCAGATGGGCATGGGCGAGCATCCGTTTTCCGAGTTTCCGGACTTCCGCAAGGGCACCGTCGATGTGACCCCTTTCCAGGAATACGCGCTGACCGACATGTTCCTGATGGACAAGGACCAGCGCTCGCTGCTCGAACGGGTCGAGAGCAAGGTGCAGGTCGAGATCGACCGCATCATGGCGTCCTACGACCTGAAGCTGTGGCGCGAGAAGGTGGTCGAGCTGCTGCCCCACCTGGAGCGCGACGCCATCCGGGAAGCCGGCGCCACCGCCGAGACCAGTGAAGACCGCATCAAACGCCATACCGGAGAACTGCTGGCGAACCTGCGCCTGAACGTGCGCGGCCGCCTCTACATGCTGCTCGACGACCGCAAGCAGGGCGGCCTCGAATTCGTACTGTCGCTGCTGGAGCAGGTCAAGGCGCGCCTGGCCCAGCGCGATCTCGCCAATGCCCAGCGCAACGGCAAGCGCTACCGCGACATCCGCGATGCCCTGCGCACGCGCCAGGTCGAGGAATCGCTGAACAACCTGTCGCAGGCGGCCGCCCGCCTGTTCGGCAAGGACGCCCAGGCGCGCGAGGTGATGAACCATCTGAAACGCGACATCGCCGACTACCTGCGCTTCCACCTGCTGGCGGTCGCCTCCGGGCAGGCAATCGATGTCATGAACAGCATGTCGGCCTGGCTCGGCAATCCGCAGGGTACCGACGAGTACGGCCAGGCCCAGTGGAGCGGCATCGCCGGCGAATTCCAGGAAGGACGGCGGGAGGTAGAGGCGATGCTGGCGGCCTGCGACCAGCGCATCGGCCAGCTGCGCGACGATGCCCGCATTGACCACGCCACCTACATCAAGCTGGCCGGCGACCTGCTGCCGGAACCGGTCCGCCTCACCAGCGACGTCGGCGGCTGGGCCGAGGAAGTGCTGCGCGAATTCGGCGGCTCGGCCAGGCTGTTCCCGCAACTGGGCGACGAGCGCCTGCGCACCGACCTGCTGCTGAAACTGTTCCGCCGCGCGCAGACCCAGCTCACCAGCATGCAGGCGCAGGGCCAGGAACCGGCCGAGGCGACCGATCCGCTGCTGGAACGCCTGGGCGCGATGTCGCCGCAAGAGCGCCACCGCGTGTTCAGCGAATGGATCAGGAGCGCCATGCCCTGGATTAATGCGCGCTTCTCGGCCGAGTTCACGCCCAGCGCCGACCAGTTCAAGTGCTTCATCGGCGTCGGCGACCCCGCCGCCTGGCGCAAGCTGGAACCCGAGATCCGCGCCGCCGTGCCGGCCGGCCTGTTCCACGGCGATGCGGTCGCCATCGTCAACACGGGCGTCTCGGGCAGGGCGGTGTGCTACATCGAGCTGTCCGGCTATCCGATGACGGTGCTGCGCGGCCTGCCGACCTGGCGCGCCTCCTACCAGATCGAGAACCCGAAGATCCCGACCCACCTGCACTTCGATTCGACGCGCTTTCGCCATCCGATCTCGCCCTCGATGGACGAGCTGAACCGGCTGGCCGACGACTACGAATGGTTCCTGCAGGCGGTCGCGCTCGGCGTGATCCGCCGCAAGCAGGATGCGGGCGACCGCGAGGCGGCCTTCCAGCCGCGCGGCCAGTACCTGTTCGAGGTCGAACCTGGCTCGGGCGAATGGCTGCAGATCGGCAACGAGTACGCGGTCCGCTCGAACGGCCTGCCACCCTATTACCGCGAACAGGTGATCGCCGCGGTGCGCCAGCGCCTGGGCCAGATGGGACCGTACCGGCTGGCGCTGCTGGCGGCCCTGATGCGCCACTACCAGCTGCGCGTCTACGAGCCCAAGCTGGAAGTCGACGAGACCGGCGCCCAGCTGCCGTCGCCCTCGCTGCCCACCATCACGGCGCGGCGCCTGTACGACCAGTGGATGCGGCGCGCCGCGACGCTGCATCCCGAGCTGTCGCCGGCCCAGGTCGAGGCGGCCCTGGCCCAGCTCGACCTGTGGTCCGAGACGGTGCCGGATTCCGCCAGCGACGCCTACCAGTGGGAGGTCGAGCGTCCGGTCGACAAGCGCGTGATCCGGTCCGAGTTCCTGGCCAGCGAGGCGCGGGCGCTGCAGGCGCTGGAGCGGCGCACATCCGGTTCGGCGGCGCCGTCCGCATCCGGCCTGTCCGCGGCCGCGCCGCATGCCGCTTCGGCCGCCCCGGCCGCCACCATCGTCAGCCCGTCGATGCCGGCGGCGCCCGCGGCGGACGGCGTGCAGCCCGCCGGGCTCGGGCCGGCCGCTTTCGTGGTCGGCGCGACCCCGCTGGCGCCGCGCTTCAAGCTGTTCGTGAACGGCGCCCAGCGCGGCCCGTATGCGCTGGAGGAGGTCGCGCAGCTGCTGGCGCGCGGCGACATCGACCACGCCACGCGCATCTGGAACATGCAGTGGAACCCGCGCCTGGACAAGTGGAAGACGGTCGGCGAGATCCCGGAACTGGGGGCCGGTCCTGGCGCCACGATCCCTGATCCCGACGACGGGATTCCGGATCCGGAATAAGGGAGCGCCGTGGCCGACGAAGCAATCTACCGCTGCATCAACGACGCTTGCGGGCGCCCCACGCCGCGGCCCGTGAACTTCTGTCCCTGGTGCGGGACGGCCCAGGCGCGCGCCGGTGCGCGCGGTGCGCCCGCGACGCTCGCGCCGGCCA
>NZ_JBKFGF010000050.1:0-5905 GCF_051233485.1 Massilia sp. LXY-6
ACCGGGACAGGTCGCGGCGGCCAAGGGCCTGCTGTCCTGGCTGCAGGACAGGCTGGGCTGGATCGTCGCTTTGTGGGCCACCTGCGCCGGCGCGCTGGGCCTGCGCATGGCGGTCGGCCTGTTGTGGATCGGTCGCGCGGTGCGCGTGCAAGCCCGCGATCCGGCTTGGCAGGAGCGCCTGTCGCGCCTGGCAGAACGCTGCGGCCTGGGGCGCGAAGTGCGCCTGCGCGTGGTCGACGGCCTGGCCAGTCCGATCACGGCCGGCTGGTGGCGCCCGGTGGTGCTGGTGCCGGCCAGCCTGGTTTCCGGCATGCCGCCGCCGCTGCTGGAAGCCCTGCTGGCCCATGAGCTGGGCCATGTGCGGCGCCACGACTACCTGGTCAACCTGCTGCAGAACGTCATCGAAACCCTGCTGTTCTACCACCCCGCCGTGTGGTGGCTGTCGCGGCGCATCCGGGCCGAACGCGAGCAGATCGCCGACGACTTCGCGGCCCGCCACCTGGGCGAACCGCGCCGCCTGGCGCTGGCACTGTCGGAACTGGAAAAGCTGCAGTTCTCCAGCCACCACCTGGCCCAGGCTGCGAACGGCGGCGACCTGATGGCGCGCATCCGCCGCCTGCTGCGCCCGGACGTACAGGCGCTCAACTGGAAGGCCGCGATCCCGGTGCTGGGCTTGGCCATGGTGTGCGCGGCCAGCGCACATGCGCCGGCCGGTCATTCGAAGGCGGTCCCGGCGGAGCGCGGCGAGACCCTCGGCGCCATCGCGGATTTTTCGAGCTGCCGCAAGCCGCATTATCCGCAGGCCGACCTCGCCGCGGGGCATCAAGGCACGGTGACGCTCGCCTTCATGGTCGACGAACATGGCCGCGTCACCGACTCGTCGATCGCGACATCGAGCGGCTACACCAGCATGGACGAGGCCGCGCAGAGCGCCCTGGCGCTGTGCCGCTTCGCCCCCGCACTCGCAGCCGGCAAGCCGGTCCGGCAATTGACCCACGTCCAGTACGTCTGGACCCTGCAATAAGGAGAACAACATGTCCCGCAATGCCAGCGCAGCCACCATCGTCCTGCTCGGTCTGCTGACCGCCTGCGCCGGGCCGGGCCCGGCCGCCAGCAAAACCGCCGCCTCGACGGTGGACACGCGTCCCGCCATCCTGGATTTCAACAGCTGTGCCAAGCCCATGTATCCGCACGAGGAGCTGCAGGCCGGCCACGAAGGCACGGTCAAGCTCGGCTTCCTGGTAAAACCGGATGGCACGATCGGCGGCACCAAGCTAGTGCAAAGCAGCGGCTTCCCGGCACTCGACGAAGCGGCACGCACCGCCCTGGCCGCATGCCGGTTCCACCCGGCGACGCGCAATGGCCAGCCGGCCGAGACCTGGACCGACGTCATCTACGTCTGGGCCAGGCATTAAAAAGCCGGGCCGCCTCGGGCGCCCGGCTGTGGCACGCGGCCTGGCGGCCGCGCAAGAGGTGAACATCAGACCCCGGCGACGTCCAGCTCGGCCGTGGTCGCTGCCACCACCTGCTCCTTGCTCACGCCCGGCGCCAGCTCCACCAGCTTGAGGCCGGTTTCGGTGACGTCGATCACGCCCAGGTCGGTGATGATGCGGTCGACCACGCCCACGCCGGTCAGCGGCAGGTCGCACTTCTTGAGGATCTTGTGGCTGACCGAGCCATCCTTGGCGGTGGCGACGTGCTCCATCAGCACCACCACGCGCTTGACGCCGGCCACCAGGTCCATCGCGCCACCCATGCCCTTCACCATCTTGCCCGGGATCATCCAGTTCGCCAGGTCACCCTTTTCCGAGACCTGCATCGCGCCCAGGATCGCCAGGTTGATCTTGCCGCCGCGGATCATGCCGAAGGAATCGGCCGAGCTGAAGTAGGCCGAGCCCGGCAGCGCCGTGACGGTCTGCTTGCCGGCGTTGATCAGGTCGGCATCCACTTCGGCGTCCGTCGGGAACGGGCCGATGCCCAGCAGGCCGTTTTCGGACTGCAGGAACACTTCGACATCCTGCGGGACGTAGTTCGCCACCAGGGTCGGCAGGCCGATGCCCAGGTTCACGTAGAAACCGTCCTGCAGCTCCTTCGCCGCGCGCGCGGCCATTTCATCACGAGTCCATGCCATGTCGTTTGTCTCCTGGTGTTAGGCTTGGCGCACGGTGCGCTGTTCGATGCGCTTTTCCGGCGTCGGGTTATGAACGATGCGGTGCACGAAGATGCTCGGCAGGTGCACCTGGTCCGGATCGATCTCGCCGGTCTCGACCAGTTTTTCGACTTCCACGATGCAGACCTTGCCGGCGGTAGCGACGTTCGGGTTGAAGTTGCGCGCAGTCTTGCGGAACACCAGGTTGCCGGCGCGGTCGGCCATGTAGGCCTTGACCAGCGCGACGTCAGGGTTCAGCGCACGTTCCATCACGTACATTTCGCCGTCGAATTCGCGGGTTTCCTTGCCCTCGGCAACGATGGTGCCGTAGCCGGTCTTGGTGAAGAAGGCCGGGATGCCGGCGCCGCCGGCGCGCAGCTTTTCGGCCAGCGTGCCCTGCGGCGTGAATTCCAGCTCGAGTTCGCCGGCCAGGTACTGGCGCGCGAATTCCTTGTTTTCGCCGACGTAGGACGCGATCATCTTCCTGATCTGGCGCGTGGCCAGCAGCTGGCCGAGGCCGAAGTCGTCGACGCCGGCATTGTTCGAGATGGCCGTCAGGTTCTTGACGCCGGAATCGCGCAGCGCCAGGATCAGCGCCTCCGGAATGCCGCACAGGCCGAAGCCGCCCACGGCGATGGTCTGGCCGTCCTTCACGACGCCTTCGAGTGCGGACCGCGCATCTGGATAAACTTTATTCATACCCGTCCCTTTAGTAAGTGATCTATACAGCAGAGTAGAATTCGAGCATAGAATAGCCCCCGGCAAAGCACAATACCGTAGAAATACCGGCAAGCCCGGACCTTGGAGACAAAGAAGTGGAGTACTAAGCTTGCACCAAACGACAACATCATACGCCATCGATTACGAGATGATTTTCCAGTACGCGCCGGTTGGCATGTGCATCTCGGTCAACCGCATCATCCAGGCGTGCAACCAGGCACTGGCGTCGATGTTCGGCTACGACTGCGCACAGCTGAACGGCAAGTCCTTCGAGGTGCTGTATCCGACCCACGACGAGTTCCTGCGCACCGGCGACCGCATCGTCCCCATCATGAACGCCCGCGGCCGCTATTCGGACGAGCGCATCATGCGCCGCGCGGACGGCGAGCTGTTCTGGTGCCACGTGACGGGCCGCGCGCTCGACCCGCAGCAGCCGCTGGGCGCCGGCGTCTGGACCTTCGAGGACGTGAGCGAGAAGCGCCCGGTGACGGCCGCGCTCACGCCGCGCGAGCGCGAAATCGCGGCGCTGTTGGTGGAAGGAAAGACCAGCAAGGTGATCGCGCGCGAGACCGACCTGTCGCCACGCACGGTGGAGATGCACCGGGCCAAGCTGATGAAGAAGTTTTCGGCGTCGACTTCGTCGGAGCTGGTGCATAAATTGGTCGGCGTGGCGCGCTGACGCCCGCTGGGCACGGGTCCTTCCCGACGATGTTACGCTGCCGGCAAGCGGCTCCTGATGCGCTCCGGCAGCGGCACCGACTTCTCGGCCTGGAAGTCGATCCACACGACCTTGCCTCCGCCTTCTGCGTAGACGAGCTCGGCCTTTCCATCGGCGTCGACCAGGCTGATCTCGTGGGTGACCTCGAAGCTGGAACGGCCCGGCGCGCCGGCGTAGGTGCGCACCTCGATGTCGCCCGGGTATTTCAGCTGCTTGAGAAAGGTGCAATAGGCGGTGACGATGACCGGTCCCTGCCCCTTCGCATCGAACTTGCCGTTCAGTTCTTCCAGGAAGGCGATCCGCCCGGTCTCCATGTAGCGGAAATAGATCGTGTTGTTGACGTGCCCGAGCACGTCCATGTCGCCCCAGCGGATCGCCTGGCGCATGGTGTGCATTAACTTCCGCGTTGCCTTCTCGTTGCTCATCGCTGCCTGCTTCGTTTGAAAAAACAGGCATTGTAGTCGCTCAGCCGGACGTATGCCGGCACACGATATCCTTGACGATGCCGCAGAACGCCGCCGGATCCTCCAGCATCATCATGTGCCCGGCCTTCGGCTGCACCAGGCTCTCCCGGGCCAGCGCCAGCACCCATTCGGGAATGTCCCAGCCGGCGGCCGACAGTTCGCCGCCCAGCAGGTAGAGTGGAACGCCGCTGCCGAGCACGCGCCGCACGCCGTCGAGGTAGGAAGGAGCGCCGCTCACTTCCACGACCGAACGCGCCATCGCCTGGATGGTCTCGACGGGCTGGTTGGACAGGATGTCCCTGGCCCAGGCGATGCGCAGGTCACTGGCTTCGATGCCGATCCGTTCCAGCCAGGCGGCCGGATCGTCTTCCATCGCGCCGTATTCCGCGGCCCAGTCGGCCTCCGGCATGGCGGCGATGCGGGAACACCAGAACGCATCCTTCAGCGTGAAATTGCCTTCCACGCTGATCAGGCCCGCGACCAGTTCGGGAACATGCTGCGCGGCCAACATCATGACGGCGCCGCCGACACTGTGGCCGAGCAGCCAGGCCGGCCGGCCGACGTCCTCGCGCAGCACGCGCGCGATCTCGGCGGCTTGCGCGTGCAGGTCGATGCCGCGGTCGATGCTCCGATTGCTGCCGTAGCCGAGCAGGTCGGGCGTGCGCACGTCGAGTTCCGGCAGCAGGGCCTGCGGATCGTAATAGCCGCTCGAACCCAGCAGGCCATGGATCAGGACCAGTGGCCGGCGATCGCTCATTGCGCCGTCATGCCATCGTCGGCCGTGATGATGGTGCCGTTGATGAAATGGGCTTCCTCGGCCGCCAGCAGCAGGAGCAGGCCATCGAGGTCTTCCGGCTTGCCGATGCGGCGGCGCGGCAGCATCTCGATCAGCTTCTTGCCCTGCTCGGTCTCGAAATAATCCTCGTTCATCTCGGTGGCGATGTAGCCGGGGCAGATCGCGTTCACGTTGATGCCGTAGCGGCCCCACTCGACCGCCATCGCCTTGGTCATCTGCACCACGCCGGCCTTGCTCATGCAGTAGACCCCGATCTGCGGCAGCACGCGCAGGCCCGCCACCGAGGCGATGTTGACGATGCGGTGCTGCTTCCTGGGGTCGCCCTTGGCGCGCTGGATCATGCGCTTGGCGCACTGCTGGGCCATGAAGAAGGCGCCGCGCAGGTTGGTGTCCATGATGTAGTTGTAGTCGTCCTCGGTGACGTCCAGCAGACGCTGGGTGGTCGAGACCCCCGAGTTGTTGACCAGGATGTCGATCGGCCCGGCCTCGGTCTCGGCGTGGGCGATCGCCGACTTGATGCTGGCGAGGTCGGTGACGTCCAGCGCCACCACGTGCGCGGCGCCGCCGTCCGCCTCGATCTCGGCGCGCAGCTCTTTCAGGCGCTCGACGCGGCGCGAGGCCAGCACCACCTGCGCCCCGGCCCCGGCGAGGGCCTTCGCAAAGCGCGCCCCCAGCCCGCTGGACGCTCCCGTCACCATGGCGATCTTGCCTTCGAAATTGACTTCAATGCCCACTTTACGCTCCTGTTCCTGAACTCACCGAACTATATTCTGTTGCGACGACATAATGATTGCATACTTCACCAAATTCGCCGCGTTTAGATTGCTACATCTAATATCTGCCCTACAATACCCCCCTGCGTTGCAATCATGAGTAAAAAAGTGCACACTCGTGCTTAAATTTTTCTAACATCTATAAGACATGACTCAGCCCAACAAGCTCATCGAACAATACGGTCCGCGCGAAGCGATGGAATACGACGTCGTCATCGTCGGCGGCGGCCCGGCCGGCTTGTCAAGCGCAATCCGGCTGAAGCAGCTGGCCTCGGAACAGGGCCG
>NZ_JBKFGF010000051.1:0-95478 GCF_051233485.1 Massilia sp. LXY-6
AGCCCATCTCCGTCAGCTGGCGATGGATGCCATATCCGCATGGCCCGGCCTCGTAGCAAAACGACAGATCGGCATTGCCCTTGCGCAGCTCACGTACCAACCGGACGATTGCCTCAACCGTGTTAGCGACCTCGCCCAGATACCGCACTTCACCCCCGTTCGACTCGGCCACTGAAACAGATATCGTCGCCTTGTGCACGTCCATGCCCACGTACTTGCTAAACTGATTCATGACCTGCCTCCTCAATTTCGGCTCTGAGCCTGGGGGTTCTCCGGAACCTCAAGCTTAATCCGCGTTGTTTGAGGTTCGGCAGGTCAATACATGATGTCTAGTACGGCGAGACGAATGCAACGCCGCCATGAGGGCTTTGTTAGCCGCTCAGGCGACTGACAGCGCCGTCATCCCCAACTCGCCCAGCCGCACCGGCACCGCGCCGCGCGCCACCATGCGGTCGAGCGCGCGCCTGCCATCGCCCGGCTTGGCGTCCACCGCGCGCATCGCTTCCGGCACGACGATGGCGTCGAAGCCCTCTTCCAGCGCATCGGTGACGGTATTCAGCACGCAATAATCCGTGGCCAGCCCGCACACCGTGACCCGTTCCACGCCGCGCGCGCGCAGCCGGGCCGCCAGGTCGGTGCCGGCGAAGGCCGAATAGGCGTCCACCGGTGCGGTGTCGGCCTTCGAGACGACGATCGCATCGTCCGGCAGCGCCAGCTCGGCGGTGAAGTCGGCGCCCGGGGTGCCGGCCACGCAATGCGGCGGCCATGGCCCGCCCTGGGCCGCGAACGAGCAGTGGTCCTGCGGATGCCAGTCGCGCGAGGCGACGATCGTCAAGCCCTGCCCGTGGAACAGCTCGATCAGGTGGTTAATCGGCGCGACGACCTCGTGCCCGCTGGCGACGCCGAGGGCGCCGCCGGGCAGGAAATCGACTTGCAGGTCGATGATCAGCAGGGCGTCGGTGTGATCGAGATGGATGGCGCTCATATTGGTCTCACTTTTCGTCGTTCCCGCGAAGGCGGGAACCCAAGTCTGTAGCGTCGCCTGCAACTCACGCAGAACTTGGGTCCCCGCCTGCGCGGGGACGACGTTGATTAATGCTTCCTGTGCGCCGGATCCGGATCCAGCGCACCGAGGCGGTCGAGGATCGCCATCGCGCGCTCGGCCTGGGCCGGGTCGCCCGCGTTCACCGTGATCTGGCAGTCGCGCACGTCGTCCTGGGCGACCGGCGCGAAGGTGTGGCTGTAGGCGGTCTTGCCGGTCACGCCGGGATCGTCGCCGACCGTGAAGTTGCCCTGCACGGGGCCGGTCTCTTCGATGCGGACCGTGACCTCGACGTCGTCCGCCGCGATGCCGGCGGCGACCAGTTCGTTGCGCGCCTGTTCCGCCGCCCCGAGGTGCTTGAAGGTCCGCAGAATTACATTTTCCATAGCCATGGCTTGACTCCAATGAATGAATGCTTTGCGGCCACCGTATCAGAAACGGCCGCGGCGCGGCGCCCGCGCCGGTTGCCGGCGCCTTCCGTATTACTCGGCCTTTACATATGTGTCCCGTGCGTCACATTTTTTTGAAACTAGTACAATTAGGCAACAATCTACCTGAGACGGGTAGGAATTCCTGTGTTATCAGTCACTTACGGAGACCATAAGAATGAAGACCTCGGCCAGGATCGCCTCTTCCCGCCCGCTCGCCACCACCGCCATGCATGGGCGCGTGGAAAGCATGCGCAATGCGGGACAGCCGGTAATCGACTTCTCGATCGCGATCTCGCACTTCCCGGCGCCGCGCCCGGTGCTGGATGCCGTGCTTGACGCCGTCGAGCACGAGCGCACCATGCCCTACACGAGTGTGGTCGGCGGCCTCGATGCGCGTGCGCGCCTGGCCGCCAAGCTGAGCAAGGAAAACGGGATCGAGGCCCGTGCCGACGAAATCATCGTCACCAACGGTGCCAAGCAGGCGCTATACGAAGCGCTGTATGCGATCACCGATCCGGGCGACAGCGTACTGATCTTCAAGCCGCACTGGCCGGCATATGTTGCCACATCACAACTACTGGGCCTGCGTCCTATCCTGGTGGATTTGCCCGATGCCATCACGCCACAATTGCTGGACAGCCTGGAAACGCCCAGGGTCGTGATCATCAATAACCCGCACAATCCGACTGGCAAGGTGTACACTCGCCAAGAACTGGAACATATTCGTGCCTGGGTGGAACGCATCGGGGCCCAGGTGATTGTCGACGAAAGCTACGAGCACCTGATCTTCGATGGCGAACACACCAGCCTGGCGGCCCTGTGCGACTGGCGGAAGATCGGCGTCATCACGATTTTTTCGGCTTCGCAGAGTTACGCCATGATGGGCTGGCGGGTCGGCTTCGCGCTGGCCCCGGCCGAAGTGGTCAACGCGATGCAGACGCTGCAGGGTCCGATCACGGCCGCCGCGCCCCACCTGTCGCAGGTGGCGGCCGTCGCCGCCTTCGCGACCGGCGCGCCGCACGAGATGATGGCGGACTACCGCCAGCGGCGCGACCTGGCGGTGAAGCTGTTTGCCGAGGTCCCGTGGATCGTCATGCACGCGCCGGCTTCCGGTCCGTACCTGTGGGGAGATGTGCGCAGCCTGACGATGGACACCGTCGGCTTCGCCGAACGGCTGATCGAACAGAAGAAAGTGGCCATCATGCCCGGCGAAGCGCTGGGCGTACCGGGCTTTATCCGCCTCGGCTACATTTCGGACGACGAGGCGACGCTGCGCGACGGCATCCGCAGGATTGTGGAATTTGGTGATTTGAAGAAAAAATAATGACATTCGGGTTGGGCCGCTTTCGGCTGAATAGTCTGCGTAGCCGGCTCATGCTGCTGGTAGCACTGGCGATGATGCCGCTCGCGGTGATGACGGTCCTGTCGGGTATACGCGAACGCGAACACGCCATCAAGGCGTCCGAGGAAAACCTGCGCCGCCTGACCGGCATGGCGGCGGCCAACGAGGCCCAGTCGATCGAAGGCGCGCGCCAGATCCTGGTCGACCTGGCCAGCGTGCCTGACCTGATGGGCGATACGGCGAAATGCACCTCGCTGCTGTCGGACGTGCTCGACCGCAACGAGGGCTTCGTCAACTTCGGCCTGATCCAGCTGAACGGCGACGTCACCTGCTCCGCCGTGCCGCTGCTGCATCCGGTCAATCTGGGCGACCGCAGCCACTTCCGTCGTGCGATTACCGAACGCCGCTTCATCGCCGGCGAATACGTGTTCGGCCGCGTGATCAAGAAGCACACGATCAACCTGACCTATCCGGTCATCGACCGCACGGGCAAGGTGCTGGCGGTGGTGTTCGCGGCGATGGACCTGGAAAGCCTGGACACCTTCATCAACGACATCAACCTGCCGCCCGGCTCCTTGCTGGCGACCGTCGATGCGCGCGGCACCATCATCTCGCGCCGGCCCGATCCGGAACGCTATTTCGGCTCGCGGCTGTCGTCGGTCACCCTCGATGCGATGGCGACCGCCGGCCAGCGCGCCGTGAGGATCCGCGGCGAGGACGGGATCGAGCGCCTGCACACCTTCGCCCGCGTCGGCGCGCCCGCCCTCACCGACTACACCGTCACGATCGGCATCCCGACCGACACCATCACCTCGGCCGCCCGCCACGACCAGCTGATGTCGCTGCTGGGCCTGGCCGCTACCACCATGCTGGCCCTGCTGTCGGCCTGGCTGGTGGGCGACGTCCTGATCGTGCAGCGGGTACGCAAACTGATGGGCACCGCCGAGCGCATCGCCGCCGGCGACCTCGACGCCCGCTCCGGCATCGACTACGCCAACGAGGAAATCGGCAACCTGGCCCAGGCCCTGGACCGCATGGCCGCCTCGCTGCAAAAGAAGGAATCGGCGCGCTCGCTGGCCGAGCGCGAGCTGCGCGCCGCCGACCAGCGCAAGGACGAGTTCCTGGCAATGCTGGCGCACGAGCTGCGCAACCCGCTGGCGCCGATCAGCACCGGCGCGCACCTGCTCAAGCTGCTTCACTCTGACAACTCCCAGATCACCCAGACCTGCTCGATCATCGTGCGCCAGGTCGACCACATGACCAGCCTGGTCGACGACCTGCTGGACGTGTCGCGGGTGACGCGCGGCCTGGTCTCGCTGTCGACCCAGGTGCTGGACCTGAGGCGCGTGATCGACGACGCCGCCGAGCAGATCCGCCCGCTCGTCACCGCGCGCCGGCACCGCCTGGTGATCGACCTGCCGCCCGCGCCCGCCCACGTCAAGGGCGACCACAAGCGCCTGGTGCAGGTGATCGCCAACCTGCTCGGCAACTCGACCAAGTACACGCCGGAAGGCGGCACGCTCCAGCTGCGCCTGGAAGCCGACGGCAACGACTACGTATTGACGGTGGCGGACGACGGCATCGGCATGGAAGCGGCGCTGGTGGAGCGTGTGTTCGACCTGTTCACCCAGGCCGAGCGTACCCCCGACCGCTCGCAGGGCGGCCTCGGGCTGGGCCTGGCCCTCGTGAAGAGCCTGATCGAACTGCACGGCGGCAGCGTGTCCGCCTACAGCCCGGGCCTGGGCAAGGGCTCGACCTTCACGGTACGCCTGCCGCACTACACGCAGGAGGTGGCGCCGGCCCCGCAGCCGGCCGCCGAACGCCGGCCGGAGGGCGCGGCGCCGCTGCGCATCCTGCTGGTGGACGACAACGTCGACGCGGTCCACACCCTGCAACTGTTTCTGCACTCGGCCGGCCACCACGTCGAGGTCGCGTATTCGGCGGGCGGGGCGCTGGAGCTGGCCAAGACCATGGTGCCGGAAGTCTGCCTGCTCGACATCGGCCTGCCCGATTTCGACGGCAACGAACTGGCGCGCCGCCTTCGCCTGCTGCCGCAAACCGGCGGCGCAACCCTGGTCGCGATGACCGGCTACGGCCGCCAGCAGGACCGCGACGCCTCGATGGCGGCCGGTTTCGACCATTACCTGGTAAAACCGGTCAACACCACCCAGCTGTCCGACATCCTGGCGGCGGCCGCCGAGGCGGGCGTAAGGCGCTAACGGACCACACTCATCCGCCTGATCCCTTATCATCGGGTTTTGGGAAGGAGATATCGGATGGACTCGATCGAAGTCGTCCTGGCGATGCTGCTGGCGGTCGTCGTCAGCGGTTGGGTGGGACGCATGCTGCCGTTCGGGGTGCCGCTGCCGCTGATCCAGATCGGGCTCGGCGCCGTGATCTCGGGCGTGTTCCGCCACGGCGTCGCGCTCGAGCCGGACATCTTCTTCCTGCTGTTCCTGCCCCCGCTGCTGTTCCTGGACGGCTGGCGCATCCCCAAGGTCGGCCTGTTCCGCGACAAGGGCACGATCCTGGAACTGGCGCTCGGGCTGGTCGTGTTCACCGTGGTCGGCGCCGGCTTCCTGATGCACTGGCTGATCCCCGCGCTGCCGCTGCCGGTCGCGTTCGCGCTGGCGGCCATCGTGGCGCCGACCGATCCGGTGGCGGTGTCGGCGATCACCAGCCGGATCCCGGTGCCGCCGCGCCTGATGCACATCATCGAGGGCGAATCCCTGCTCAACGACGCCAGCGGCCTGGTGTGCTTCCGCTTCGCCGTGGCGGCCGCGGTGACGGGCGTCTTTTCGCCCACCAGGGCCGGCCTGACCTTCCTGTGGGTGGCGCTGGCCGGCGTCGCCGCCGGCGTCGCCGTCACCTGGGCCATCTCCCGCGGCCACGCCTACCTGGTGCGCCGCTTCGGCGAAGACGACGGCATGCCGATCCTGGTCAACCTGCTGACGCCCTTCGGCGCCTATCTCGCGGCCGAGCACATCGGCGCCTCCGGCATCCTGGCGGCGGTGGCGGCCGGGGTTACGATGAGCTACGTCGAGCTCGGCGGCACGGCCACGGCGTCCACCCGCATCCGCCGCAATGTCATCTGGGATGCGCTGCAGTTCTCGCTGAACGGCGTGATGTTCGTGCTGCTGGGCGAGCAGCTGCCCGACATCGCGCGCGGCGCCCTGCATCCACCCGGCGGCGGCGAGGCCTTCGATCCGTGGTGGCTGGCCGGTAATGCGCTGGCCCTGAGCCTGGGCCTGATCCTGCTGCGCTTCGTCTGGGTCTGGGTCTCGCTGCGCCTGACGATCCTGAACCAGCGCCGCCTGGGCCAGCAGGTGTTCAAGCCGCGCATGCGGCTGATCCTGGCCACCTCGTTCGCCGGGGTGCGCGGCGCCTTGACCATGGCCGGCGTGATGACGCTGCCGCTGACCCTGGCCGACGGCTCGCCCTTCCCCGGCCGCCAGCTCGCGATCCTGCTGGCCAGCGCCGTGATCGTAGTCTCGCTGCTGCTCGCCAGCGTCGCCTTGCCGCGCCTGCTGCGCGGGCTGGAGGTGCCGGCCGAGACTTCTGCCGAACAGGAAGAAGACCGCGCCCGCCGCGCCGCCGTCGAGTCCGCCGTCGAGGCGGTGGAACGGGCCGGCCGCGAGCATGCCGCCGGCCCCGACGCCGAAGTGCACGCCAACGCCTGCGGCACGGTGGTCAACCTGTACCGCAACCGCCTGCGCAACATCCAGCTAAACGACGGTGGCGGACCCGACGTCCACGCGGCGCGCCGGGCCGAGCGCGAATACCGGCTGGCCGCCCTGCGCGCCGAACGCAACACCATCCTGCGCCTGGGCCGCCGGCGCGAGATTTCCGACGAGACCGCCCGCAAGCTGCTGCGCGAGATCGATCTGGTCGAGGCGCGGTATCGGGAGTCTTAGTTCCTCACAATGCAATCACATGGAGATTGGCATGCCAACTTATCGAGTCTGGTACCGCGATATCGCTGAGCCCCTGGAATTCGTGACGGCGAGCCGCTGCAGTGACAGGGAAATCCTCGAGCATATTTTTGCTCATGAGCATATTGTCCGACAAGCAGAACCGGCGTCGGCGGCACCGACCGTGCAAGAACTCATCGCCGGAAATCATCTGGCGCCCGTCAGATACACCGAGGACGAAAGCGAAATCAACCTGATCGAATAGCAGGCGCGCCTATCCGGCATGGGTCTGCTCAGCGCGGATAGACGAAACCAGTGCGGATATCGGTCGGCAGCAGGCGCTTGCCATCGCGCACCATGAGGCGCTGGGGCGGCTCGTCGCCGGCCAGCGCACGCCATATGACGGGCAGCCCTTCCCCCTTGCGCAACAGCTCGTCGCTGCGTTCGAATACGTTGAGGCAGCCCGTCGCCGCCAGCAGCGCCTGTACGATGCTCACCTTCCACAAGTCGACACCAGCAGCATTGAACTGGCACACCAGGTAGCCGCCGGTCCCGCCATAGCTGTGCACCATGAGGCCCGGCAGGCCGTCTTTTTCGCCATCGATCACCAGGACCAAGGCTTGCGGATCGGCGCCGCGCACCACAACGGCGCGCCGCGCGACCGCAGCCTGCACGCGGCGCTTGATCATGGCGTGGTCGACCGGCTCGTCCTCGCGCAGGGTCCAGACGCGGGCCGCGATCTGCGACTTGGCGTTATACGCCGCGCGCGCCAAAAACTGGCGCGACGACGACTGCACGACCGCCGTGGCGCCGGGCTTGTTGCGCTCCTGGGGCCGCCCCTCGACCTTGTCGATGGCTGAGAGGTAAATCCAAGGATCGCCGGACAGCAGACCTTTTTCCTTGCCTTGTTTGATGGTGATGATGAGCATATGCGGGCTTCGTTTTCGGAAGCCGCATGATACAGCAAGGCTTTGCACCACCCTGTCAGCAGTAGCATTGCCCGCGCTGAGTCGGGGGGCTGGGCGCCCACGGCGCGTCGGTCGAGATGTCGATGCGCAGCTCCCCTATTCTCATGACCGCACCACGTGGGGCGTTCTCGCCGCTGACCCGCACAAACGACACACTGACATCCTGCAGCTCGTAGGCGGAAAGTTTCGATAGCAGTTCGGTGGCCTGGTATTCCAGCGTGGCCCCCCCATGGTGGGCAGCGCCTGCGACCTCGAAGGCACCTAGCGTGCCAAGCAAATATCTGTGGGCGTTGTCCGTATCGACGATAGCGGGCAGATTCATATAAACATTGTAGAAAAATCCCCCTTTTGCGCCAGCGCCGAGCATTTGCACGTTATCCAGCACGACGACGACCGATCGAAAGGTGCCAGGCAGCGTCCTGGCCGGCGGCTCGACTGCAACGGCTACGGCATCGTGCAGCGATTGCAGACTCGACGCGGCCAGTGGCAGGTGGCCGCTGACCGAGGCTTCGGTCAGGACGACACCCGACACGCCACCCAGCGCGCGCCTGGTCGGCGAAAGGCCGCGGGCAGCCGTCGTAGCGAAACTGCCGGTGGCGGGGCGGGTGATCCTGGACGCGACCTGGGCCTGCACCAGTCTGATTGGGCTTTGAGGCTGTGTACGCGCAGCAAGCGGAAGCGCAGTCGGCTTCGTATCGTCGCTGTAGTCGAAGTTCAGCCAGCCCGGGTAGTAAGTTTTGTAGCGGGCCATTGTCAGCCCGGATGCATAGGTAAACGAGCCTGCCCAGTAAGGGCTGCTGGTCGCGGCATTATAGGGATTGCTGGTGGGCGGTATTCCTTTGCCGTCAGGCAGCGCCCATGCATGGCAGAGCCGGTCGATATTGGCATGGTGCAGGAAAAAGATCGGGTCCCTGGGCGACATCATGTTGGCCATCTCTCCGCCAATCAGGTTGTGCACCGGGTTGTGCGGTGCCGATTCCAGCTGTGGCTCGAAGGCATTCGTGGTTCCTCGCTGAAAATTCCATACACCGGAAGCAAATGGCGCCATGGACAGGGCGTTGTAGACATTGGTGCCAACACGCGGCATATACAGCGGATTACCCGGCGTGGGGTCAGTAAATTCCGATGGGATATGTGGATATTTGTAATAATTCCAGTAGGGCACGCTGAGTGTTTTGTCCCCCGAAACTGTACGCAACTGCTGCTCAAGATAATAAAGATAGCCGCGATGCCACGCCAGGAAATAGGCAATGCCATGTGGACAGTAATTCAAGTGAACATTAGTCCAGTACTCCCAGCTTGAGGGGCTGGCCGCGTTGGTATTTGCCTTCATCTTGCGGACTGCATTGACGAAGGACGAATATTGCGCCGTCGTTTTGAATTGCTGCCATTCAAGCCGAATCGAAGTCGTTGTCTGGCCGAAGCCAATACGGGGGAAAGACAGAAGTGCGATGGCCGATGCAGAGGTATTAATGAATTCTCGACGGCCGACAAGTATCGAAGACATGCTGTAGCTCCAAGAATTCAGGATTGATCGCCAAAGATAGTGATTTATTTTTGGCTTTATTGATGTAACACCATTGAGATATATCAAAGTAAAACTAAAGAACTGACCGACGCTGAAAGATTTTAGCCAGCAGCGACGTTAGGACGCCACTCAACAATTGGCCGCTTTTCAAGTTCAGGACGCAGCTTGGGCCTGCGCTGCGCCCTTCTGGAAGTACGCATAAAGTGCGCTCCCGTACGGTTCGCGTGCCCGATGGCGGCGTAGACTGGCTCCGCCTCGCATCTCGAACGGGTGAACCAATGAAAAGCGACACCAGCGGCAACACCGCAGCCGAAGACCGCGGATCGGGCGGCGCCCCGATCCCGAACAGCGACCCGCCCGCCGCCGCCAAGGCGGCCGGCCTGCGCTACGTCCACGACGACCGTCCCGGCATCCGCCGCGAGCCGGCCAAGGAGGGCTTTCGCTACCTCGACGCCCACGGCGATCCGGTCGACGACGAAGCGACGCTGAAACGCATCAGGTCGCTCGCGATTCCGCCGGCCTGGACCGAGGTATGGATCTGCCCCCAGGCCAACGGCCACCTGCAGGCCACCGGCCGCGATGCGCGCGGGCGCAAGCAGTACCGCTACCACCCCAGGTGGCGCGAGGTGCGCGACGAGGTGAAGTACGAGCGCATGATCAAGTTCGGCAAGGCCCTGCCGCAGATCCGCAAGGAAGTCGACCGCGCCCTGAGCCTGCCCGGCCTGCCGCGCGAAAAAGTACTGGCGACCATCGTCTACCTGCTCGAAGCGACCATGATGCGCATCGGCAATGACGAGTACGCACGAGAAAACAAGTCCTACGGCCTGACGACCCTGCGCAACCGCCACGTGAAGATCGACGGCAGCGAGGTCGAATTCCGCTTCCGCGGCAAGAGCGGGGTCTTCCACGACGTCAAGGTCCACGACCGGCGCCTCGCGCGGATCATTCAGCGCAGCCGCGACCTGCCGGGCCAGGACCTGTTCGAGTACCTGGACGAGAACAAGGAACCGCACACCGTCAATTCCGCCGACGTCAACGACTACCTGCGCGAGATCACCGGCGAGGACTACACCGCCAAGGACTTCCGCACCTGGTCGGGCACGGTGCTGGCCGCGATCGCCCTGCAGGAATTCGAGAAATTCGATTCCGAGGCCCAGGCCAAGAAGAACGTGGTGCGCGCCATCGAGACGGTCGCCGAAAAGCTCGGCAACACACCCTCGGTATGCCGCAAGTGCTACGTCCACCCGGCCGTGCTCGATTCCTACATGGACGGCACCATGGTCGAAGGGCTGCTCGCGCGCGCCGAGGAGACACTGGCCGAGGACTTGCAGGACCTCGAGCCCGAGGAAGCCGCCGTGCTGGCCATGTTGCAGCAGCGCCTGGCGCAGGACGCGCCGGCACCCAAGAAAGTGCAAAGCCGGCGCAAGGCCGCGTGAACCCCACCTTCGACGAAAGGAAGAACAATGGCAGCAAGCATCGAACTGGTCGCCGACTTCGGCCACCAGGTGACGGGCGTGTCGGTCTCGGAAACCGGGCGCATCTTCGTGAACTTCCCACGCTGGACCGAAGACAGCGCCGTCTCGGTGGCGGAACTGAAGGACGGCGAGCTCACGCCCTACCCCGACAAGGAATGGAACGCCTGGCGCAACGCGAAGAAGGACCAGCTCACCCCTGGCGACCATTGGGTTTGCGTGCAGAGCGTGGTGGCCGACCAGCGCGGCAGCCTGTGGGTGCTGGACCCGGCAGCGCCAGCCCAGGCCCACGTGGTGTCGAAAGGACCGAAGCTGGTGCAGATCGACCTGGCGACCGACAAGGTGGCGCGGACGATCGCCTTCGACGAAGACGCGGCGCCGCAGGGCTCCTACCTGAACGACGTGCGCTTTTCGAACGACGGCAAGTACGCTTTCATTACCGATTCCGGCGTGCGCGGCGCGCTGCTGGTGGTCGACCTCGCGGCCGGGAAGACGGCGCGCGTGCTGGACGGCCATTCGTCGACGCAGATGAAGAAGGGCCTGAACGTCAGTGCGGACGGCAAGGTGCTGCGCCGCCCGGACGGCCGCGGCGTCGAGTTTTCGGCCGACGGCATCGAGCTGTCGAAGGACGGCGCCTGGCTGTACTGGCAGGCGATCAAGGGCGACGAGCTGTACCGCATCCCGACCGCGGCGCTGGTCGGCGACGGCCTGGACGGCAAGGACCTGTCGGACCAGGTCGAGCACTACGGCATCAACGGCGTCAACGACGGCTTATTGATCGCGCGTGGCACGGACGACATGTACCTGAGCGCGGTGCAGGACAACGCGATCAAGGTGCGCAAGCTGTCCGACGGACCGCAAGCCCAAGCGAAGCTCGTGGTGCAGGACGAGCGCCTGCGCTGGCCCGACACCTTCAGCAAGGGGCCGGATGGTACGATCTACGTGACCACCTCGCACATCCAGGACTCGGCATTCTTCAAGCCGGATGCGCCGCCGGCATTGCCGACGCAGCTGTGGCGGCTGCGCTTCGACAGTTGAGCGTCTTCAGCTGAACACCGGCGGCCGCTCAGCGCGCCGTGGCGTGGCTCTGCGCCGGCGGGGTCGGCTCCGCTTGCGCCTGCAGCCCGAAGCAGGTGGCCGCCACCAGGGCGGCAAGCAGGGCCAGGGCGGAGAGGTGGCGCAGGCGGGTGGAAGGCAGGGGGCGTCTCATGATGGGCATCCTAGTTTCTAATTTTTCAGGAACATATCTGACCAGCATACCAAGGCCCGGCCCGCGCAAAATACGCGAATTGTCACAAGTCGTTGCGTAACAACACGTGAATGAGCATGGCGCTCGACGCCAAGCTGCTCGCGCGCTGCTGTCGCCGGGCGCCTCCCCGCTTGTAACGCTCAGGCGCCGAGCGCCGGCTCGGGCACGCGGCGTTCACGGTGCGCCGACGCGCAGCTCAGCACCCCGCCCACCAGCAGCCCCATCGCCAGCCACTCCAGTCCGGTCGGCCAGCGGCCCTCCCACAGGAAACCGTACAGCAGCGCGAACAGGGTCTCGAACACGATCATCTGCCCGGTCATGGTCAGCGGCAGCAGGCGGCTGGCGTGGTTCCACAGGGCGTTGCCGACCACCGAGCACAGGATCGCGACCGTGGTCACGACGCCGCCGAAGTACAGCCAGTTCGACGCCGCATGCACGCCGGGCGCCAGGATAAAGGCCGGCACCGCCAGCAGCAGCGCCTGGGCGCCGGTGACGACGCCGACCAGCAGGCTCCAGTCGTGCGCCGAGATGCCTTTCAGCCGGGCCAGCGCGCGGCTGTTGCCGACCGCGTACAGGGTCCACGAGACCAGCGCGCCCACCGCGCACAGCAGCCCGATGAACGATCCCTGCGCCGAGCCGTGCTGCGGCGCCGACAAGGACTGCCAGCTGATGCAGGCCAGGCCGGCGACGCCGAGTGCCAGCGACGGCAGCAGGCGCAGCATGGGTGCCGCGTCGGCGTCGCGCCGTCCGGCCAGCGTAATCGTGACCGGCAGCAGCCCGATGATCAGCGAGCTCATGGCCACCCCGCCCAGCTGCACGGCATTCGCCAGGAACACGTAATAGATGATATTGCCGGCAAAGCCGAGCCAGGCCAGGGTGTGCCACTCGCGCCACGACAGCGAGCGCGCCAGCCGGCGCCAGGTGCGCGCCAGCAGCGCGCAGGCGACCAGGCCATAGGCCAGGTAGCGCCCGGCCGAGAGCTGGATCGGCGCGAAGCCGCGCGTCAGTTCCGGTGTGAGAAAGACCAGGCCCCAGACGGCCCCGGCCAGGATGCCCGCGCCGATGCCGAGCCAGTGATGTCGTACAAGCATGTTTTACCAACCTCCGAGTCCGGAAATGATCTCCGGTTCGCCCGGGATTGTCTTGACCGGCTCTCGCGCCGGATTGACCTGTTCTACTGGCCCCTGCCCTGCCCCGCACGCTGCCGGCGCCGGTAGGCCGCCGGCGTCATCCCGGTTGCCTTGCGCAGCGCCCTCGTCAGCGCGTGCAGGCGGCTGACGCTGCAGCCGATCGACTTCGCCATCGATTCCGTGCTCCAGGCGCAGGTGGGGGTCGACAGTGGAAACCATCGGCCAAGTTTACCATGGGGAACCGGGGCGCCACCGCGTACGGCAGCGCCCCGCGCCTGGGCATGCCAGGCGATCCGGTCCGGCGCGTCATGCGTCAGGACGGATGTTGTGGTTGAAGCGGAACAGGTTGTCCGGGTCGTAGCGCTGCTTGATCTCGACCAGGCGCGCGTAGTTCGGGCCGTAGGCCTCGTGGATGCGCGCTCCTTCGTCCTGGGTCAGGAAATTGATGTAGACGCTGCCGGCCGCGTGCGGCGCGGCGGCGGCGAAGAAATCACGGGTCCAGCCGACCACGCTGGCGTCGTCGGCCGCCTCCAGCCAGCGTCCGTGCACGTTCATCGCGAACTGCACGTTGCGGTGCGGATAGGCGGTGGCGTCCGGCGGATGGGCGTTGGCCTTGCCGCCGATCAGGCCGAGGAAGATCTCGCAGTGCGGCGTCGGCACGCTGCCGGCAAAGCGCAGCACGACGTCGATGGCGTCGTCGGACAAGTGGGTGAAGTTGTGCGATTTCCAGTAGTTGCGCGCGCCCGGGGCCAGCAGCGGGTCGAAGATCTTCTGCCAGGCTTCGTAGGGCATCGGGCCGACGTGCTCGCCCAGCACCTGGCCGAACCCGCGTACCCGCTCCAGCAGGGGCTGCGCGGCGCCAGGGCCCTGCGGCGAGAACAGCGCCAGCGCCACGATGCCGCTGCCGTGCACCTCGGGCGACAGGAACGGCAGCGGCGGCGCCTGGCGCAGCACCGCCCACACCGACAGCTCGTCCGGCAGGGTGTCCACCAGGTCGCGGTAGCGGCGCATCACCTCGCGCCCCTGCGCCGCCGGGAAGACGACCAGCCCGGCCGTGACCTCGGGTCCGACCGGGTGCAGGGCGAACTGGAACAGCGTCACCACGCCAAAATTTCCGCCACCGCCGCGGATGGCCCAGAACAGGTCCGGCTCTTCCTGCAATCCGGCCCAGCGCCGCTGCCCGTCCGCGGTGACGATCTCGGCGCCAAACAGGTTGTCGACGGCCAGCCCGTACATGCGGCTGAGCCAGCCGAAGCCGCCGCCCAGGGTCAGGCCGCCGGCGCCGGTCGTGGAATTGATGCCGAGCGGGACCGCCAGGCCGCAGGACTGGGTTTCGTGGTCGACGTCCGCAAGCGTGGCGCCGCCGCTGACCCAGGCATGGCGCGCGCGCGGGTCGACGTGGACGCCGCGCATGCCCGACAGGTCGATCACCAGCCCATCGTCGCACAGCGCGCTGCCGGCGATGCTGTGGCCGCCGCCGCGCACCGCCAGCGGCAGGCCGTTCGCGCGCGCAAACCGGACCGCCGCCATCACGTCGGCGGTGCCGGAACAGCGCGCGATCAATGCCGGACGGCGGTCGATCATGGCATTCCAGACCGCCCGCGCCTCGTCGTAGCCGGGTTCGCCGGGCTGCAGCACCGGTCCCCGCAGCGTGGCCTTGAATGCGTCGACCATATCGTTCTTCATATTGGTCATATTGCACCTCCACCAAGGCGTCCGGCGGACGCCTACCCATGCAGCATAGGAGCTGCGGGAGGATGCGCAAGCAGTGTCTGCGGTCGAGCGCCTCAGAGGCGCACCAGGCGCCCACCGTCGACCCGCAGCCCGGCACCGTAGATGAAGCGGGCATCGTCGCCGGCCAGGAAGGCGATCGCGCCGGCGATGTCGTCCGGCGTACCGATCTCGGCCTTGTTGATGAGCTCGGCGCCGGAGCGCACGTTCGGGTTATCCCACAACATCGGCGTGTCGACCGCGCCAGGCAGCACGGCATTCACGCGGATGCCCTTCGGCTTGCCCTCCAGCGCGGCCGAGCGGGTCAGCGACAGCAGCGCCGTCTTGGCCGCCGCGTAGGGCGCGACCAGCGGCTCGGTCTCGACCGCGTGCACGCTGGAGACGTTCACCACCGCCCCGCCACCCTTCATCTTAAGGAAAGCCTGCTTGATGAACAGGAAGGCGCCGAGCAGGTCGACGCCGAGGATGCGCTGCCAGTCCTCGACGGTCTGCTCTTCGATCGGCTTGAAGATCATCAGTCCGGCATTGTTGACCACCAGGTTCCAGTGGCCGAAACGGTCGATGGCGGCATCGGCCGCGGCCGCGACCTGGTCCTCGCGCGACACGTCGCAGACGATGGTGGCGATGCGCTTGGGGTCCGCGTTCGTGTCCGTTGTTAACTGGGCGGCGGCGGCATCCAGTCGCTTCTGGTCGAGGTCGGCCAGCAGCACGCTGGCGCCGTCCCTCAGCAGGCGGCGGGCGGTGGCGAGGCCGATGCCGCCGGCGGCGCCGGTGACGATGGCGGTGTGTTGGGTTGGAGTGGGAGGCATGGGGTCAGCATAGCCGAAGCGGGTGTTTGGCGGCGCCGCCGTGCGTACAAATGGCCTAGGCGTTTTGTACTGGGTGTCGCCCAAAAATCAGGCTCTCCGTCTATGCAAGCTGGGACAGCGCGCTGATGTTTCGTTGTCGGAGGCCTCCTACAATCCATCTCAAACATAGCTCTCCACTCAAGGGAACAACGATGGATGAACTGAAAGCATTCCTGGAACTGGCGGTCATGCTGGTGACGGATCCGCGCACGGTGGTGCTGTTTTCCCTCCTCGTGTATGCGGCAGTCATCGACGTGCGCAGCCACCGCATACCGAACCGCCTGGTCCTGTCCGGACTGGCGTTTGGGCTGATCTACAGCGTCTTCGTACCGTTCTGGGGCCATCTCGGCTTCCTGTGGGCGCTCGGAGGTGCGGCGATCGGGTTCGGCGTGCTGTTTCCGTTCTGGCTGCTGCGCATGATGGGGGCCGGCGACGTGAAGCTGATGGCGGTAGTGGGTTCGCTGCTCGGGGCTCAGATGATACAGACGGCACTGCTCGCCTCACTCGCCACCAGTGGCGTGTTCGCCATCGCGTTTGCCCTGCACCACGGCAAGCTGCGCCAGATGTTCGCCAACGTCGGCCGCGTGCTGCGCGTCGGCAGTATCGCGGTAGCGATGGGAGCACCGGTCAGCGTGGCTCACAGCGGCTGGCAGTCGGTCGGCAAGCTGGCCTTCGCGGTACCGATCGCGGTGGGCACCATCGGCACCGTCGTCGCCAGCCATTTTGGTTTCCTGTGATTTGCAAACGAGGGTGACATCATGAAGAACATCAAGGCTTTCGCCCTGCTACTGGTCGCGATCGTGCTCGGCCTGGGCGCTGCGGTCTACGCCAACGTCTGGATCGGGCAACGGTCGCATGTCTCGGCCAACAAGGTCGTGGTCGCGGCGGTCGACATTCCGGCCGGCGGCCGCATCGCCCCCGAGATGCTCACTACGCTCGACTGGCCTAGCGGCGCGCTGCCGGCAGGCGCCGTCACCGATCCGGCCAAGCTGAAGGAACGCGTGGTGAAGATGGACATGGTGCGCGGCGAAGCCATCATCGAAGGCAAGCTGGCCCCGGCCGGTACCAAGGGCGGCCTGTCCGCCGTCATCGCCGAAGGCAAGCGCGCCATGACCGTGCGCGTCAACGACGTCGTCGGCGTGGCCGGTTTCGCCCTACCCGGCAACTACGTCGACATCCTCGTGCATACCCAGCAGGACGGCAACGGCAAGGACGACAAGGCCAGGCCGATCAGCAAGACCGTGCTCGAACACGTGCTGGTGCTGGCGGTGGCCCAGGAAGCCAGCCGCGACGACACCAAGCCGAAAGTCGTCAGCGCCGTGACCCTGGAACTGTCGCTGGCGGACGCCGAGAAACTCGACCTCGCACGCAGCATCGGCACCCTGTCGCTGGCCCTGCGCAACCAGACCGATCCTGAAAAAGTGACCACGGACGGCATCACCAAAGGCGACCTGTTTGGCGACGCAAAGATTTTCAAAGCAGTCGCTCCGGTGCGCGTGGCACGCCGCCCGGTGGTGCGCGAAGCGGTGGCGCGCGATTGCGTGGAAGTGATCGACATGACTGGAGGCTCGGCGCGCATGAGCTGCTTCCACTGACACATAAAACGATTTGAACAGCCAGAACAGGAGCTAACCCGTGCCCACCCCATCCATCAGGATCGCCGTCGCCGCCGCACTGCTCGCCATGAGCGCCGCCGCCTCGGCTGCCGCAGCCAAGGTCAAGACCCCGCCTGCTGCCAAACCGGATGCCGCCAGCCTGCGCAAGTGCAGCGCCACCGATGTCGAGAAGCCGGCCATCGTCACGCTCGGCAAGTCGACGGTCGTGCCGCTGCCCTACTCCGTGGTGCGCATGGCGGTCGGCGGCGGCCAGGCAGGATCGAAGGCGGCCGCCATCGGCCAGCCGGGCAGCCAGCCGAATGCGGGAGTCGCGCTGCAGGCACCGGCAGCGGCTGCGGCGATGGGGGACCAGGAATCGGATGGGGTGTCGGATGTGCGCATCGCCCTGCTGGCACCGAACGAATTGTTCGTCCTAGGCCGCAAGCCAGGCGCCATGAACGTGATCCTGCAAGACGGCAACGGACGCTGCCACCTGAAGGATATCGTCGTGACGATCGATCCAGCCGCCCTGCAGGGCATGCTTTCCGAGCTGGTTCCCGGCGAACGCAACATCAAGGTGCGTGCCGCCCAGAGCAACCTGGTGCTGACCGGCGAGGTCAGCGACAGCATCGCGCTCGACCAGGTGCTGGCCCTGGCCGGCTCCTATGGCGATCCGAAGAAGATCGTGAACATGCTGAAGGTGAGCGGTGCGCAGCAGGTCATGCTCGAGGTGAAGATTGCGGAGGTCAGCAAGACGCTGCTGGACAAGCTTGGTGCCAGCGTGGGCGTCAATCGCAGCCGTAATGGCGGTAACGATTCGTTTTCCGTGCTGTCGGATTTCCTGAGCCAGGGTGGCGGGCTGATCGAAGCGCTGCGGATCGGGCGCACCTCGGTGCGGGTGGATGGGCAAAAGGATGATGGGTTGGTGCGGGTGCTGGCTGAGCCGAACATCATGGCAGTTAGTGGCCAGCAGGCTAGCTTTCTTTCCGGTGGCAAGATCTTCATTCCGGTTGCGCGCGATGCCGCCGGACTAACCGGCTTTGCCACGGTCACCCTGGAAGAAAAAGAATTCGGCATCGGCGTGAAGTTCACCCCGACCGTGCTAGGCGGCTCTCGCATCAATCTGAAAATGGTGTCCGAAGTATCGGACCTGTCGCAGACAGGCTCTCCCTTTACGACGGTCGGCGGCGTGACGTCGGTGCTACCGTCATTTTCGGTGCGGCGCGCGGACACCACGGTCCAGCTGAACGACGGCCAGAGCTTCGTAATTGCCGGACTCATCAAGAACAACGTCACCGAGACCATCAAGCGGTTCCCCGGGCTTGGCGAAGTTCCGGTGCTGGGTTCCCTGTTCCGCAGCTCGGAATTCCAGAGCGACCAGACGGAACTGATGTTCGTGATCACACCCCGCCTGGTCAAGCCACTGGCCGCCACGCCCACCCTGCCGACGAGTAATCACGTCGTCCCGTCGCGCAGCGACATTTACCTGAACGGCAGCGTCGAAGGACGCGCGGCGCAGAGCCCGGCTCCTTCGACTGCAGAGAGGAATAAGAAATGAGAAAGCAAGCAATGCTCTGCTCTTTTGTGCTCATGGCCGGTTGCGCTCAGACCGTGACCCCGAACTACGACATACGTTTTGGCGACGCGGTGCGCGAGGCCAGGCTGGCAATGACTATCGACCCCAGCGCTGGCCAGCGTGGTGGCGAGGTTAAGGGCATCGATGGCCGTGCGGCTCAGGAGGGCATAAAGCTCTACCAAGAATCGTTCAGGCAGCCACCGCCGGTGACCAACGTCATCAATATTGGCGGGGCCATCGGCGGAAACGGCGGTGGAGGCGGCGGCAAATAGGACTCTCGCCTATACCACATAACAGATCGAGCGGTAGCGGTAGCGGTAGCGTTAATTTGTAGTTGCAGTCAGCAGCACTGGCAGAACGGGGCAGCACTCAATCGCCCTCGATATTCACTCCACTATATCTTGAAAGGACATTGGAAATGGACATCCTAAATGTAAGCAAGAACATGATTGCCGACTTCGCACGTGAAGAAGACGGTGCGCAGATCGTCGAGTACGGTCTAATTATTGCTGCCGTGTCGCTTGTTCTGATCGGCCTGTTGGCTCAGTTGGGTGGTACCAATGGTGCGTTCACTACGCTGAAAAACAATATTGGAAGTTGGTTGGCGTCTTCGGCGAAACCCGCCGGCTGATCGAATATCGGTGCTAATGGCCTGCCAGATGGGTGCAGGCTCATCAACGCTGCGACACAATTTTCGACATATCTTAAAGGGACTTAAAAATGAACATTTTTAATGTAAGCAAGAACATGATTGCCGACTTCGCGCGTGAAGAAGACGGTGCGCAGATTGTCGAGTACGGACTCATTATTGCTGCCGTGTCGCTCGTTCTGATCGGACTGTTGGCTCAGTTGGGTGGTACCAGCGGTGCGTTCACTACGCTGAAAAACAATGTTGGAAGTTGGTTAGCGTCTTCGGCGAAACCCGCCGGCTGATCGAATATTCGGCTGCTAAGGGCCTGCCAGATGGGTGCAGGCTCATCAACGTTGCGGCACTTTTTCAACGTATCTTGAAAGGACTTTGATCATGAATATCTTGAAAGCAAGCATGGAAATGCTCGCCGACTTTGCACGTGAAGAAAACGGTGCCCAAATCGTCGAGTACGGACTCATTATTGCTGCCGTGTCTCTCGTTCTGATCGCTCTGTTAGCCCAATTGGGTACCAGTGGCGGCGCCTTCAGTCTGCTACGAGATAACGTTGCGAGCTGGTTAGCTTCTTCGGCGAAGCCCGCCGGCTAATCGAATCTTTGGCTACTAGTGGGGGCATGCGTGGTTATCTGAACACTTTACAGCCCCTTCTAGAGTCAAGGTTGCAGGCAATATTAGTCTCACGAAGAGGAGTACGCGATGACACCCAAAATAAAACCCAAGAGGAGCGAACAGGGGGCAGTTATCGTCACTTTTGCACTGTTTATATTTCTTTTGCTGGGCTTTATGGGGCTTGCGCTAGACCTCGGCCATCTCTTCGTTATCCGCACCGAACTGCAGACCTCCATGGACGCCTGCGCCTTGGCCGGCGCCCAAGAGCTGAACGGCCAGTTCAAGGCGGTCACGCGTGCCATCAATGCTGGCATTGCAGCCGGCAATGCCAACAACGTCGATTTGCAGTCAACGACTTGGAACGGAAAAACGAAGGTCAGCGCCGCCGACATTAAGTTTTTCGATAAAGACCACGGCCCGACTACCGATGACACGCTGGCACGTTTCATGCGCTGTGAACATGCTCAGCAGGGTACGCAAACACCGCTGCTGGGTATTTTCGGCGCCTACTCTTCAGCAGCGAACGCTGGCTCAATGAATGTCAACGCATTCGCCGAAGCAACGACGGCGCCATCGCAGTCCACCTGTCCGCTGCCGCTCGCGCTGGTGAAAGACGCAACCAGAGTCGGACCGGGCCGACCTTTCGGATACGACAAGGGAGACTGGGTACCTTTGCTGCTTGGTCAGTCCACTACCACCGGTGGACAAATAGGATGGGCAAATTTGGATGGCAACAACAGTGGGGCCAAGGATCTCACCACGCAGCTCCAGGGCTATTGCGGCAGCCGTGTCGACGACAATATTACCAACGCTAACGCCAATGGCGCAGCCGGCACGAAAGCCTCCTTGGTCGAAGAGTGGAACGGCCGTTTCGGCATCTACAAAGATGCTACTGGTTACAAGACTATTTATCCGGATTACACGGGGTATGGGTATACCAGCACGGATTGGAAGAAGACGAATGCGAGCGGCAAATCCTGCTGTGCCTTCGACAGTGCTTCGGATGGCGCGGGCAATACAGGATTCCTATTGCGCCGGCAGGCATTCGACACCTGCAGCGGCACTTCCATCGCTGCCGCCAATACATGCGAGACAACCATGGGATTTACCTTGAGCAATAACCTTAAGTCGTTCGCGACCGGCGGTTCAAGCGGCCAGTTGCGCCAATATGGCACGAATCGGCGCGTTGCAGTAGTGCCCGTGGTAGATGGGACACTAACCAACACGCCCACGCAGATAAAGGATTTCGCCTGCGTGTTCATGCTGCAGCCAATCCCCAGCCCCAACAGTACCACGCAGGTCTTCCTAGAATACATCGGCAAGGCGTCCGACTTGGGTAGCCCTTGCACGGCAGGCGGCTTGGCAGGCAACGCAAGCAGCGCCGGCCCTCTGGTGCCCGTGCTGGTGCGCTAAAGGAGGACACGATGAAACGAGAACAACGGGGGGTCGCCTTGGTCGAATTCGCGTTAGTCCTGCCTCTGATGCTCATGATGACATGCATCGCCACAGAGTTCGGCCGCGCCTATTACCAATACAACACGATCACGAAATCGGTCCGCGAAGCGGTGCGCTACTTGTCCGTGCGCGCGCCGAACGTCGATATCGACAAGGCCAAGAATATCGTTGTCTACGGCAACCCCGCCGGGACCGGTACTCCCCTTGCCCCTGGCCTAAGCGTTACAAACGTCAGCATTCCCGACCGGGGCACCGCCGGCAGCTACCCGACCTTCAGTACGGTCAGCGTGGTGGTGACAGGCTACACCTTCGTCCCCATGGTGACCAACACTTTCGGCTTGGTTTTCAACAACATCACCTTCGGCCCGATCGCGGCAACTATGCGGAGTCCATCATGAAATGCAAGCAGACAGGTGCAACCATCGTCGAATTCGCTCTGGTGTTACCGTTATTCATGACTTTCCTGCTCGGGGTTCTCGAATTTTCCCGCATGCTGTACACCTGGAACGTGGCCAACGAAGCGACAAGGGAAGGCGCCCGCTACGCCGTGGTTTGCGCCGACCCATCCAGTAAGGATCGCATTGTGGCCCGCATGCAGACACTCATGCCGCAGGTCGGCGCGACCAAGGTAAATGTCAACTGGCAGCCTGCCGGATGCGACGCCAAAAGTTGCGAGGGCGTCACTGTGTCCTTGACCGATTTGAACTTCACCTGGGTCACCCCGATCGTCGGCGCCGCCATCGGATCGACCTTCGCCATGCCCGCGTTTTCCACCTATCTGCAGCGGGAAATGATGAGCTACAACGACAAGGTGTGCTAATCCAACATTGAGGATACTATGAAAATTGCACTAATTTCCGAGGATAGACTCCTGCTTCAGCAAATGCGCGCGATCCTGGGCGACGGCGACGACGAGCTGATGACGATGCCGAGCCAAGCTCCCGACCTGCGCAACATCGTGAAAGAATCCGCACCGGACCTGATGCTCGTTGATGGCAGGAACAAGGAGGCACTCGACCTCGAACACGTGGAACGGCTTACCCTACAGTACCCTGCGGTGGCAGTGGTCCTGATTTCTGACGCCGCCTCACCCAAGTTCCTGCTGGCCGCGATGCGTGCCGGCGTGCGCGAAGTCATCTCGCCATCGCACCTTCAGGAACTGCTGCGCGCAGCAGTCGAACGCATCGCGGCCAAGCTAACGGCTGCCCAAGCTAGCGACCATGCGAAGATCCACGCATTCATCGCGACCAGCGGCGGGAGCGGCGCGACCTTCCTCGTGACCAACTTCGGCTACCAGCTTGCCCAATCACATAAGGTGCTGCTGGTCGACCTGAATCTGCAATTCGGCGACGCGTTGAGCTTCATTCAGGATGGCAAGGCATCCAAGTCCATCGGCGACATCGCGCGCGACATCAAACGCCTCGACAGCTCGCTACTGAACGCCAGCACCATTCACGTGACGCCGAACTACCACATCCTGGCGGCTCCGGAAGAACCCGGCCAGGCCTCCGACATCCGGCCCGAGCACATCGATGCCATTCTCGGGTTGGCCGTCACGCAGTACGACATCGTACTACTAGACATGCCCCGCATCGTCGATGCAATGCTGATGACGGCGCTAGACCGCGCCGCCTCTATCTTCCTGGTGCTCCAGGCTAGCGTGCCCCATCTGCGCAATGCCGACAAACTACTGTCCGCCTTCCGTTCGCTCGATTATTCGAGGGAGAAGGTCGCGCTAATCCTGAACCGCTACGACAAACGCAACGACATCACAATCGACAAGATACACAAAGCGCTGGGGCAACTCGAAATCCACACTATCGCCAACGGCTACCGGCAGGTAAGCACGGCGATCAACCAGGGTGTGCCGCTGATGCAACTGGAACGCAAGCATGGGGTGATCCGCAGCCTTAACCAGCTCGGCGACACCATGGCGCCCGCTGCCGAGCATCCGGCCAGCCTGTTCGAGCGCCTGTTCAAGCGTGCCTAAAATGCGGAGGTTTTATGTCGCTCAGAGAAAAACTTAGTCTCCAACAACCGGACGGCGAGCGGGCTCCGCTGCAAACAGTGCAACGCGAAGCCTACAAGCAGCTGAAGGAACAGATGCACCTGAAGCTGGTTGAACAGTTCGACTTGACCACGCTCGAAAGCCTGCCCGCGGAGAAGTTGCGCCAGGAAATCGCCGCGTCAATCGACCGGCTACTGCTTGACGAACAGGTACCGGTCAGTGCCCTCGAGCGCCGCATGCTGGTGCGCGATATCCAGCATGAGATGCTGGGGTTTGGCCCACTCGAGCTGCTAATGGCCGATGCCACCGTATCGGATATCTTGGTCAACTCCTACGATAATGTCTACGTCGAGCGCCACGGCAGACTGGAACGAACCGACGTTAGCTTCACCGACGAACGCCACCTACTGCGGATCATCGACAAGATCGTCTCCTTGGTTGGACGCCGCATCGACGAATCGAGCCCGATGGTCGACGCGCGCCTGCCAGATGGCTCACGGGTGAACGCGGTGATTCCGCCGATCGCCCTCGACGGGCCAATGATGTCGATCCGCCGCTTCGCCCACATTCCCCTGCGAATGGAAAACCTGGTAAACGACCTGCGCAGCCTGACGCCGGAAATGGCCGAGATGCTCGAGGGGCTCAGCCGGGCCAAGGTCAACATGCTGATTTCCGGCGGCACCGGCGCCGGTAAGACCACGCTGCTGAACATCCTGTCTGGGTACATCCCCGAGTCCGAGCGCCTAGTCACGATCGAGGACGCTGCCGAGCTGCAACTCCAGCAGCCGCATGTGGTGCGCTTGGAAACGCGACCGCCCAACATCGAAGGAAAGGGTGAAGTCACCGCGCGTGCACTTGTCAAGAACGCGCTGCGGATGCGGCCGGACCGCATCATCATCGGCGAGGTGCGCGGAGCCGAAGCGGTCGACATGCTGCAAGCAATGAACACCGGTCACGAAGGCTCGCTCACCACTATCCACGCCAACACGCCGCGCGACGCGCTAGCGCGCATGGAAAACATGATCGGCATGGCGAACCTGAACCTGCCACACAAGGCCGCGCGCCAGCAGATCGCTTCCGCCATCACGGTCGTCGTCCAAGCACTGCGCCTGACCGATGGCAAGCGCAAGATCACTAGCATCCAAGAGGTGACGGGCATGGAAGGCGACGTGATCACGATGCAGGAGATCTTCAGCTACGCCCAGACCGGGGTCGATGCCGACGGCAAGATCATCGGGCATTTCCAAGCCAGCGGCGTGCGGCCGAAGTTTACCGAACGCTTACGCTCCTTCGGTATCCACTTGCCCGACCGCATGTTCGATCCGGCACGGCACTATTCCTGAGGAGTGCACGCAATGTCCGATCTTCCTAAGAACGACATATTTCCGGTCATTTCGATCTTGGTTTTCCTTACGGTCATGTTGCTGATGGAGGCGATATACTTGTTCTGGCGCACGCGCCGCGGGGCGCAGGCCCTGCGTCTGAACCGGCGCTTGGACCTGCTTTCCCAATCGGGCACTGCCGATGGACAGCGCACCTTACTGAAGCAGCGTAAGCTGAGCGATGTTTCCGCGTTCGCCCGACTTCTGAACAGATTGTCGTTTGTGCCGAGACTCGAGCGCTATCTCGCTCAATCCGGCCTCAGCTGGACAGTAAGTAGTCTGGTCCTTACTAGCGGCACGGCCGCCGCCATGGGCATCGCCATCGCTGCCCTAACCGCAAGTCCGGTCTTTTTAAGCATCGGCTATGCACTTGTACTTGGCTCGATTCCTTGGACTTACGTTGGACGCGCGCGTGCCAAACGACTCCGCAAGCTGGAGAATCAGTTGCCCGATGCCCTTGACCTGATCACCAGAGCAATGCGCGCGGGCCATTCGCTTCCTCTTGGCATACAACTTCTTACCGAAGAAATGCCGAATCCAATTGCAAGCGAATTCCGCCATGTGCATGAGCAAGTCAGTTTCGGCGTGTCGCTGCAACAAGCCCTGTCCAATCTCTGCGACCGCGTGCCGTTGACGGATTTCCGCTACTTCGTGGTATCAATTCTCATCCAACGGCAGTCCGGCGGCAACCTAACCGAAGTGCTCGGGAACCTCAGCCGCCTGATCCGAGAGCGGCTCAGGTTGCTGGGGCGCGTCAGAGTGCTTTCTGCGGAAGGGCGGATGTCGGCCTGGGTCTTAGGCGTTCTTCCCTTCTTCGTCGGTGCGCTATTGCAAATCTTTAACCCCGACTTCATGGGGCCTTTCTTAACCGATCCTTTGGGCATCAAAATGTTGCAAACCCTGCTGAGCATGATGGCGGTGGGGGCATTTTTTCTGTCCCGAATTGTCAAGATTCGTGTCTAATCGGAGAATTCGATGTTACTCCCCATTGTCGTCTTCTTTGCAGTCACCTTTGGAACGATCGGAGCTTTCCTCTGGCTCGTTCCCGACAAAACCGACAAGCGGCTACACGCCTTGTCCAACAGGAGCGATCCTGATGCGATGGGCTGGCAGACTGCCGTCGTCAACGTCGTTACACCGTTTGCGAAACTGTCCACGCCCTCAGGAGACTGGGAGTCTTCCCCGTTCCGTCTGAAATTCATCCAAGCCGGTATCCGCCAGCCAAGGGCCCCACACGTTTTCTTCGGCCTGAAGACCCTGCTTCCATTCCTTCTTGCTGTCCCGGTGTTCTTTTTGCTGCGAGGCACGCAAGAAATAAGCACTGTGAAACTATTGACGGGCGTGTTTTGTGCGGCAGCCATTGGCTGCTACCTTCCGAATATTTTATTGAATTTCGTTGTAAAGCGACGCAAGCGCGAGATTTTCGACAATTTCCCCGACGCAGCCGACCTGATGCTGGTGTGTGTGGAGGCTGGCCTTGGTCTAGATGCCGCACTCACGCGCGTTGCCGAAGAGCTGCTGGACAAGAGTGCTACACTGGCGGAAGAGTTGCAGCTAACTAACCTAGAGATTCGCGCAGGCAGCACCCGCGAAAAGGCATTGCGAAATCTATCTCTGCGCAGCGGTGTGGAAGAACTCAACTCCTTCGCTACCATGCTGATTCAGGCCGATAAATTTGGTACTAGCGTCGGAGATTCGTTGCGCGTGTTTTCCGAAGACCTGCGTCACAAGCGCCAGGTGCGGGCAGAGGAACATGCGGCGAAGGTGCCGACCAAGATGCTCTTCCCGCTTGTCTTGTTCATTTTTCCATCCATTATTATGGTCGTGCTAGGACCGGCAATCATACAGATCGTCCGCCACGTCGGTCCAATGCTGTCCGGCCAGCAGTGATCGCAAAAACACAGGGCGCAATCCAAAGATTGCGCCCTGTCTAATAACAACCTAGTTATCCAGCCTGCTAAGCCACTTCCGCCACACCCACCCCCAGATGGCTCCGCACATAAACATACAAATCCAATCGATTACCAACCCCAAGCTTCTGGTAAATCGAGGATAAATGATTCCTCAAAGTCGACTCCGAAATAAAGAGTTGTTTCGCCAGATCCTTATTCGTGCGAACTTTATTATCGACGACGGCATGCAATACCTTGCGTTCACGCGGCGTCAGTAAACTAAGATGTCCCTTGGGTGTCGCCGGCGCCGGCTGCTCACGCGCCCGCCGCATGACCTGCAAAGCCATCCCAGTCGCCTCACGGCCAAACCACAACTCGCCTTCATGGGTTTTTTCGATGGCCTTGATGATCTCGTCGGCGCTGGAGCGCCGGGTCAGCACGCCCTGTGCGCCGCAACGGACGCTTGCCGCCAGCGTATCTTCCGTGACCTCTTCCATGAAAAGGAGCGTGCGGCGTCCGGTGGTCAGCGCCTCGGGCAACAGGCCCTCCACCGTCATCGTCGCGAGTTCGTTGCGCATCAGGACAAGGTCCGGGGTAACGCCGGGAATCTGGAGGAGCGCATCGGTTTGATTACTGGCGATGCTGACCACTTCCATCAGGGGACGGTGCCCGTTGATCAATTTGGTCAGCGCCCACAACATGAGCTGATGGTTTTCGACCACCAGGACGCGAATCGGTTTATTCAATACATTATGTATATTGGACATTATATTTTCTTTTAGAAAAAATAAGAACATCCGCTGAAGGTATTACTTACTAAATTTCAGCGCGTTGGTGATGTTTTCTCCGGTACCAATGTCCGCACATCATATTGATGAGACACGTCAATACTATAATCCAGATCCTTACCGAAAGTCCATAATTATGATTAATCTAGAGATTAAAAACGACATCTTGAACGAATACATTATTCAAAAGTATGTTCAATTTCTTTATCGAAAAATATTAAATAGAATCGTACAAATGAATGTGAATTAATGCATTCTGGATTAAATATGTTGATCGAATACTTGCCGTAAATAAGCGATAAACGTATCGTCGGTGCCCATGCCCTTGCCGGGGCTGTCCGACAGCTTGGCCACCGGCTGGCCGTTGCAGCGCACCAGCTTCATGACGATGTTCAGCGGCTCGAATTGCGTGTCGTTGGTGAGCTTGGTGCCGATGCCGAAGCCCAGCTGCACGCGGTCGGCGAAGTGGCGGTACAGGTCCAAGGCCTTCGGCACCGTCAGCGCGTCCGAGAACACCAGGCGCTTGGTGCGGGCGTCGATGCGCAGCTTGGCGTAATGGGCCAAGGCCTTCTCGCCCCATTCGACCGGGTCGCCGGAATCGTGGCGCAGGCCGTCGAACAGCTTGGCGAAATACAGGTCGAAGTCGCGCAGGAAAGCATCCATGCCGACCACGTCGGTCAGCGCGGTGCCGAGGTCGCCCCGGTATTCCTGCACCCAGTCTTCCAGCGCCTTCTTCTGGAAGTCGCGCAGGCGTACGTCGAAGGATTGGAAAGCCTGCATGTATTCGTGGGCCATGGTGCCGATCGGCACCAGGTTGAATTTCTTCGCCAGGTAGACGTTCGAGGTGCCCCTGAAGTACTGCGGCAGCTCGCGCGCCATGGTGGCCACCACTTCTTCGTGCCACTCGCCGGAAAAGCGGCGGCGCACGCCGAAATCGAAGAAATCGAAGGGGTTCAGGCGCTTCGGTTCCGTGTCGAAGGCGCGGAATTCGTCGACCTTCTGTTTCAGGCGCTTGCGGCCCTCTTCCAGCGCAGCCGCCTGGTCGACACGGCGGAAATACAGTTCGTTGACGATGTAGAGCACGAAGATCTCGAAGCCCATCACGTGCACGATCGGGCCGGAAGCGCGGATGCGCAGGTGCGGGCCGTCGGTGTTGACGCTGACGAACTTGCGCTGGAAGCGGAACAGGGTCAGGAAATCGGCGAAATCGCTCTTGATGAAGCGCAGCGAGCGCAGGTATTCCACTTCCTCCTCGCTGAACATCATCTCGCACAGGCGGTCCAGCTCGCGTTCGACCTCGTCCTTCAGCTCGGCCAGCGGAAAGGCCGGCGTGTTGCGGCATTTGAATTCGTATTCTCCGATGGCACCGGGGTGCATGTGCAGGAAGGCCTGCCACATCGTGAATTTATAAAGGTCGGTTTCGAGCAGACTGCGGACGACTGGTTTCATTGGAGGCTTTCGGTTCAGGTGCGATCTTGCACCGGCTTTTTCGCGCGGCGCTTGGGCGCCAGCATGGTACCGCTACAGGCTGGGGTGCCGCAGCGGCAGGCGAACAGGCGCTTGAGGGCGGGCGTGTGCCGCTCGTCGTAGATCAGCGCATAGTTGTAGTTGAGTTCCTCGCCCTCGTCGATGTCGCGCAGGGCGTGGATGTAGACGCGGCCGTCTTCCTCGTAGGCTTCGCAGTTCGGCTCGCAGGCGTGGTTGATCCAGCGCGCATCGTTGCCGCGCCGGCCGCCGTCGATCACGTTGCCGTCGGCCAGGCTGAAATAGAAGGTGTGGTTGACGGGCCCGCCGCGCTCGGCGGCGCGCTGGGTTGCAGCGTCCCAGCTGATGCGCTCGCCGCGGTATTCGATGATGCGTTCCCCGGCCGCGATCGGGCGCAGGGCGAACACGCCATTGCCGTGGACCGGGGACTTCCTGACTTCGTAGGCGGCTAGCTTCGGTGCTGCGGGTTTCTTCGTGGTGCTCATTTTGGATAGGGGGAGGTTGAAGGGACGGGGCCGCTTGTTGTCGATTCTATATTATTCACCGAATCGCCGCAGGACTGCTACACGGATTCCCTCCCCTGCCGGCGCCGCGTCAGGCGCCGAAATCCTCCTCGAGGAACTCACCGGCGCGTCCGCCCGCCTGCTCGGCCTTGCGCAGTTCGACCCGGCGGATCTTGCCCGAGATGGTCTTCGGCAGCTCGGTAAACTCCAGCCGGCGGATCCGCTTGTAGGGCGACAGCCGCTCGCGCGCGAACGCGAAGATGGCGCCGGCCAGCTCGCGGGTCGGCTCGACCCCGGGACGCAGCGTAATGAAGGCCTTCGGCACCGACAGGCGCAGCGCGTCGGGACTCGGGACGATCGCCGCTTCCAGCACGTCCGGATGCTCGATCAGCACGCTCTCCAGCTCGAAGGGGCTGATGCGGTAGTCCGAGGACTTGAACACGTCGTCGTTGCGGCCGACGTAGAAATAGTAGCCGTCCGCATCGATGCTGGCGGTGTCGCCGGTATGGTAGTGGCCGGCGCGCATGACGTCGGCGGTCTTGGCCTCGTCGCCCTCGTAGCACAGCATCAGGCCCTGCGGCACCGGGTCGAGCTTCAACGCGATCTCTCCCTCTTCGGCCGGCTGGTCGTCGGCGTCGAGCAGGGTCACGCGGTAGCCCGGCAGCGGACGTCCCATCGAGCCCGGCTTGACGAGCTGGCCCGGCGGATTGCCGATCTGGCAGGTGGTTTCGGACTGGCCGAAGCCGTCGCGGATGCGGATGCCCCAGGCCCGTTCGACCTGCTCGATGACTTCCGGATTCAGCGGCTCGCCGGCGCCGACCAGTTCGCGCAGCGGCGGCTTCCACGCCGCCAGGTCTTCCTTGATCATCATGCGCCACACGGTCGGCGGCGCGCATAGCGACGTCACGCCGCAGCGGCAGATCACGTCGATGCAGGCGCGCGCCGAGAAGCGCTCGTAGTTGTAGACGAAGATGGTGGCGCCGGCGTTCCACGGCGCGAAGAAGCAGCTCCACGCGTGTTTCGCCCAGCCGGGCGAGCTGATGTTCCAGTGCACGTCGCCCTGTTTCAGGCCGATCCAGTACATGGTCGACAGGTGGCCGACCGGGTAGCTCTGGTGGCTGTGCAGCACCAGCTTGGGCTTGGCGGTGGTGCCGGAGGTGAAGTACAGCAGCAGCGGGTCGGTGGCTTTCGTGATGCCCTCAGGGGTAAAGGCTAACGCTGCGGCGCTGCTGTCGGCGAAATCGGTCCAGCCATCCGCTGCGCCGCCGACGGCGATGCGGGTGTAGTCGCCCGGCAGCTCCGCGAACTTGTGCGCCTCGGACGCCTGCGCGATCACGTGGCGGATGCGGCCGCGCTGCAGGCGGTCTTCGAGGTCGGCGGGCGACACCAGCATCGTGGTCGGCACCAGCACCGCGCCCAGCTTGATTCCGGCCAGCATGATCTCCCACAGCTCGACGCGGTTGGGCAGCATGAGCAGGACCCGGTCGCCGCGCCGCACGCCTTGTGCGCGCAGCCAGTTGGCGACCTGGCCGGAGCGGGTCGCCATGTCGGCATAGCTGATCTTCTTCTCGCTGCCGTCTTCCTCGACCACCCACAGGGCCGGCGTCGGGTTGTCCTTCGCCTGGACGTCGAAGAAGTCGAGCGCCCAGTTGAATTCAATGAGTTCGGGCGCCCGGTAGTCGCGGTAGGCGGTGTCGTAGTCGAGGCGCTGCTGTTGCAGGAAGTCGCGCGCCTGGATGAAGCGCTCGTAGGGGGTTGCGGCCATGGCTGTCTCCTTGTTCGCAGGGTTGTATGTTTTATTGCGAACATTTTGCCATGGCTTGCTGACGGCCGGGTTACACGTGCGCTATTTTCGCCGCAGCTCCTGGACCTGCTCGATGCTCACCTCGTCGCGCGGGGTCATCATGTCGATCACGCGACAATCGCCGCACATGCGCATGCGCTCGAGGTTGCCGGCGAAGGCCGGATGCGAGGCCAGGCGCCCCAGCATCATCTCGACCATGCGCAGCGTGCCGAACGGCTTGCTGCAGCGGATGCAGTGGAAGGGCTGGGTTTCGTTCAGCACGACGGTCTGCTTGCGCGTCTCCATCAGGTTCATGCGCGGCACCAGGCGGATCGCGTCTTCCGGACAGGTCGTGGCGCACAGGCCGCACTGGACGCAGTTCTTCTCGACGAAGCGCAGCTGGGGCGCGTTCTGGCCATCCATCAGCGCCGAACTCGGGCAGGCACCGACGCAGGACATGCACAGGCTGCAGGCGGAGGAGTCTACCGCCAGCGTGCCGAACGGCGCCCCCGCCGGTAGCGCAATCTCCTGCACGGGCGCAGGCGCGTGGCGCACCAGGTGGTCGAGCGCGTAGTCGAGCGTGTTGCGCTTGTCCGCGGCGAGGTTGAAGCCGGCGCGCTGGCTTGGGGTTTGCCCCCGGGGCGCGTGCTGCAGCGCGACCGTCAGCTCGTCGACGCTGCTCGCCCGCAGCAGCTGCAGGTGCGGGCCGGCATAACCGAGGCCGTCGAGGATGGCCTGGGCGATCTCCATCTGCTGGCCGAGCGCGGCCGCGTACTGCGGGGCCTCGGCATCCGTCATGAACACCGTGACGCCGGCCGCGCCATAGGCCAGCGCGCTCAGCCAGACCTCGATGCCGGTCGATGCCGTGTGGTGCAGGCCGAGCGGCAGCAGGCGCCCGGGGACCGCGTCGCCGGCCTGGGCCAGCAGCGCCGCGCCTTCGAGGCCGTGAAACAGCAGCACCGGTTCAAGCCCGCCCGCCTCCTGATAGGCCCGCAGCGCGGTCTTGATGCGGCTGCCCGTGTCGCTGGCGGACGGGTAGGCATACGAGATCGCGCCGGTCGGGCAGACCGTGGTACAGGCGCCGCAGCCGGCGCACAGGTAAGGGTTCACCTTGATCAGGTCGCCGGCGCCCTCGATCGCGCCGGCCGAGCAGATCTCGATGCAGGCATTGCAGCCGACCAGCTGGTTGCGGCTGTGGGCGCACAGGCGCTCCTTGTAGCTGAAGTATTTGGGCTTTTCGAAGTCGCCGACCATCTCCAGCAGCTGCTCGACGGCGGCGGTGCGCGCCGCTTCGTCGGGGCCGGGCGCGTAATAGCCGTGCGGGCGCTGGTGGGTCGTGATCTGCGGGCTGGCGCCGAGGTCCAGCACCAGGTCGAACTTGCCGTGTTCCGGGCTTTTCCCCGGCGCCTGCCAGGTCGCCTGGAAGGCGCCCAGCCAGCCGCTCAAGACCACCGCGCGGGCCGGGAACACCGGGTAGATGCGCAGCGGCGGCCGGTTTTTCTCGTCCACTTCCGCATCCAGCAGCAGCACCGTCACCTGCACGCCGGCGGCGAGCCGGTCGGCCCAGGGCAGCACCGAGGCGGCGCTGCCGATGACCAGGGTGTGGCCGGCCGAGCGGTAGCCGACCGTGTCGAGCGGCTCGTGCGGTGCGATGCTGCCGAGGGCGGCGATGGCGGCGCTGCGGGCGAGCAGGTTGCGCGCTTCCCCGGCCGGATCGGCGCCTTGTCCTTCGATAAAACGAATATTCATTGCGTCTCTTGTTCAGGTGGTTGTTGTGTTTGTGGTTCTGCTTGCGATGCTGCCTGTGGTGCGGCTTCCGGCTCGTCCTCGACCATTTTCATGAATACGCTCTTCGCATGTTCGAGCGAGGCCAGCATGGTCTCGGACATCGGGCTCGGTTTGGTGTAGTCGTCGATGTAGACGTCGAGCTTGTCCATCACCTTGAAATGCGGGTCGGCGAACAGTTTTTTCAGGGCGCCGCGGCGCACGGCCTGGTCGACGCCGCGCGCGACGAAGGCCGAGAAGTCGGAGTCGGCGTCCAGCGCGGCCACGTCTTCCAGCGTGGGCAGCGGGCGTGCCGGCGCGGCCGCGGGTTCCGCCGGCGCCCGCAGCGGTGCCGGCTGAGGTACGGCCAGCGCCGCCGCCGCCGCATCGGCGGAATCCTCGGCCAGCCCTGCCGGCGCCGGCTCCCTTCCCTCACGGACTTCGGTCTTGCGGCGCGCCCAGCGGCGCAGGAATCCTTCCCCGGACATGGCGCGGCCCGTCACCCGTGCTGGCGCCCGCGGCGCGGCTTGGGCTGGAAGTACTGGCGCAGGTAGCCGGCTACCCAGGAATAGATATCGGCCGGCATGGTCACGCCGTCGGCGTTTTCGCCGGAGTCGAACATGCGCGTTCCCTCGACGTAGCTGACCGAAGCCCGCACCGGCATCGCAAGACCGTCCTGCATGCGCCACAGCACGAAGACCTTGGATTCGGGCGCCATCACGTTCTCGTAATAGCCTTCGTTCTCGTCCGGGTACAGCTCCAGTTCGAGACCGGAAACCAGGTAGTAGTCGCGCTCCGGCGTCTGGCTGAGCATCTGCACGGGCGGCAGGTTGCCGCGGTCGGGCACCACGCCCACCGCTTCCCAGGCATCGTCCGCCCAGACGTGCTTGACGCTGCGGCGTTGCATCAGCACCGCGATCGGCATACTGCCCATCTTCATCAATTTTGCTCCGAGAAACCTCGCCCTGCGGGGCGGGGAGTGAAAGGAGTGCAAGCCACAGGCTTGCTTGCCTTTCGGTTAAATGACGGGTAACGTGCGTATACGAAGCGCATAAATACATTCCTGCCAGAGCCCATGCTCGCCCAGCTCCGTGCCCTGTCCGAGCAGTGCGACGTTCCGGTGTCGGAGCTGATCCGCCGTGCCATCGACGAATTCCTGAACAAGCAAAAGTGATCCTCGTCTACAGATACCGGGTGAAATCGCTGAACGGCTTGCTGAACAGGCAGGCCCGAGAATGCAATTTCGTCTGGAACTACTGTAACGACCGGCAGAAAGACGCCTTGCGCTTCAATCGTCCGTGGCTGACCGGCTTTGACCTGAACAAACTCACGACCGGCAGTAGCAGGGAACTTGGCCTGCATTCCGGCACGGTGAACGCGGTGTGCGAGCAGTACGCCAAGTCCCGCTCCCAAAAAAAACGTCCGTATCTTCGCTATCGTGGCAAACGCTCGCTTGGATGGGTGCCGATCAAGGGCCGCGAATTGAAGCGCGAAGGCGATGCGTTCCGCTTTGCGGGAAATACCTTCCGTGTATTCCATAGCCGCCCGCTCCCCGAAGGGAAGATCAAGGACGGCACGAACTTTTCCCGCAACGCTCGGGGCCATTGGTTCCTCAACATCGTGATCGACCTTTCGGTTGACACGGCCAACGCTCGCCGGCCGGTGCGCGGCGTCGGCATCGACCTTGGCCTGAAAGAATTCGCCACGTTGTCCACCGGCGAGAAGATTGAGGCGCAGCGCATCTATCGCGGTGCAGAGCAGACGCTGGCCATCGCGCAGCGGGCCAACAAGAAGCGACGAGTGAAGGCGATCCATGCGCAGATCGCCCATCGCAGAAATGACTTTCACCATAAGCTCTCGACCCGCATCGTCCGGGAGTTTGACTATATTGCTGTTGGCAACGTGAATGCCAAAGGACTCGCCAGGACCAGCATGGCGAAATCCATTCTCGATGCAGGCTGGTCGTCCTTTCGGAGTCAACTTGCGTACAAGGCTGTTAAGCATGGCGCATGGTTTGAGGAAGTGGACGAGAAGTACACCACCCAGGCGTGTTCGGGTTGCGGGGCGATTTCCTGCAATAGTCCGAAAGGTAGGGATGCGCTCGGAATAAGGCAGTGGATATGCGCTGAGTGTGGCGTTGAGCATGATCGTGATGTGAATGCTGCTAAAAATATCCTTGCCCGATGCGGACGTGCATCGCTGGTAGTAGGAATCCCCGTCCTTTAGGCCAGGGAGGACGTCAACGGTTCTTCACGTCAGGCGTGCCCTTGTCAACGGTCGGCTTGGCATCGCGGGGCTGGGCTATGGTGGGCCCCTTCTTGACGTCCGCGCTCGGCGCTGCCGTGCCCAGTTTTTCGCTCTTGATCGCGGGATTGGAGCCGGCCTGCCCCGCGGCCGTGGTCGCGCCGGCGCCAAGCGTACCCGGGGCCGGCGCGTTGGCCGGTCCGGCGGCCGTGACGGGTGCGCCGCCCGCGGCCGGTGCGGCGCCAGCAGCCGGCGCGGCGGCCGCGATGGCCACTGCCGGATGGGTCTGCCAACCTTCCTTGGCGGCGCGGGTGCGCCAGCGGGCGGTGACGGCATCCATCGACGCCGCCAGGCTGAGCTTGTCCTTGGCGGCCTGGGCGTCGGCGGCGGCCTTCTTGGCGGCCGCGGCCTGCTGCTGGGCCGGGGTCGGCGGCGGCAGGGCTGCCCAGGCGGCGCTGGCCAGCAGCAGTCCGGCAATCAGCAGGGCCGCCTTGATCGCGGGATGCCGGCCCTTGTGTCCTCGCCTGAAATGATGCGTTCTCATGGCATGATCCTCTTCGATTCAGCGGCCCGGCGCAGCGCTGCTCGCGCCCGGGTCGCGGTGGGCGGCGGCCGGTTGCGGCGCCGGCGTGGCCTCCGGCTTGACCGGGTTGTTGCCGCTGTCGCCGGATGGCTTCTCGGTGGCGCCCGTCTGCGCTGCGGTGCCGCTGGACGGCGTCGACACCCCGTTGCTCGGGCCCTGGCCGGTTTCGCGCGTGCTGCCGCCGGTACCCGCGCCCGCGGTATTGCCGCCGGCGCCGCCGGCGATGCCCGGCGTGCCGCCCGCATAGGTGGCGTCGGTCTTCGGTCCGCCGTTGCGCGCCATGACTTGGCCGCTGGTGCCGCCGCCGGCCGTGACCATGCCCGGAAACTTGGTTTCGCGCATGGCGTTGTCACCGTGCTGCTTGCAGCCGGCCGTGCTCAGGAGCAGCGCCGCCGCACCCGCATGCATCAGAAAAACGAATGCTTTCATGGTGTGTTCCTCGTGCCTCAGAGCGCTGCTCAGTGTGCTGGACCTGGGCGCCTGCCCGGCGGGATATTGCCCGGGGCGCCTCCCGAAGGCGGATGGTCGGGCGGCACGCGGTCGTCGAAGGTGCCCGGCGGTACGCCCGCCTTGACCTCGTCGTACCACAGGCCGTGGTGGGCCCTGGCCCAGCTTTCGTCGACGTCGCCGTGGCGCATCGCGTGGTAGGCGCCCGGGGTGCCCCAGGTGCCGATGTAGATGTGACCCATGGCGGCGGCGATGTAGAAGGTCGCGCCCAGCAGGTGCAGGTAGTTGGCGACCTGCAGCACGTAGCGGGTCTGGCCGAAGGCGATGAAGTCCAGGATCAGGCCGCTGATCGACATCACCAGGCCCAGCAGGGTCACGCCCAGCCAGAACCAGCTCTTTTCGCCGGCGTTGAAGAAGCCGGCCGGCACATGTTCGTGGGTCAGCATGCCGCCGCCCTTGCGGAACCACAGCCAGTCGATCTTCCTGAAGAAATTTCGGTGCAGGAAGGTGAAGAACATCGCCACCGAGCACAGGATGAACAGCGGGCCGATGAAATTGTGCAGGTACTTGAAGATGTAGGCGACGAAGGCGAAGATGTCGTGGCCGAGCAGCGGGATCAGCAGCTTCTTGCCGAACAGGATCACCAGGCCGGTAACGGCCAGGATGATGAAGCTGATCGCGGTGGACCAGTGGATGAAGCGTTCCCAGTCGGTAAAGCGGCGGATGCGCCGCCCCGTGTCGGGCTCGTCGGCCTTGATCTTGCCGACGACCTTCGCGACCACGAGCACGCCCAGCAGCGCCAGCACGAGGATGGCGCCCGACAGGGTCGCCAGCGGGCCGTTGCGCAGCACGCGCCATTCATTGCCGCCGCGCTGGACGATGACGGTGCCCTCCTTCTGGCCATACTGGCCGAGGTAGTGGCGGTCGATGTGCACGCGGCCCGAATCCTTCGAGGCCAGGCCCGGCTCGGGCGAGTGCGAATCCTTCTCGGCCTGGAGGATGGTCTGCTCTTCGGCATAGGCCGGCTGGGCGCGGTTGTTGGGCACCCCGGCCCAGGCCGTGGACAGGCTCAGCGCCATCAGCACGGGCAATAACCAGTGAAATAGTCGCATGGTCGGCTCCTCAGGGATTGGCCCGGTTGTATTCGTTCTGGTGCTGGTTGCGGTTGCTGATCGTGCCCCACCAGGCCAGCCTGTCGTTATGGAACCAGGTGGCGAACTGGCGATTGTCCTTCTTGCCGGCGTACTGGCCTTTCACCCATTGCGGATGCTGGTCGACCTCGAGGCAGCCGGCCAGCAGGCACAGTGGTAACAGCGTGATGAAAAGTCGCTTCATGTCGGCAGCCTCCGCGGGTTTTGCACATCCGTGACGTCCTGGTTCGGGCGCGGGCCCTCGCCGGTGGCCTTGATCTCGCCGCCGCGCTTCGGCTTGCCGTAGGCGATATCCCAGCCCCACAATTCTGGGCCGTAGCCGCGCGTCTCGACGCGCTGGCGGTAGATATCGGAAATCACGCCGGCGTCGCCGCCGATCAGGGCCTTGGTGCCGCACATCTCGGCGCAGGCCGGCAGCTTGCCCTCGGCGATGCGGTTGCGGCCATACTTCTTGAATTCCATTTCGGAGGTGTCCGGTTCGGGGCCGCCGGCGCAGAAGGTGCACTTGTCCATCTTGCCGCGGTGGTTGAACAGGCCGCTCTCCGGGAACTGCGGCGCGCCGAACGGACAGGCGTAGTAGCAGTAACCGCAGCCGATGCACTGGTCCTTCGAGTGCAGCACGATGCCGTCTTCGGTGTGGTAGATGCAGTTGACCGGGCACACTGCCAGGCAGGGTGCATCGGTGCAGTGCATGCAGGCCATCGAGATCGAGCGCTCGCCGGGCACGCCATCATTGATGGTCACCACGCGGCGCCGGTTCACGCCCCACGGCGTCTCGTTCTCGTTCTTGCAGGCCGTCACGCAGCCGTTGCAGTCGATGCAGCGCTCCGTGTCGCAAATGAATTTCATCCTTGCGGGCATTTCAATCTCCTTTTCCCTATGCGCGCACCAGGCGGCACAGCGACACTTTGGTTTCCTGCATCATCGTCACGGCGTCGTAGCCGTAGGTCCAGCCGGTGTTGACGGCCTCGCCGCGCACGGCCGGCGCGCCCCCTTCCGGGTAATGCTTTTCCAGGTCCTCGCCCATCCACCAGCCGCCGAAGTGGAAGGGCATCCAGACCAGGCCCTCCGGCACGCGCTGGGTGACCATCGCCATCAGCTTCAGGCGCGCCCCGGTCGGGGTTTCGACCCACATGAAGTCGCCCAGCTTGACGCCGATCTGGGCCGCGTCCTGCGGGTTGACTTCGCAGAACATGTTCTGCTGCAGCTCGGCCAGCCAGGGGTTCGAGCGGGTTTCCTCGCCGCCGCCCTCGAACTCGACCAGGCGGCCGGAGGTCATGATGAGCGGATAATCCTTTGAGAAGTCGACCTGCTGGACCGACTTGTACAGGGTCGGCAGGCGCCAGAACGCGGCCTTGTCGTCGTAGGTCGGGTACTTCGCCACCAGGTCGCGCCGCGGCGAGACGATCGGCTCGCGGTGGACCGGCACCGGGTCCGGGAAGTTCCAGACATTGCAGCGTGCGCGCGCGTTGCCCCAGGGCGCGCAACCGTGGGCGATGACGACGCGGATGATGCCGCCCGACAGGTCGGTCTTCCAGTTCTTGCCCTCGGCGGCGGCCTGCTCTTGCGGCGTGAGGTCGGCCCACCAGCCGAGTTTTTTCAGGAACACGTGGTCGAACTCGGGATAGCCGACGTCCAGCTCGCTGTCCTTGTTGCTCCAGCCGTCGGCCGCCAGCAGGCTCTCGCCGTTGTGTTCGACGCCCCAGTTGGCGCGGAACGGCAGGCCGCCCTCGGCCACCGACTTGTGGATGTCGTACAGGATCGGCGTGCCCGGGTGCTTCATTTCCGGCGTGCCCCAGCACGGCCACGGCAGGCCGTAGTAGTCGCCCTTGCAGGGACCGTCCTCGGCGCGCAGGGTGGTCGGGTTGAAGGTGTGCTTGTTCTGCATGTGCAGCTTGAGGCGCTCCGGCGAGCAGCCGGTGTAGCCGATGGTCCAGCAGGAACGGTTGATCTCGCGGAGGATGTCCTCGATCACCGGTTCGTTGTTGACCACCTTGATGTTCCTGACCAGCTCGTCGGCGAAGCCCAGCTTTTTCGCGAACAGATACATGATCTCGTGGTCGGTCTTGCACTCGAACAGCGGCTGGATCACGCGCTCGCGCCACTGGATCGAGCGGTTCGACGCCGTCACCGAGCCCTGGGTTTCGAACTGCGAGGCCGCCGGCAGCAGGTAGACGCCGTTCTCGCGCCCGTGCATCGATGCCGTCATGCTCGGATAGGGGTCGATCACGACCAGCATGTCGAGCTTCTGCATGGCCTTCTTCATGTCCGGCAGGCGGGTCTGGCTGTTCGGCGCGTGGCCCCAGTAGAACACGGCGCGCAGGTTGGTCGGCTGGTCGACGTACTGGTTGTCTTCCAGCACCGCGTCGAACCAGCGCGAGACCGTGATGCCCGGCTTCTCCATCAGCTCCTTCGAGCCGAAGCGCGACTTGATCCACTCGTAATCGACGCCCCAGACGTTGGAGAAGTGCTTCCACGCGCCCTCGGCGATGCCGTAGTAGCCCGGCAGCGAATCGCCGTTCGGGCCGACGTCGGTGGCGCCCTGCACGTTGTCGTGGCCGCGGTAGATGTTGGCGCCACCGCCCTGCACGCCGATATTCCCCAGCGCCAGCTGCAGGATGCACAAGGCGCGCACATTGGCAGTGCCGACGTGGTGCTGGGTGATGCCCATGCACCAGACCACCGAGGAGGGTTTGTTCTTGGCCAGCATCTCGGCCGTCATGCGCACGGCGGATTCCGGCACCCCGGTCACGTCCGTGACCTTGTCCGGCGTCCATTTCGCCACTTCCTTGCGGACGTCGGCCATGCCGTTGGTGCGGGCGGCGATGTACTCCTTGTCTTCCCAGCCGTTCTCGAAGATGTGCCACAGGATGCCCCACACCAGTGCGATGTCGGTACCCGGACGCACGCGCACGTAATGGTGGGCAAAGCGCGCCGTGCGGGTGAAGCGCGGGTCGATGACGATCATCTTCGCGCCCAGTTCCTTGGCGTGCAGGAAGTGCAGCATCGAGATCGGGTGGGCCTCGGCCGGATTCGAGCCGATGAACATCACCGCCTTGCTGTAGTGCAGGTCGTTGAAGGAGTTCGTCATCGCGCCGTAGCCGAAGGTCTGGGCCACGCCCGCGACCGTGGTCGAGTGGCAGATGCGCGCCTGGTGGTCGCAGTTGTTGCTGCCCCAGAAGGAAACGAACTTGCGCAGCAGGTAGGACTGCTCGTTGTTGTGCTTCGAGCTGCCGATCACCATCAGCGCGTCCGGGCCGGATTGCTGGCGCAGCTGCAGCAGCTTGTCGCCGATCTCGTTGATGGCCTGGTCCCAGGAGATGCGCTCGTACTTGCCGTTGACCAGCTTCATCGGATAGCGCAGGCGGTGCTCGCCGAAGCCGTGCTCGCGCACCGAGGCGCCCTTGGCGCAGTGGGCCCCCATGTTGATCGGCGAGTCGAAGGCCGCTTCCTGGCGCACCCAGACGCCGTTCTGCACCACCGCTTCCACCGAACAGCCGACCGAGCAGTGGCTGCAGACGGTGTGCTTGATCTCGGTCTTCGGCGGCGCGGCGGGCGCCGGATCGGCTGCCGAGGCCGGCTCGATGACGTTCAGCGGCAGGTGGCGCGCGACCGCCGCGGCGCCGGCCGTGACACCGGCCCCGACCAGGAATTTGCGCCGTTTCAACCCGCTGTCGCGCGAAGTCTTCACCAGGGTCATGACTGCTCCTCAGTTCCTAAAATCACCAGTAGGCGGCCGTGCTGTAGTAACGGCGGATGTGTTCGGTTTCGTGGTAGCCCTTCGGCTTGGCCGGTACCTCCGGCGCGGGCGCGGCTGCGGGTACGCCGGGCTCGGCGGCGCCGGCGCGGGCCGCCACCACGGCCAGGGCGCCCAGCGGCGCGGCCTTCAGCAGGCTGCGGCGGGCGGGATCGGGAGCTTTTTCATCGGTAGCCATGCTGGTCCTCATGCGGCAAGTGGTGCGTCGGCCGGCTCCCAGACCGCGAAGGCATGGGCTTCGACCGCCAGGAAGGCGCCGGCGAAAGCGGCTGCCACCCGGTAGAAGTTGGCGGGTTCGGCGCCAGCGATGTCGGCCAGGCAGGCCGCGTACCAGGGCTGGACGTGGGCCACGAACAGCTGCTTTTGCTCGGCCAGCGGCTGGCGCGCGATGCCCGGCGCGCCGGCAATCAGCACGCGCATGGTCTCGCACAGGGAGCCCAGGTGATCCTCGAACTCGCCCACGCCGCGCGCACGCGCCAGGCGCAGGCGGGCCAAGTCCTGGCGCAGCGCGGCCAGCGGAAAATCGTTCAGGTGGCCCGACAGGTAGAACGAGCCGTAGGGGTTCAGCAGCGGATTGCCGGTGCTGATGAAGAGCGCATCGAATTCCTCGGCCACCGCATCGGCATCCATCACGCTGGCGGCCTGGGTCAGCTTCAGCCACGCATCCTGGAGGGTGCGCCCGGCCTCGTCGACACCGTCGGCGGCGATCGGCTCGGCCGCGGCCAGCGCGGCCAGCAGGGCGGCGTTCGGTGGCGCCAGCATCAGACGCGCGATCAGCGCGTAAAAATCGGCCCGCGCCTGGTCCTCGTCGGACAAGGGTAAGGCAATCGTTTGTAAGGACGCGGTCTCCTGTGGCACTGGGTGGTTCTCCCGTTAGCAAATCTATACTGAAAGTGTAGTACCACGGCACCCAAAGGGCGCGCACAGTTGAACTATTTCGCTCCTCTCCGCGCTTTCCTATTTCATGCCGGCTGCATGCATCGCTACCCGCAGCACCCAGGCAAGCACGCCCAGCGCCGCCACCCCGGCCAGCCACAGCGCCACCAGCCAGCCCACGCGCCGCAGCCAGAGCGGCGCCATCAGTGGTAGCCCTCGGTGTCCCCGACCTTGCCGCGGAAGACGTAGTACGACCAGCCGGTATAGGCCAGGATCAGCGGCAGCACGATCAGGGTGCCGACCAGTGCGAAGCGCTGGGTGGCCGGTGGCGACGCCGCTTCCCAGATCGTGATCGTGGGCGGCACGATGTGCGGCCAGATGCTGATCGCCATCCCCGTAAAGCCCAGCAGCACCAGGGCCAGCGCGCCGATGAAGGGCTGGCGGAACGGTTCGCGCTTCAGCGACCACAGCAGCCAGAACGCGGATGCCGCCACCAGTAGCGGCACCGGCGACAGGATCAGCAGGTTCGGAAAGCTGAACCAGCGCTCGGCCACCTGATGCTGCGACAGCGGCGTCCAGACGCTGACCGCCGCGATCGCCCCCAGCAGCAGCCAGGTGAAGAGGCGCGCCAGCTTCACCATCCGGCCATGCAGCTCGCCCTCGGTCTTCATCACCAGCCAGGTCGCGCCCAACAGCGCATAGGCGATCATCACCCCGCAGCCGGCCGCCAGCGGGAACGGCGCGAACCAGTCGAGCGGGCCGCCGGCGTAGCTGCGCCCCGACACCGGAATTCCTGCCAGGTACGCCCCCAGCGACACCCCCTGGAAGAACGCCGCCGCCGTCGAACCGCAGATGAAAGCCAGGTCCCAGATCGGCCGTTCGCGGTCGTTGGCCTTGAAACGGAATTCGAAGGCCACGCCGCGGAAGATCAGCCCCACCAGCATGAAGATCAGCGGCAGGTAGAGCCCCGGCAGGATCACCGCGTAGGCGGCCGGGAAGGCCGCCAGCAGCCCTTCCCCGCCCAGCACCAGCCAGGTCTCGTTGCCGTCCCAGATCGGCGCCACCGAGTTCATCATGACGTCGCGCTCGCGCTTGCCCGGCACGAAGGGATACAGCATGCCGATGCCGAGGTCGAAGCCGTCCAGCACCACGTACATGAAGACGGAGAAGAAGATGATCGTGGCCCAGACCGCGGTGATGTCGATGTTCATGCTCGTTCCGGTGCCTCAGGTAAGGCTCAGGTTACATTGTCTTCGTTGACGGAGGCGTCCGCTTCGGGCACCGACAGCGGCCGCGCCGGCGTCCGTCCCCTGCCCGGCCCGCCCTGCGGCGTGCGGCTGAGGTCGAAGGCCTGCGGTCCCTTGCGCACCAGCCGCAGCACGTAGGCGATGCCGACGCCGAACACGAACAAGTAGGCGACCACGAATACGGCCAGGCTCAGCGCCAGCGGCCCGGCCGTGATTTTCGAGGCGCCGTCCGCGGTGCGCAGCACGCCGTACACGATCCAGGGCTGGCGTCCGACCTCGGTGGTGATCCAGCCGGCCAGCACCGCCAGCAGGCCCGCCGGCCCCATCCACATCGCCATGCGCAGGAACAGCCGGTGCGTGAACAGCTTTTTCCTGATGCGCAGCCACAGGCTCCAGGCGCCTAGCGCGATCATCAGGAGGCCCAGGCCGACCATGACGCGGAAGCTCCAGAAGAGGATCAGGGAATTCGGCCGCTGGTCGCGCGGAAATTCCTTCAGGCCCTTGATCTGGCCGCCCCAGGTGTGGGTCAGGATCCAGCTGCCGACCCGCGGGATGCCGATCGCGAATTTGGTTTCCTCGTCCTTCATCGACGGGATGCCGAACAGCAACAGCGGCAGCGGCTTGTCGCCCTCGTTTTCCCAGTGACCCTCGAGTGCGGCGATCTTGGCTGGCTGGTGCTGCAGGGTGTTCAGCCCATGCATGTCGCCGACCACGGCCTGGATCGGCGCCACGATCAGCAACATCCACATCGCCATCGACAGCATGGTGCGTACCGCCTCGCCGCGTTGGCCATCCATGCGCCCCCTCAAGAGATGCCAGGCGGCCGAGCTGCCCACGAACAGCGCGGTCGACAGGAAGGCGGCGATCGACATGTGCACCAGCCGGTAGGGAAACGAGGGATTGAAGACGATCTTCAGCCAGTCGACCGGCACCATGCGCCCATCGACGATGGCGTAGCCCTGCGGGGTCTGCATCCAGCTGTTCGAGCCGAGGATCCAGGTGGCGGAGATAAGCGTTCCGAGCGCCACCATGCAGGTGGCCAGGAAGTGCAGCCCGGGCCCGACTTTGGTCCAGCCGAACAGCATCACGCCCAGGAAGCCGGCCTCCAGGAAGAAGGCGGTCAGCACCTCGTAGGCTAGCAGCGGCCCGGTGATGGCGCCGGCGTACTCCGAAAAATAGCTCCAGTTGGTGCCGAACTGGTAAGCCATCACGATCCCGGACACCACGCCCATGCCGAAGTCGACGGCGAAGATCTTCAGCCAGAAGTGGTAGAGGTCGACGAACACCTGGCGCTTCGTCTTCAGCCAGCACAGCTCCAGCACCATCAGGTAACTGGCCAGGCCGATGGTGATGGCCGGGAACAGGATGTGGAACGACATCGTGAACGCGAATTGCACGCGCGCCAGGTCCAATGCCGCCAAGCCGAACATGAAAGTCCCCCTCGCTATTGTCGTGTGCAGAATCTAGCATGGGCCAGGGCGCGCACGATTGGCAGGATGGCAAGGGGCCGGTCCGGCAAAAATGCCACAGTATATGAAATGGCCGTCAAGACCGGGGCCGGCAAGCGGCCCCGAGCGCAGCAACGGGCCGTATAATCCGGATATCGACAGCCAACCGCCTCCTTCCTTCGCGATGACCCAGGCCATTACCTTCCCAAGCGACAACAAGCCCCTCAACGTGCAAGCGCTGAAGGCCAGCTGCGCGGCCTGCAGCATGCACCAGCTCTGCCTGCCGATGGGCCTGGAGGATGCGGACATCGACCGCCTCGACAAGATCATCGGGCGCCGCCGCCGCCTCGAGCGCGACGAAGCCCTGTACAAGATGGGGGAGCCGTTCCGCAACCTGTACGCGGTGCGCTTCGGGCATTTCAAGACCTACCAGGTGAATGCCGCCGGCGAAGCCCAGATCACGGGCTTTCAGATGGCCGGCGAACTGCTGGGCATGGATGCGATCAGTGGCGACCGCTATCGCTGCGATGCGGTGGCGCTGGAAGACAGCGAAGTCTGCGAGATTCCCTTCGCCAACCTGGAAGAGCTGTTCGGCCACGTGCCGGCCCTGCTGCGCCATTTCCACCGCATCATGAGCCAGGAAATTACACGTGAGCAAAACGTCATGCTCCTGCTCGGGAATATGCGGGCCGAGCAGCGTTTCGCCGTCTTCCTCGTCAATAAATCCGCTCGTTACGCCGCCCGCGGCTACTCGCCCACCCAGTTCGCCCTGCGCATGTCGCGCGAAGACATCGGCAACTACCTCGGCCTGACCATCGAAAGCGTCAGCCGCCTGCTGTCGCGTTTCAAGAAACTGGGGCTGGTCGCGATCGACAAGCGCGAAGTGACCCTGCTCGACCTGCCGCGCTTGAAGGCGATGGCGGCGGGGACGGAGCAGTGCAGCCCGATGGCGTGAGTGCGCGTGCTTCAGCGCGCATCAAGTACTTGCCAAGGCCCGGACTTCGGGGCACGATGAGCTCATATGCTCGAGCCACCCACAAGAAGGAGACAAACGATGATCAAGGTGAGCGTCATGTATCCCAACAGTCCCGAAGCACGTTTCGACGACGCCTACTACCGTGAGCAGCACATGCCCATGGTGAAGAAGCTGATGGGCGACTACTGCAAGTACTACACGGTGGACAGGGCGATTTCGGCCGGCCCGTCCGCATCGAATACGCCCTACATCGCCATGGGCCACCTGTTCTGCGACTCGGTCGATGCCTTCCAGGCCGGCTTCGGTCCGCATTCGAAGGAAATCATGGCCGATATTCCGAACTACACCAACCAGACCCCGGTCATCCAGATCAGCGAGGTCGTGGTCGGATAAGCTCACCCGGCGGCGGCAACAGCGCCGCCGGGTGAGGACCTCAGGGCATCAGGCTTGCTTCTGCTGCGCCACCCAGCGCTGCACGATCTCGCCCAGCACATCCAGCGGCACCGAACCGTTCTTCAGCACCACGTCGTGGAAGGCCGGCAGCGAGAACTTGTCGCCGAGTTCCTGTTTCGCCTTGTCGCGCAGTTCGAGGATGCGCAGCATGCCGACCATGTAGGCGCAGGCCTGACCCGGCCAGGCCACGTAGCGCTCCACTTCCTGGGCGCCGATGCCGTAGTCGATCGCCTGCTGGCGCGTCCATCCCTTGGTGTGCAGGCCGGTGTCGACCACCAGACGCCGCGCGCGGAACAGCTCCGAGCCGAGCGCGCCCAGCAGGCCCGGAACGTCTCCCTCGTACCAGCCCTGTTCCACCGCCAGGCGCTCGGCATACAGGCCCCAGCCCTCGCTGTGGGCGCTGCCGCCGCCGAAGATGCGCTGGGCGCGGAACTTCGGCAGATCGGTTCTCTCCTGCTGGATCGCCAGCTGGAAGTGGTGGCCCGGCACCGCCTCGTGGTAGGACAGGCTGCGCATGCGGATCATGTCGAAGCCCGGGCCGCGCATCGGCACCCAGAAGATGCCGGGGCGGCTGCCGTCCGGTGCCGGCAGCGTGTAATGGGCGGCGGCCGACGCTTCCGTCAGCGGCGGTTCGCGGCGCACCTCGACCGGGGCGCGCGGCTTCAGGTTGAAGATCGCATTGCTGCGCTGCTCGGCGTCCGCCACCATCGCCGCGTAATTCTGCAGCAGTTCGGGACGGGGATCGCCCTCGCCCTTCGGCTGGAAGCTGGCATCCAGCTTCTTCATGCGCTCCTCGATCGAGCCCCCGGTGTAGCCGAGCGAACGCAGGTGGCGGTCCATCTCGCCTTCGATGCGGGCGACTTCGCGCAGTCCGATCTCGTGGATCTGCTCGGCCGTCAGGTTGGTGCTGGTATAGGTCTTGAGGGCCTGCTGGTAGGCCGCCAGCCCGCCCGGCAGGCGCGCGATGCCGGCGGTGTCGTTGGTACGCGGGTGGATCTCGGCCATGAAGGCCTGCACGCGCCGGTAGGCCGGGCGGATCTTGTCCTCGACGATGCGGGCGGCGCTCGCCACCGCCTTGGCGCGCGCCGGTTCCGGCACGTCCTGCAGCTTGGCCAGGCGCTGGTCGAGCGTGGTCACCAGCACGTTCTGGTTCGCTTCCGGCTTCAGGAACAGTTCGACCTGGTACTGGGCGCGCTCGAGGATGAAGCGCGGCGGCAGCAGGCCCTTCGCGGCCGCTTCCTTGGCTTTCACCAGGGCTTCGTCCATGCGCTGGCCAACCTGCTCCAGGCGCGCCATGTAGCTGCTCAGGTCGGAGGCCCGGCGCAGCGGATGGGTGTTGGTCATGAAGTTGACCAGGCCGACCTGCACGCCGCCGAACTGGTTGAACACGAAGCTGTTGTCCTCGAAGGGCTCGCTGGCGACGGTATTCGCCAGGCTCCAGCGCATCACCGAAGCCGAGGTGCGCTGCTCCTCGCTCAGCGGGCCGGCCAGGAAGGCGTCCAGGCGCGCCACCCCGGTTTTCGCCAGCTTGACCATCTTCCGGCGCTGCTCGCCGGTCTGCGGGGTCAGCTGGCGGTCGAGCGCGTCCTGTTCGGCGCCCTCGAAGTACTGGGTCGAGGTGGCCGTCTGCGGGTTGGCGCGGACCCAGTCCTCGGCGAAGCGGTCGGCCCAGGTGTCGAAGGCCTTGTTCGGCTTGTCGGCGGCGGCCTTGGCGGCGTGCTTTGCGGCCGGCCTGGTGGCCGCGACGGATTTGTCGGCGGTGACCGCGGTGGCCTGCTGCATGCCGGCGCCGAGCGCCAGCGGGAGGAACAGCGAAGCGATGGTGGTGCGCAGGAGGCGCGAACGGGTATGTGGCATGTCTCTCTTCCAATCTCTATTATTAGTGCCCAACCGTAAAGTTTGGCTCTAAGAAATTTATCATGGAAAAGACGAGCGCGGTGACCCGTGTGTCCCCCTACACCGGATCCGCCACGATTGCCAGTTCCCGCTGCCGCGGCCAGCTCCAGCCCTTCGCCAGCCGCCAGTCGTGCAGCGTGCCCTCGGCGACCACCTGCCAGTGCGTCTGCTCCAGCACCGGCAGCGGCACCGAGAACCTGCCGTCCGCGTCCGGCCGCACCGGCAGCGCCAGGTCGCGCTCCGGCAGGGTCGGATGGGCCAGGCGCAGCGTGAACGGCGCGGACAGTGGCCGGCCGAAGCTCTCGATCCGGCCTTGCAGGCGTCCGCCCTCGTAGCGCAGCTGCAGGACCAGATGCATGGCGCTGGCCGCGCGGTCGCGGCGCAGGTCCTGGTTGATCGCCTTGCCCTGCTTGTAGTAGTCGTCGACCACCATGGCGTCCGGGTGGCCGAGCGCCAGCCAGGTGACGAAGACACCGCCGACCAGCACCAGGGCCGGGCCCAGCATCAGGAACCAGGGCCAGCGGTGGGTGTACCAGGGCGCGGCCTGGGCCGTATTCGATGTGATGTGCATGGGATGGTCCTATTTCGGAACGATGAAAACTGCCTTCTCGGTCACGCGCAGCGACGGATCGTCGAGCGCGCTCACGGTAAAGCGGATCGGATGGGAGCCGCTGCCGGCCTGGCCCGGCTTGACGCGCACCCGCACCGGCACCAGACGCGTCGAGGCGCCGCCCAGCTCGACCACGTCCTCGTCGGCGATGGCGGCCGAGTCGATGCCGTCCACCTCGACGTGGTACAGGTGCGCGCGCTCGGCCGTGTTCATCACCTGCAGGCGGTAGACGTTCTCGATCGTGCCGTCCTCGATCTCGCGCCCCATCGCGCCGCGGTCGCGGATCACGTCGAGCTTGAGCGGCGTGCGCAGCGCCAGCGAGGCGGACAGCGCGCCGGCGATGGCCACGAACACCAGGCCGTAGCCGATCACGCGCGGGCGCAGGATGCGCTGCCTGACCTGCGCAGCGGACCAGCGTCCGGCCAGCGCATTCTCGGTCGCGTAGCGGATCAGCCCGTGCGGCTTGCCGACCTTGTCCATCACGCTGTCGCAAGCATCGATGCAGGCCGCGCAGCCGATGCATTCGTACTGCAGGCCCTTGCGGATGTCGATCCCGGTCGGGCACACCTGCACGCACATGCTGCAGTCGATGCAGTCGCCCTTCCGCTCCGTCTTCGCGGCGTTCTTGTCGACCCCGCGCGGTTCGCCGCGGGCCACGTCGTAGCTGACGATCAGCGTGTCGCGGTCGAACATCGCGCTCTGGAAGCGCGCGTAGGGGCACATGTACTTGCAGACCTGCTCGCGCATCCAGCCGGCGTTGCCGTAGGTGGCAAAGCCGTAGAACAGCACCCAGAACAGTTCCCATGGGCCGAGCGAGAAGCCCAGCGCCTCGTGCGCCAGCGCGCGTACCGGCGTGAAGTAGCCGACGAACGTAAAACCGGTCCACAGTGCGACCAGTCCCCAGGCCAGGTGCTTGGTGCCGCGCTTGCCGAGCTTCTCGGGTGTCCACGGCTGCCGGTCGAGGCGGATGCGCGCGCTGCGGTTGCCCTCGATGCGGCGCTCGATCCACAGGAAGACCTCGGTGTACACGGTCTGCGGACAGGCATAGCCGCACCAGACGCGCCCGGCGACCGCCGTCACCAGGAACAGGCCGTAGGCACAGACGATCAGGAGCGCCGCCAGGTAGATGAAGTCCTGCGGCCACAGGACCAGTCCGAACAGGTGGAACTTGCGCGCGCCGAGATCGAACAGCACCGCCTGGCGCCCATGCAGCTGCAGCCAGGGCAGCCCGTAGAACAGGGCCTGGGTCAGCCAGACGCAGGCCCAGCGCAGCGTCGCGTAGCAGCCCTTCACCTCGCGCGGGTGGATCTCTTCGCGCGCGGCGTACATCTTGATGACCGCTTCCTTCACCACGGGCTCGGAGGCATTCATTTCAGTTCGTCCTCATGCGACAGGCTCCACACATAGGCCGCCAGCACCTGCACCTTGCCCTCGCCCAGGAACTCGCCCCAGGCCGGCATGGTGTTGTTGCGCCCCTTGCGGATGGTTTCCATCACCGTTTCCGCGCTGCCGCCGTAGAGCCAGACCTTGTCGGTCAGGTTGGGGGCGCCCAGCGCCGGGTTGCCGTGCGCGTCGGCGCCATGGCAGGCCGCGCAGGCGCCGAACTTGGGCTTGCCGAAGGCGACCTTCACCGGGTCGGCGGTCAGGCCGGACAGGCTGCGCACATAGTGGGCCACGTTCTCGATGTCCTTGTCGGAGCCGAGCGCCGCGCCCATCGGCGGCATCTGGCCGTTGCGGCCCTTCATGATGGTTTCCTTGATGACGGAGGGTTCGCCGCCGTACAGCCAGTCACCGTCCGTCAGGTTCGGATAGCCCTTGTTGCCGCGCGCGTCCGAGCCGTGGCATTGCGCGCAGTAGTTCAGGAACAGGCGCTCGCCGATCGCGCGCGCCTGCGGATCGCGCGCCACCATCGTGATGTCCTGCTTTAGGTACTTGTCGAACAGCGGTCCGTAATCGGCGGCGGCCTGCTTCACCTCCGCCTGGTAGGCGCCGCTGGACTGCCATCCCAGCTTGCCCGCGTAGCGGCCCAGGCCCGGGTACAGCACCAGGTAGGCGATCGCGAACACGATGGTCAGGTAGAACAGCCCCATCCACCAGCGCGGCATCGGGGTATTCAGTTCGGTCAGGTCTTCGTCCCAGACGTGGCCGGTGGTCTGTTCCGGCTGGCCGTCCTTGCCGATCCTCACCTTGTGCACCGACTGCGACCACAGCAGGATCGCGCAGCCGGCGATGCCCAGCACGGTGATCAGGACGATGTACCAGTTCCAGAAGCCGCTGGTGAAGTCAGACATAATCTTCTCCCGGCGCGTCGGCGTCGGCGTCGGCGTCGTCGGCGAAGGGCAGTCCGGCGGCCTGCGCGAAGTCCTTTTCCTTGCGCAGCACGTAGGTCCAGGCCAGGATGCCGGCGAAGGTGGCGAAGCTGATCACGGTCATGATGCGGCTCGCGTCGTCGAAAATGTGTTGGAGTGCCATGGTCGTTTCCTCAGTGTCTGGCTCAGTTTCTGGATTTGATTTGCGTGCCGAGGCCCTGCAGGTAGGCGATCAGGGCGTCCTGCTCGCTCTTGCCTTCCAGTTCGGCGGGCGCGTCGCGCACTTCCTGCTCCGAATACGGCACGTTCAGGCGCTGCATCGCGCGCATCTTCGGCACGATCGATTGCGGGTCCAGGCGGGTCTGCGCCAGCCAGGGGTAGCCCGGCATGTTCGATTCCGGCACCACGTCGCGCGGGTTGTCCAGGTGGGTGCGGTGCCACTCGTCCGAGTAGCGGCCACCGACGCGCGCCAGGTCCGGGCCGGTGCGCTTCGAGCCCCACTGGAAGGGGTGGTCGTAGACGAATTCGCCGGCCACCGAGTAGTGGCCGTAGCGCTCGGTCTCGGCGCGGAAGGGGCGGATCATCTGCGAGTGGCAGTTGTAGCAGCCCTCGCGGATGTAGATGTCGCGCCCGGCCAGGCGCAACGGCGAGTAGGGTTTCAGGCCGGCGACCGGTTCGGTGGTCGACTTCTGGAAGAACAGCGGCACGATCTCGACCAGGCCGCCGAAGGAAATCACGACCAGCACCAGGCCGATCAGCAGCCAGGGGTTTTTCTCGATCCACTCGTGGGTGAATTTCATGATGGGCTCCTGTTTTCTTTAGGCGTGTTCGGGAGTGGCGGCCGGCGCGCGCAGGACCGGGATGCGCGCATCCACGTTGACGGTGCCGCGCATCGTCAGCCAGGTGTTGTAGGCCATGGTCAGCATGCCGCTCAGGTACATCAGGCCGCCGCCGAAGCGGATCACGTAGTAGGGATAGGTGGCCTTGACGCCCTCGACGAAGGTGTAGGTCAGGGTGCCGTCCGGGTTTACGGCGCGCCACATCAGGCCCTGCATGACGCCGGCGATCCACATCGCGGCGATGTACAGCACGATGCCGATGGTGCCCAGCCAGAAGTGGGCATCGACCAGGGCAACACTCGCCATCTGCTTCTTGCCGGCCAGGCGCGGGATCAGGTAGTACAACGATCCCATGGTGATGAAGCCGACCCAGCCCAGCGCGCCGCCGTGCACGTGGGCGATGCCCCAGTCGGTGTAGTGCGACAGCGCGTTGATGGTTTTAATCGACATCATCGGGCCTTCGAAGGTCGCCATGCCGTAGAAGGACAGCGAGACGATCATGAACTTCAGGATCGGGTCCGAGCGCAGCTTGTGCCAGGCGCCCGACAGGGTCATCATCCCGTTGATCATGCCGCCCCAGGACGGCGCCAGCAGGATCAGCGAGAACACCATGCCCAGCGACTGGGTCCAGTCGGGCAGCGCGGTGTAGTGCAGGTGGTGCGGGCCGGCCCACATATAGGTGAAGATCAGGGCCCAGAAGTGCACGATCGACAGGCGGTAGGAGTACACCGGGCGTTCGGCCTGCTTGGGGATGAAGTAATACACCATGCCGAGGTAGCCGGCGGTGAGGATGAAGCCGACCGCGTTATGGCCGTACCACCACTGGATCATCGCGTCCTGCACGCCGGCGTACATCGAATACGACTTCCACAGCGAGGCCGGCATCGACATGCCGTTCACGATGTGGAGGACGGCGACCGCGATGATGTAGCCGCCGAAGAACCAGTTGGCGACGTAGATGTGCTGCACGCGGCGCTTGACGATGGTGCCGAAGAACACGACCGCATAGGCCACCCAGACGATGGCGATCAGGATCGCGATCGGCCATTCCAGCTCGGCGTATTCCTTGCCGCGCGTGAAGCCCATCGGCAGCGTGATCGCGGCCGCCACCAGCACCGCCTGCCAGCCCCAGAAGGTGAAGGCGGCAAGCCGGTCCGAGAACAGGCGGACCTGGCAGGTGCGCTGCACCACGTAGTAGGAGGTGGCGAACAGGCCGCAGATGCCGAAGGCGAAGATGACCGCGTTCGTGTGCAGCGGACGCAGGCGGCCATAGGTGAGCCACGGGAGATCGAAGTTCAGCGCCGGCCACGCCAGCTGGGCCGCGATCCACACGCCGGCCGCCATGCCGATCACGCCCCAGACCACGGTCGCGATGGCAAACTGGCGCACGACCTTGTAGTTATAGTTTAGACTGGTGCCCACAATGCACTCCCTAGAAGAAAAGAAAGGACGACATCAGGAGCGTAAGTTTCTGAACGTGGAAAATCCTTGATGTGAATCAAAATGTTCAGAATGGGTTGAGGTAGGAAACTACGTGTTGCTGAAAGCGGACGACCGATCAACATTCAACGATAGGACTTCCCATGCCGCCCATCTCACCTGAACTGCATGAAGAAATCGGCAAGCGCCTGCGCAAGGATCGCGAGGACATGCTGGCCGCCGTCCACGCACGCACCGACGGCGACACCGACGACCGCCCGGAGATCTCGCCGATGGCCCACATGGGCTCGAACGACGACGCCCCGGCCGGGGAAATGCTGAGCCACAACGAAGAGCACCTGGCCGAGCACGACACCAATCTGCTGCACGACATCGACACCGCCCTCGGCCGCCTGGAATCCGGCGGCTACGGCATCTGCGTGTCCTGCGGACGCGACATTCCCGAAGCGCGGCTGCTGGCGACGCCGACGGTGCAGACCTGCGTCGAGTGCCAGGAGCGGATCGAGAAGGAACAGCGGACCGGGCGCGGGCCGACGCTCTAGGGGTCAGAGTCCGGTGTTGCTTTCAAAGGGACTCTGACCCCGGTGTTCACTAGGTCCCCGCCTTCGCGGGGACGACGTCGGTTTAGTCCTCATCATTCAGGATCCGCAAAGCCGGCCCATCCAGATCCTCAAACTGCCCGCTCTCCGCCGCCCCGAAAAAGATCCAGACCGCGAACGCCACCAGGATCACGCTCAGCGGAATCAACAGGTACAGGGCTTCCATCACATCCTCCTCAGCCTGAGCGCATTCAACACCACCAGCGCCGAACTCCCGGCCATGCCCAGGCTTGAGAGCCACGGGTTCAGCAGGCCGCTGGCGGCGGCCGGAATCGCCACCAGGTTGTACAGCATCGCCCAGCCCAGGTTCTGGCGGATGATGCGCATGCAGGCCCCGGCCGTGCGCAGCGCCTCGCCCAGCGGCGCCAGGCCCGCGCCGGCGTCGCCCAGCAGCACGCAGTCGGCATGCAGCTGCGCCAGCTGGGCGCCCTGCCCCATCGCGAACGACACGTCGGCGCCGCCCAGCACGGCGGCGTCGTTGATGCCGTCGCCGACCATCGCCACCACCGCGCCCTCGGCCTGCAAGGCGCGCACGGCGTCCAGCTTGTCCTGCGGCAGCTGGCGGCCGCGCGCATCGCGGATGCCGAGCTGGGTAGCCACCTCGCGCACCGCTTCCTCGTCATCGCCGGACAGCAGCACCACGGTCTTGCCCATCTCCTGCAGCGCGCGCACCAGTGCCGGTGCTTCGGGGCGCAGCGCGTCGGCCAGCTCGAAGCGCGCCAGCCAGCGGTCCTGGCTGCCGAGCCAGACCGCGCTGGCGCCCGGCGGCATCCCCAGCGGCACGGTGCCGCCGGCGAGCCCGGCCACGAAGGGGGCGCTGCCCAGGCGGTAACGCAGGCCGGCCACCTCGCCCTCGATGCCCTGCCCGACCACGTTCTGCACCTGGTCCGCCGCGGGGGCGACAGCCCCGCTGCCGGCAAGCGCCTCGCGCAGGGCCTGCGCCAGCGGATGCGCGCTGCCGGCTTCCAGCGCCGCCGCAATCCGCAGGCAATCGATGCTGTCCGCCACGCACAGCGGGACCGTAGCGCGCAGCACCGGCCGGCCGCGGGTCAGGGTGCCGGTCTTGTCGAACACCACGTGGGTGGCGCGCGCCAGCGTCTCCAGCACGTGCGGCTTCACGGCCAGCACGCCGTGGCGCAGCAGGCGCTCCAGCGCGGCCGCCAGCGCGGTCGGGGTCGCCAGCGACAGCGCGCAGGGACAGGACACCACCAGCACTGCGATTGCCGCCGGCCAGGCACGCGCCGGATCGACCGCGCGCCAGAACGCGAACACGGCCGCCGTCAAGGCCAGCAGCACCGCGACGAAGCAGGCGCCGACGCGGTCGGCCCACAGGGCAAGCCTGGGCTTGTCCTGTCCGGCGCGCTCGCTCAGGCGCACCAGCATCGACAGCGTGCTGTCGGCGGCGCTGCTGGTCACGCACAGCGTCACCGCCTGGGCAAGGTTGACGGCGCCGCCGGGCAGCGCGTCGCCGGGACCCATGGCGCGGGTGCGGCTCTCGCCGGTGAGCAGGGCCAGGTCGACCTCGGTCGCGCCATGGACGATCGTGCCGTCGGCCGCCACCGTCTGTCCCGGCGGGACCAGGATGACATCGCCGGGCGCCAGCCTGCCGGCGGCGATGGTTTCGGTGTCGCGCGAAGCCGGCCAGTTCGGTAAGCGCAGGGCCGTGGCGGGCGCCGCGAGCTGCAGTGTCTGGAGCGCCCGCGCGGCCTTGCGGCGGGCGTCGAGCTCCAGCCAGCGGCTGCCCAGCAGCAGGAACACGAACATGGTGATCGAATCGAACCAGACCTGGCCCTGTCCCTGCATCAGCGAGACCGCGCTGCCGGCGAAGGCGGCCAGGATGCCCAGCGCCACCGGCACGTCCATCCCGGGCAGGCCGCGCCGCAGGTCGAGCCAGGCCCCGCGCAAGAAGGGCCAGGCGCAGTAGCTCACGGCGGGCAGCGTCAGCAGGAAGGAGGCCCAGCCCATCAGGGCCGTCATGTCCTGGTCCATCGTGCCGTCGGTGGCCATGTAGACCGGGACGGCGTACATCATCACCTGCATCATCGACAGTCCCGCCACGAACAGGCGCCGCAGCAGCGCCTTGCGCGCCCGTTCCAGCTGGGCGCTGTGGCGGGTGGCGTCGTAGGGATAGGCGGTGTAGCCGATCGCGCGCAGGGCCCTGATGATGGCGCTGGGGCAGCAGGCCTGCACGTCCCAGCGCACCTGCAGGCGCTCGGCGGCGACGTTCAGCACAGCCGATTCCACGCCCGGCAGCGCGGCCACGCGGCGCTCGATCAGCCAGACGCAGGCCGCGCAGCGCAAGCCTTCGACGGTGAACACGGCGTCGCCGTCCAGGCCCAGGTCGTCGTACAGCAGGAGTGCCGGGTCGTTCGCGGCGGCGTCGGCCGTGGCTGCAAAACCGTTGCGGCTGGCGTAGTAATCGTCCAGTCCGGCGCCGGCGATGGCCTCGGCTGCTGCCGCGCAGCCGGGGCAGCACATGACACGTACTTCGCCGCCGACGGTCGCGTGCCAGCGCATGCCTTCCAGCGCCGGCTCACCGCAGTGGTAGCAGGCAGCGACGTCGGCCATCGTGTTCATGGCGCCGCTCCCGGCGTCACGCAGATGGTCTGCAGCCAGCTGTGCGGCAGCCCACCGGCCGCACGCGCCAGGCCGAGCAGGCCGAAGCCCAGCACCAGCGCGCCGCAGGCCACGCGCACGGCGCGCACGCGCAGGCCGGCGCGCAGGCGCGCGCCCAGCAGTCCCAGGCCGAGCAGCATCGGCAGCGTACCCAGGCCGAAGGCCAGCATCGCCAGTGCGCCGCCGGTGGCGGAGCCGGTCAGCATCGCCGTCACCAGCACGCTGTACACCATCCCGCACGGCAGCCAGCCCCACAGGGCGCCGGCCGCTAGCATCCGGCCCGGGCCGAAGGCGATGCCGGGCGCGGGCAGCAGGCGGCGCAGCAGCGGCTGCACATGGCGCCAGACCAGCTGGCCGCCCCGCTCCAGGCGCGCCAGGCCGCGCCACGCATCCATCAGGTAAAGGCCGAGCAGGGCCAGCATCAGGTTGGCCATCCAGTACCCGCCCGCCTGCAGGGCCGGCAGCCGCGCCAGCGATCCGGCGCCCTGGCCGATGCCTGCCGCCAGCGAACCGGCCAGCGCGCCGGCCAGCATGTAGCTGCCGATGCGGCCCAGGTTATACGCGAGCACGTTCAGCAGGGCCGGCGGCGCTGGCCGCGAGCGGTGCAAGGTTACTGGCGCCACCGACAGCGCGCCCACGATCCCGCCGCACATGCCGGCGCAGTGAACGCTGCCGAGCAGGCCGACCACGAACAGGGGCAGCAGGCCGCCGATGTTGACGCCGATGCCCATGCTCATACCGTCTTCGAATAGCGCGGCCCGGCGCCGGGCGTGGCGAGATAGCGGTCGAACACCATGCACACGTTGCGGATCAGCAGGCGTCCCCTGGCGCCGACGCTGACCCAGTCGCCGTTCACGCTCACCAGGCCATCCTCTTCCATCGCCGCCAGCTGCGCCAGCTCGTCCTTGAAATACTCGCGGAACACGACAGGAAAAGCCTGCTCGATGACGGAGATCGACAGCTCGAACTGGCACATCAGCTTCTGGATGACGGTACGGCGCAGGACGTCGTCCATGCCCAGGCGCGCGCCGCGCACCACCGGCAGCTCGTTGCGGTCGAGCGCGTCGTAGTAGGCGTCGAGGGTCTTGACGTTCTGGCTGTAGGTCGCGCCGACCGCGCCGATGGCCGAGACGCCGCAGGAGACGAGGTCGGTGTCCGCATGCGTCGAGTACCCCTGGAAGTTGCGGTGCAGCCGGCCCTGGCGCTGGGCGATGGCGAGCTCGTCGCCGGGCTTGGCGAAATGGTCCATGCCGATGTAGACATAGCCGGCGCCAGTGAGGCGCTCGATGCACAGCTGGAGCATCGCCAGCTTGGCGTCGCTGCCGGGCATGTCTTCTTCGAGGATGCGGCGCTGCGGCTTGAACAGCTGCGGCAGGTGGGCGTAGTGGTAGACCGCGATGCGGTCCGGGTCGGCAGCCACCACCTTCTCCAGGGTCTCGGCCATGGTCGCCGGGGTCTGCTTCGGCAGGCCATAGATCAGGTCAATGCTGACCGAGCGGAAGCCGGCCCCGCGCGCGGCGGCGATGATGGCGCGCGTCTCCTCCTCCGGCTGGATGCGGTTGACGGCCTTCTGCACGTCCGCATCGAAGTCCTGGACGCCCAGGCTGATGCGGTTGAAGCCCTGGGCGCGCAGGCTGTGCACCCGCCCGGCCGACACGGTGCGCGGATCGACTTCGATCGAGTACTCCCCCACTTCGTCCGCGGCGAAGCGGAAGCAGCGCCGCAGGTGGTCCATCAGCTCGCCCATCTGCGCGTCCGACAGGTAGGTCGGCGTGCCGCCGCCGAAGTGCAATTGCTCGACTTCGTTCATGCCCGCGAAGAGGCTGCCCTGCATCTCGACTTCGCGCTTCAGGTAGGCCAGGTAGGTGGCGGCCTTCTCGCGGTTTTTCGTGACGATCTTGTTGCAGGCGCAGTAGTAGCAGACCGTGTCGCAGAACGGAATGTGCAGGTACAGCGACAGCGGCCGCGCGTTGCCGCGCGTGCGGCGGTCGGCCACCGCGTGCAGGTAGTCGCGGTAGCCGTAGCCGTCCGAGAAGCGGTCGGCGGTCGGGTAGGAAGTGTAGCGCGGGCCGGACTTGCTCAGGCGGGAGATCAGGCCGGCGTCGAAGTCGACGGCCGGCTGGAAGGCCATCGGGATGGCTTGGACTGCTGCTTGCATCATGAAGACTCCTTGACTCTATGCGAGAAGTCTATTGATCCACATCAGCAAAATCCTTGACCTGCATCAAAAATTGCGGAGCAGGCTGAACTAGACCTTGAACACCGACAGCGCCTGCGACAAATGGCTGGCCTGTTCGGCCACGCTGCTTGAGGCCGCGGCCGCTTCCTCGACCAGGGCGGCGTTCTCGCGCGTGATGCCGTCCAGCGCGCGCATGGCGGCGTTGACCTGGCCGATGCCGCCGTGCTGCTCGCGCGAGGCGTCGGTGATGCCATGCATGATGCGGGCGGCTTCCTGCACCGAGGCGACCACTTCGCGCATGGTCTGGCCGGCGACGCCGACCAGTTCGTTGCCCTGGCCGACCTTCTCGACCGAGTCTTCGATCAGCAGCTTGATTTCCTTGGCCGCGCCGGCCGAGCGCTGGGCCAGCGAGCGCACCTCGCCGGCCACCACCGCGAAGCCGCGTCCCTGCTCGCCGGCGCGGGCCGCCTCGACCGCCGCGTTCAGCGCCAGGATATTCGTCTGGAAGGCGATGCCGTCGATCAGGCCGATGATGTCGACGATCCTGGTGGCCGAGCCGCTGATCTGGACCATCGTCGCTCCCACCTGCCGGACCGCCGCACCGCCGCGGTCGGCCACGCTCGACGCCGCGCCCACCAGGCCGTCGGCGCGCACCGCGCTGTCGGTGTTGTTGCCGGCCGCCGCCGCGACCTGGGCCAGGCTGGCCGCGGTCTGTTCGAGGCTGGCAGCCTGGGATTCGGTGCGGCGTGCAAGCTCCTGGTTGCCGGCCGCGATGCCGCGCGTGGCCGCTTCGATGGAGGCGACGTTGGTGCGCACGTCGCCGACGATGGCGGTCAGGTTGAGGTTCAGCTGGCGCAGCGCCAGCAGCAGGCGGCCGACCTCGTCGTCGCGGCCTTGCGGCGGCATATGCGAGAGGTCGCCGCCGGCCAGGGCGTGGACCGCGTCCTGGGCCTGTCCCAGCGGGCCGACGATGGAACGCTGCAGTTCGGCCCACGCCAGCAGCGTGAGAATGGCGCCGGTGCCGGCCGCCACACGCCACAACGCGCCGTCGACGGCGGCGGCCAGCCCGGCCAGCAGGACCGCCTGGGCACCCAGCATCAGGCCCAGGCGCCGGCCCAGCGGCACGCTGCGCAGCGCCGACAGGCAGGCCCGCCAGCCGGTTTTGGCGACGGCGCCACGGCGGATCGCCAGCCCGGCCGCCCTCCCTTCGCGGAAACGCCGGTACAGGGCGTCGGCGTGCTTCACCTGCTCGCGGTCCGGGCGGGTGCGTACCGACATGTAACCGACCGTCGCGCCGTTCTCCTTGATCGGCACCACGTTCGCGACCACCCAGTAGAAATCGCCGTTCTTGCGGCGATTCTTTACCATGCCGGTCCACGGCAGGCCGGCTTTCAGCGTTTGCCAGAGGTCGGCGAAGGCCTCGGGCGGCATGTCCGGATGCCGCACGACATTGTGGGCCTTGCCGATCAGCTCATCGAGTTCGAAGCCGCTGACCTCGACGAAGGTCGGGTTGACGTAGGTGATGCGGCCCTTGGTGTCGGTTTTGGAGACGATGGACTGGCCATCCTGGAGGGTGTATTCGATGCCGGTGACCGGTAGGTTGGTGCGCACTGCGGAGCTCCTTATTTCCTTAATGCAATATTTTTCGGGCCGATTTTATAGATCTACATCAATAATCGTCCTTGATGTACATCAAAAAAGGAGTCGCACCGCTGGGTAAGCCCAAAATGATGTACGCTGTACTCATGTGCTTGTTTAAGTTTATGTTTGCCCTCATCTGCCGCCGTTGATGAACGATATTTCCTCCCTGACACGGCATCCCGATGTGCTGTATGGCCCGCACCAGCCCGAGCTGCTGCGCGACGAAATCCTGGCCGACCTGCTGGAAGCGAGCGCCCGCCGCGCGCCCGGGCAGACCGCCCTGATCGCCGGCGAGCGCCGGCTCAGCTACCGCGAACTCGACGACCTGGCCAGCCTGGCCGGCTCGCGCCTGATCGAGGCCGGCATCCGGCCCGGCGACATCGTCGGCCTTTGGATGCCGCGCGGAATCGACCTGCTGATCATGCAGGCCGCCATCGCCAAGGCCGGTGCCGCCTGGCTGCCGGTCGACGAAGACACCCCGGTCGAGCGCCTGCTGGTCTGCATGGAGGACGCCGGCTCGCCGGCCCTGGTCAGCAGCGAACGCATGGGCGAGCGCCTGCATGGGGTGGACCGTCCGATCCATACCGCGGAAAGCCTGCTGGCGCCGGCGCCGGCCGGCTATGAACCGAAGCGCCGCGGCAAGGTCCCGGGCAACGCGCCCGCCTACGTCATCTACACCTCCGGCTCGACCGGCAAGCCGAAAGGCATCCTGATCGACCAGCGCAGCATCTGCCACTTCCTGCGCAGCGAGAACGAGGTACTGGGGGTGCGGGCCGACGATACCGTCTACCAAGGCTTCTCGGTCGCCTTCGACATGTCCTTCGAAGAAATCTGGATTTCCTACCTGGTCGGCGCCACCCTCTGGCTCGGCCCCAAGGAAACGGCCGGCGACCCGGAAGCGCTGCCGCGCCTGCTGGGAGAAAACGGCGTCACGGTACTGCACGCGGTGCCGACCCTGCTCGCGCTGTTCGCCGAGGACGTGCCGAGCCTGCGCATCATCAACCTGGGCGGCGAGATGTGCCCGGAAACCGTGGTCGAGCGCTTTTCGAAGCCCGGCCGCCAGATGTTCAACACCTATGGCCCGACCGAAGCCACGGTGTCGGCCAGCCTGGCGCGCCTCGAACCCGGCAAGCTGATCACGATCGGCAATCCGCTGCCGAACTACGGCCTGCTGGTCATCTCGACGGACCTTGACAAAGGCCTGCAGATCCTGCCGCGCGGCGACACCGGCGAGCTGTGCATCATCGGTCCGGGCCTGTCGAGCGGCTACCTCGGCCGCTCCGACCTCACCGCCGAAAAATTCCAGCCGAACCCCTGGGCCTCGGGCACCGACGACGCGCGCCTGTACCGCACCGGCGACCTGGCGCGCATCGAGCCGGACGGCCAGGTGGTCTGCCTGGGCCGCACCGACGACCAGGTCAAGATCCGCGGTTTCCGCGTCGAGCTGGGCGAGATCGAAGCCGTGCTGGCGCAGCAGGACGGCATCGGCACCACCGCGGTGCTCTTGCGCCGCGACGACGGCATCGACCGCCTGGTGGCCTACCTGGTGCCGGCGCTGGGCGCCACCGCCGGGCAGCTGGCCGCCGCCACGCTCCGCAAGGCCCTGGCCGGCCGCCTGCCGCCCTACATGGTGCCGAGCCGCTTCGAGATCCTGACCGTGATGCCGCGCCTGACCTCGGGCAAGATCGACCGCAAGGCCCTGAAGGCGATGGCCCTCAGCGCGCCGCTGCCGAGCGAGGCCTTCGACTCCGACGTGGCCGAGACCCCGGCCGAGGAAGCCCTGTTCGCCGCCCTCGCCCAGCTGTTCCCCGGCCAGCCGATCCGCCGCGAGCTGGATTTCTTCAGCGACCTGGGTGGCCACTCCTTCTTCGCCGCGCGCCTGGCCACGGCCCTGCGCAAGGATCCCGCCTTCGCCCACGTGACGGTGCGCGACATTTACCAGCACCGCCAGATCGGCGCGATCGCCTCCAGCCTCGACCAGGCGGCCGGCACCGCCCACGTCGAACAGGACTGGACACCACCTCCGGCCGGCCGGCGCTGGCTGTGCGGCCTGGCCCAGCTGGCTGCAGTGCCGGTGCTGGTGACCCTGCGCATGGCGCAGTGGCTGGCGCCCTTCTTCACCTACCACTTCATGACCGGCGACCCGGGCGACTCGCTGCCGCGCGCAGTCGCGGCCTCGATCGGCGTGTTCTTGCTCGCCACCGTCATGGAATTCGCGTTCGCCGCTGCCGGCAAGTGGCTGGTCGCGGGGAGACTCCAACCCGGCAGCTATCCGCTGTGGGGCGTGACCTATTACCGCTGGTGGCTGGCCGACCGCCTGGTCGAAGCCGCACCGACCTACCTGCTGGCCGGCTCCTCGCTGTACGGCTGGTGGCTGCGGATGCTGGGCGCGAAGGTCGGCAAGGACGTCGTGATCGGCTCGATGACCCTGCGCTCGCCCGACCTGCTGGAGATCGGCGACAACGTCAGCATCGGCAATGGCGTGAACTTCGAGAACGCGCGGGTCGAGCGCGGACGCCTGCTGCTGGGCCGGATCGCCCTGGAAGACGACGCCTGCGTCTCATCCTACGCGGTCCTGGAAGGAAACACCCGTGTCGGCCGGCGCGGCCACCTGGAAGGCCAGTCGGCGCTGGCGGATGGCGCGGCGGTTCCCGACGGCCGCGTGTGGGGCGGCTCGCCCGCGCGCGACGCCGGTGCCTTCGATCCGTCCACCCTGCCGCCGCGGCCGCGCGTCTCGCGCCCGCGCCTGGCGGGCGAGGCCCTGTTCTTCGTGTTCGGCATCCTGCTGGTGGCGACCCTGTTCTTCATGCCGGTGTTCCCCAGCTTCGTGCTGATCGACTGGTTCGACGAGCGCGGCACGCTGGCCTGGATGCAGGCCAACACCATCCAGGGCCAGCTGATCCGCTACTTCGTGCTGGCCCTGCCGGCCAGCGCGGTGCTGATCTTCCTGACCATGATCGTGTCGGCGGGGATCCGCTGGGGCTTCCTGCCGCGCATGCAACCCGGCCGCTCGGCCGTGCACAGCAACGCCTACTGCAAGAAGTGGCTGGTCAGCCACATCCAGGAATCGAGCCTGAACGTCCTGCACGGCATCTACGCGACCGTGTTCGCGCCCTTCTGGTACCGCCTGCTGGGCGCCAAGGTGGGACGCGACGCCGAGATCTCGACGGCGCTGGGCGTGGTGCCCGACATGCTGACCCTCGGCGACGAGACCTTCATCGCCGACGCCGTGATGCTGGGCGACGAGCAGATCGACGGCGGCTGGATGACGATGGAGCCGACCGTGGTCTCGAACCGTTCTTTCGTGGGCAACGGCAGCTACATCCCCGACGGCACCGTGCTGCCGGAAGGCGTGCTGGTGGGCGTGCACACCCACGCCCCGTCCAACGAGCGCATGACGGGCGGCGATACCTGGCTCGGCTCGCCGCCGATCCACCTGCCGGCGCGCGAGCAGGTCAGCGGCTATCCGGAACACCTGACCTACCGGCCGTCGATGGCGCGGCGCCTCGGGCGTACCCTGGTGGAGGCTTTCCGCATCGTCGCGCCGCACGCGGTGGTGATCGCGGTCGGCTACACCGTGGTGCTGGACCTGATGCCGCTGGCCGGCGCCGGCCGCTGGGGCGAAGTGATCTGGGACCTGGCCCTGGTCGGCCTGGCCTTCGGCATCGGGAACTATCTGTTCGTGCTGGCCTTCAAATGGCTGCTGCTGGGCCGCTACCAGAAGCGCGCGGAACCGATGTGGACGCCCTTCGTCTGGCTGTCCGAAGGCGTGACCAATATGTACGAGGGTATCGCCGTGCCCAATTTCATGCGCTACCTGCGCGGCACGCCGTGGCTGCCGCTGGCCTTCAACCTGCTCGGCTGCCGGATCGGCAAGGGCGTCTACATGGACACCACCGACATCACGGAATTCGACTGCGTGCATATCGGCGACCACAGCGAACTGAACGCCCTGTCCTGCCCGCAGACCCACCTGTTCGAAGACCGCGTGATGAAGATCGACCGGGTCGACATCGGCAGCAAGGTCTACATCGGACCGCGCAGCGCGGTGCTGTACAGCGCCAGGGTCGGCGACAACGCCCGCATCGGCCCGTTGACCCTGGTGATGAAGGGCGAGCACATTCCCGCGGCGACCGCCTGGAACGGCTTGCCGGCGGCGCCGCAGCGGGCCTGAAGATGATGGCCGGCGCCTCGCTTCCCGCCGCCGTTCCGGTCCAGTGGCGCCGGCTGGACGGCGGCGTGGCCGCCCCGGCCGCGCCTGATGGCCTGGGGTTTGATGCTCCGGCCACCTTTCGTCGGTTAGTTGCAAATTTCGAAGGCGGCGGCGAACTGGTCGTCATCGGCATCCAGGACCAGGCCGACCGCGACCTGGCACGCCGCGCGATCCGCGAGGCCATCGCGGCCGAACTCCTGCTGCTGAGCGGCCTGTCGCCGCAGCGGATCATCGTGCACACGCTGCGCGGCAAGGTCCCATGGGCCGAGCTCGGCTTCCCCGACGGCCCGCGCCGCACCTGGCTCGCCATCAGCCACGACGGCGCGCTGTCGGTCGCCGCGATCTCCCTGCACGGTCCGGTCGGCATCGATGTCACGCAGATCGCCGACCCGGCTGCCTTTCCGGATTGGGAACCGGTCGCGCGCGACTACCTCGGCCCCGACACCGCCGCGGCGCTGGCCGCGCTGCCGCCGGACGAGCGCCCGGCCGCCTTCGCGCGCGCCTGGAGCGAACGCGAGGCGCGCCTGAAATACCTGGGCCGCGAGCTGGTGGAATGGAGCGCAGACGGCGACCATGCGCTGGACGCCTGCCGCTGCCTGCCCTTGACCCTGCCGGAAGGCTACGCCGGCGTGCTGGCCCTGCCGCCGGCCTGAACCGCATCCTACCCAACTTGCAATCAGGGTAAGATTGCAGGATGGACAACCTCACCCACTCCGTCGTCGGCCTCGGGGTCGGCGCCCTGATCGACCGCACCCTCCCCGCCGAGCCGGACCCGGACAGCCGCCGCCTGCGCTCCCGCATGCTGCTCTTCATCGGCTGCCTGGCCAGCAATTTCCCCGACCTCGACCTGGTTCTCACGGGCCTGCTGGAGCCGCCGCTGGGCTATCTGCTGCACCACCGCGGCCACACACACACGCTGCTGGCCGCGATCGGCGAAGCTGCCCTGCTGCTGGCCCTGGTTTGGCTGCTGTGGCCGGCAGCGCGGCGCCTGTTGCGCGAGAGCCCGACCGCACGGCGCGGCGCCCTGCTGGCAGCCGCTGCGGGCCTGCTGCTGCACATCGGCATGGACAGCCTGAACGTCTACGGCGTGCATCCGTTTTGGCCATTCGACCCGAACTGGTTTTACGGCGACCTGGTGTTCATCGTCGAACCGGTATTCTGGATCGGCTTCGGGGTGCCGCTGGCAGCCATGGTGCGCAGCCGACCGCTGCGCTGGCTGTGGCTGGCCGTGATCGCCCTGGTACCGCTCGGCGCGGCGCTGCTCGGCTTCCTGCACTGGGCTTCGCTGGCCGGACTGCTGGGGCTCGGCTTGCTGCTGGCCTGGATCCAGCACCGCAACGATGAACACCATGGCGAAACCCGCTCCGAACGCGGACGCACGGCGCTCACGGCCGGGCTGGCCGCTTCGCTCGCCTTCGTCGGCCTGCAGGCCCTTGCCCTGCAGCAGGCGCGCGCCATCGTCGCGGCGGAACTGCATCGCATCGACGCGGGCGAGCGCCTGCTGGACACGGCGCTGTCGGCCTATCCCGCCAATCCGCTGTGCTGGTCGTTCGCCGCCGTGGCGCGCACCGGAGAACACGGCGCCGGCAGCGTCCACCTGCGGCGTGGCTTGCTGAGCGTCGCGCCCGGCATCCTCCCCGTGTCGCACTGCCCGGCGCGCGTCGCCGGGCCAGCGCTCGAGGATGCCCCGCCGCAGATCGCGTGGCAGGCCGAGGATCGCCAGCCGCTGGCGGTCCTGCGTGCCCAGGCCGCCGGCAACTGCCGCGTGAACGCCTGGCTGCGCTTCGCGCGTGTGCCGTCGCTGGCGGACGGCGTCGCCACCGACGTTCGCTGGGGCGAACCGGGCAGCCGCAACTTCTCGACCATGCCGCTGGCCGAAGCGGACGGCAAGCCCTGCCCGCATCCGGTGCCGGGATGGGGCTATCCGCGCGCCGACCTGCTGTGGGGACCTTGAGCGCTTAACAAAGCCCACATGGCGGCGTTGCGGCGGTCCGCCGCTGCGGCGATGCGTCGGCTGGCCGCCTCCCTTGCCCTGCGGATTTGTCGGGCGCTCCTAGCTGATCACCTCGCGGAAGAAGCCGAGCAGCGCCGGCACGTGGGTATCGAAGGCGAATAGCTCGCGCTGGCGCCACGTGTTGGCGCGCAGGCTGTCCACTCGTGCCGTCTCGCGCAGCTGGGCCGCCAGGTCCTCGATTTCGTCGTAGAACAGGCCGATATCGAGCCGCCGCACGAGCCCCTGGGCGGCGACGATCGCCCCCGGGTTGTCGCGCTGGATCATCGGCAGCCCGGCCGCCGCCAGCGTGGCGATCCGCGCCGGCAGGTTCAGGTCGTCCCAGTCGGCGCGCGCCAGTTCGCCGCCGTTGCGGCTGGCGAAGCAGTGCAGCCAGCCGGCGTCGTAGCGCGAGAATTCCTCGACCCAGCGGTCCTGCGCGACGTTCGCGTGCAGGTGCAGGTGACGCGGCGCCAGCGCCCGCACCCGGTCGATCCAGCCGCGCCACTGGCCCTGGGTGAAGTCGCCGTAGAAATGCAGGTGGATGCCGTGCCGGGCCAGCTCCTCCAGCGTGTGCGGGTGCAGGCCGATCGGGCGTCCGGGCACCACGGTGTGCACCTCGCCGTCCGTATCCGCCAGCCGCGCCGAGGCGGCGGCCTCGAACCAGTCGCGCTTGGGCAGGTCACCATCCAGCACCAGGCTGGGCGTGGAGGCACTCAGGCCGGGGCAGACGGTGTCGAACCAGTCGCGCATCTCGGCGCTGCAGAAGATCTGGCCGTCGGCATGGCGGTACAGCTCGAGCAGCTGGGGCCAGCTGCCCTTCTCCAGGCAGATGAACGGACCTTCCTTGAAATGCCAGACGAAGGGGATGCCCGGCGTGGCCCGCATGACCTCGTGCGCGAAGGGCACCGCCTGCCAGTTGAGCTGGGCGTAGATGAGGTCCGGGCGCAGCGCGCGGATGGCGGCGCGCCAGTCCTCGCACGGCAAATCCTGCACGTGGCCGAAAGGCAGCGGGCCGACCGTGTTGAACCAGCAGGGCTCGCGCATCCACAGGCCGTACAGCGCATGCCCCTGCTCTTCCAGCGCCAGCACGCGCTCGGCGTTGTAGGCGAGTTCGCCCACCAGCAGGATGCGCAGCCCATCCGGCGCGGCGGGCGTGGGCGGCCGCTCGCGGAACTGGCGGTACAGGCGCGCCTCGTCGATCGCATTGCCGATACTGGCATGGTAGCGCAGCGGCGTGCGCACGCGGTAACGCTGGCGGAACGGGTTGATGCCGCCGATCGGCTCGCGCATGGTCTTGTGGCGCTGGGCCGGATGGTCGACCCACTCGCAGCTGAGCTCGCCGGTACCGACGAAGGCGCCGAGCAGGCGCAGGCGCGACCAGAACAGGCGGTCCAGGTCGTCCGATTCGAGTTCGGCGCGCTCGATCCAGCGCATGTCGACGCGCCGGTGCATGCACTGCACTAGCTGCAGCCAGCCCTGCCCGGCTTCATCCGCGATCGCCCCCGGTGCGCTGCGGTTGTAATGGTGGCGCACGCCCGCATACGCCAGCACGGCCCCTGGAGCCGCGTCCAGCGCGCCCGCCAGCCGCTCCAGGTGGCAGGGGTAGATCACGTCGTCGCTGGGCAAGTAGGCCACCAGCTTGGCGCCGGCCTGATCGAGCGCCACATTCAGCGCCCGCCCAGCCCCTCGTTGTGCGGCAGGCGCAGGTAGCGGATGCGGGCGTCTTCGAGGAAGGGCGCGGCGGCCTGCCAGGTGGCGTCGCGCGAGCCGTCGTCGACGATCACCGCCTCCCACTCGCCGAGCGTCTGGGCCTGCAGGCTGGCCAGGGCGCGCGGCAGGAAATGCGCCTGCTCGAAGCTCGGCATCAGGACGCTGATGCGGGGCACTGGCGGCATGCTGGTCTCCTACTCATCCTGGATAAGGATTCCCAGCTTACGAGCCCGGAAGCCCGCAGCTTTGCGCCGCCTCATTCGTGCGCGGCAGGCACACATTTGACGAATGGGCTTATCCAGCACGATTGCGGGCATCACTTAGCGCTGGACGGCAGCGCGCCCAGCGTAGCGGCCGGCCGCTTTAGCGGGCCCGGCACGGTGGGCGCAATCGCGTCGCGTGGCATGGCATGGACTGGAATAGTCAGTGGTATCGACGCGGGATAAAAAATAGCCCACGCGGCGGTGGGCTATTCAAAAGGGGATGTGTTGAAGGCGAGGACAGGAATCGAACCTGTCTACGCGGCTTTGCAAGCCGCTGCATAACCTCTTTGCTACCTCGCCGAAGACAATCGTAGCTCTACGGGAGAAGCGGGCCATGCGGCAGCTCAAGCAATGAAAGGCCAGGCGAGGATGCGCTTCATGTGCAGCACCGAGCGCGCGGCCAGGTAGCCGAACGCGAAGCTGAATGCGAGCAGGCAGCCGGCGTTGCCCAGGACGGCGAGCCAGAAACCGGCGACGGTGGCAAAGGCCACCCCGACCATCAGCCAGAGTTCGATGCTGAGGAAGAAAGGCGCCGCTGCGCGCAAGGCCTGCAGCACGAGCGCGCCGGCTTGTTTGATGGTCTTGATCTCTTGATCCATGATGTGTTCGCTATCGAAAGGGGAACCAGAAATGCAAAATCGCCGGCTGGCGGCGATTTTGTTCGTGCATCCTGGATTGCTGGCCGTATTTTACCATCGGCATCAATGACGCAGGGCCGCATCACCACGGCTGCGCGGCTTGCCGGCGGAGCCGCCGCAAGTTAGGGTGATGAAGCATCACGAACAGCGCCAAATTGACACCGGCCAGCCCGGAGCGTACCCGGGTGTCTCCTTGCTCCACGGTCCGCCGTCACCCACCTCAGGCATTAATGGACGAATCCGAGGTAGATGCCGAGCTGGGCCGCCAGCGCGACCGGGCCGCCGAATCCGAGCGTTCCCAGGCGCAGCATGTAGAACACCAGCTGCGACAGGCAAGCGCGCGCCGACCAGCCCGACAATTGTCTAAAATGCATCGGAATAGTGACTTTTGATGTTCCTTATCGCACGGGGCGCGATAGCGCACATTCGCGCCCCGCTTGCCTTTCGTCCGGAGCGATGTCATGCGCATGTCGAAACGCCAGGGCGGTTTTACGCTCCTGGAGACCACCGCTGTGATCGCAATCGTCGGCACGCTGTCGGCCCTTGCGTTGCCGAGCTATGTCGACATGATGCGCAGTGCGCGCGTCGCCAAGATGGAAGTGGCGCACGACGCCGTGATCAAGTCGGCGCAGGTGTATCACATGAAGTGGATGCTGGCCGGTTCGCCGGCGAGGGCGACCGTCCTCGATAACGTGCAGATGAACGAGTCAGGTTATCCGACCAGCGCCGGCATCCTCATCGCCGCAGGGCTAGCGGATCACTACGACACCCGGGTGGCCGGCGTCATCGCCGTCGATCCGCAACATCCGAATTGCCGCCTCGTGTACGCACCCGATACCGGAACCAGCGTCATCAACGACGCCGATGGCTCGAACTGCTGAGCTGAGATCGGCATGTCGGCATGTCGGCAGTGTGGCTAGCGCAACACCGGCAACTCGATATAGCTGGCCGCATCGGGGCCATGGTACACGGCGTTGTCGGCGACGACGCCCTCCTTTTCACTCTCGTTCGGCCCCCCGGTGTTCAGGTTGCGGACGAATTTCGGGAAATTGGACGAGCTCACCTCGACGCGGATGCGGTGGCCCACGCCGAACTGGATGGCGGTCGCGATCGGCGTCGGGTGGATGGTCACCACCTCGCCCGGCGTCATCAAGGCGGGCTTGTCGTAGCCCTTGCGGTAGCGGGCGCGGAAGATCGTGTCGCCGACGATCCAGGCCGTGCCGTCCGGCGCGACGTCGACCAGCTTGACCGCGAAGTCCGTATCCCTGGCGCTCGACGACACCTTCAGCACGGCGTCGACGAAGCCGGCCACGTCGACCGGCCTGGTGAGCGGATCGCTGCTGTAGACCAGCACGTCGCCACGCGCCTCGACCTGGCGCTGGTCGAAGGCACCCGGCACTACCACGCCGCCGTTGCAGCAATCGCCGCCGCCGATCGTCTGCACCGGATTCATCGGATCGTAGCGATAGCGGTCCGGCGCTTCGCCCGCCGGCGGCGCCTCGGCTGCCAGGCGGCCGTCGCCGTTCAGGGTGTTCGCGTTCCCTTTCGAGCGCAGATAGAGCCGCATCGGCTGCGCGTTCTCGGGCGGCCACTGGGCCGCGCTTTGCCAGCGGTTCGCACCCATCATGTAGTAGCGCACATGCGGCGTGGCGGCCGGGAAGGCCTTGCGCTCGCCCTTCAGCCAGCGGTCGAACCAGCCGTAGACGGCAGCGTCGACGTCGAAGCTGGTGTCGCCCATGGCGCGTTCGCCGACCACCGTGTCGGGTCCGAGACGCGCGTACTGGCAATGCGGGACCGGCGCCACCACCGCATACTGGTTCGCGCTGGCCTCCTTGTCGGTATTCGCCGCACGCGCCGCATTGAACAGTTCGAGATTCGGTCCGATCGAGACGTCGTACCAGCTGTTGAACCAGAGCGCGGGCACGCCCCAGCCCATGCCTTCGTGATACAAGCCGCCCTGGTGCCAGGCCGGATCGGCGGGCGTGCGCTTGATAAATTGCTCGAAGGTGGACGGCGGTTCGCCGAGCGAGCTCAGCATCTGGTCGACCGGCAGGTGCTTGATCTGCTTGTTCCAGTCGACCTTGGGCTTGGTCGCATCCAGGTCGTTGTAGGCCTCGATGCGGGCACGCAGCGTTTCGTCGGTCAGGGAGGCCGGCAGCTCCGCACGCAGCGGGTTCTCGACGCCGTACAGCCAGACAAAGAACAGGTTGCGCGGTACCCCGCCCGTGTACCAGTTGCCTTGCTCCTGAAAACGCCCCACTTTGCCGATACCGGCGCCGGCCGACATCGGCACCATGGCCGCGTGCGCCGGGTGGTTCATCGCGGCCAGTGCCAGTTGCCATTCGGCCGAGGACGAGCAGCCGAGCGTGCCGACCTTGCCGTTCGACCAGGCTTGCTGCGCGATCCAGCTCAAGGTGTCGTAGCCGTCGGTCTGCGGGTGGCCGAGGATCTCCCATTTACCCTGCGAAAAATAGCGCCCGCGTTCGTTCTGGACGATGAACACATAGCCGCGCTTGACCGATTCGAGGACATAGCGCAGGGTTCCGCCGCGCAGCTTGTGCTCGTTGTACGGCGTCTTCCAGAAGATGGTAGGGAGCGGACCCTTCGCGTTTTTCGGCGTGTAGACATCGGTCGACAACGCAAGGCCATCGCGCATCGGCACCATCACGCCAAGCCGGGCTGCCACCGTGCGGGCCAGCTCCTTGTCCAGCGCCTCCTGACTGTACTTCGAATAGTCCTGCGCCAGGACCAGGGTCGAGGCATCGGATGCGATCAGGGCAATGGCAACGAAACTGGCGATCAGGCGTTTCAAGTCGGCTCCTTCGACGGGATGATTGCGGTTTGCTAAGCGAACTCAAGCATACCGCATTCCCTTGCCTGTTGGGCAAGATCGACTTGTGCCGAGGAGAAGAGAGGCAATCCAATCGCGCGCTGCGCGGGCCTTGATCAGATCGTCCGCGAACAGGCCTCGAGCAAGTTTGCAAGTCACTCGATGTCTCTGCGCGTCTGCTCGCGCAGCGCGACAATCCGAATTGATGATGGCGCGACGACGCGGTCCGCCGGGCCGACGTGCTTTCGCTCATCAATTATCACAACATTAATTTTTCGTAAGGTCACAAGTATGTGGATATTCGATATAAATATGGCACTCAGCACCATGTAGCATGAACGCTTTACGTAGCCTGCATCAAAACAATGCGAGTAATAAAAGCCGGCGCGATGCCGATATCCATATTCCTGTCCGTGCCACTGCTCGGTTTACCGATCATGCTGGCCATCTGCGTCGAATTTCTGTGCACCGGGCTCACCCGCTCGAACAGCCCGGTATCGGATATTCTCACACTCCTTGGCTTTCTCGCCGCGTACTTTGTTGCGCTCGCCCTGCTTTTCCTTTCATTTAGCGCCGAGAATTGTCTACTTTGGTGCTTCGCTTCGTGGCCGATGAATTACGTCTTCTGCCAGCTGGCGCTCAGGCCGATGGAATAACGGCAGCTCAATATTTTATGCGTATTGCATGCACTATTCCAGACACTGGCAGCTGACGCGATATCAGCACGAGAAATGCAGGATCGGAGGATCCTGCCGCTAGAAGGTCGGAGCAGTTTCGGTCAACGGCGCGTTGAGCTTGGCCAGGTTGTCTGCGCTCAGGGTCTCGTACTTTGGCACGTTCGCAACGGACTGGTAGCCCGGCGTGCTGCCCACGGTGTGGGCGACGCCCACCTCATCTGTTTTCGCCGCATCCGGGTCGCGTAGCATGCCGACAGCTGCAATGGCGACCGCTGCAATAACAAATGTTGCTTTGTATGTTGAAGATTTCATTTCTGCCTCCCCGAGAATTATCTGTTTAACCTTATTCCTCGGCGACGCGTAGTGCGACAAAATTATTTTTATTAAACTGGATATACCAATAAATTTGCTGGCTTTTCTTGTGCGGCAGCTACAGCCGGATCCGCCCATGTTAATTGCATCGACAGGAATCGCCACCGATCACTTTAATGCTCCATTCTTCTCAAGCAAAAAAATTGGGGCAAATATTATTTAATACTCCCGGGCTTTCATCAATTCTTGGTGCCAGCACCCCTATCATTATTCCCGGCCAATGAGTCCGCCAAGATCCGTTTCGCATTCGACATGGCGAGGCAATACGGCGGGGAATTTATTCCTGCGTCGACGCAAATCGCTCTCAAGCAATTGGTGGCGACCCTGTGGCATCCTTCGCGCTTGACCAACGTTAACCGTACAACGCATCAAGCCAAACGACTATGGCCCGAATCTCGAGAGGCCGGTCCCGGAGGCTCAGCCGGCCAGCTCGGCTGCCACCAGGTGATCCATTTCGGCCGCCGGCAGCGGCGGACTGAGCAGATAGCCCTGGCCGCATGTGAAGCCTAGGTGTTTGACGGCTGCAAGCTGGTCGGTCGTTTCAATACCGTCGGCGCAGACCGTGATGTTCACGTCACGCGCGACCCCGACCAGCGCTGACAGGATGGCCGAGTCATTTTCGTCACGCGAAAGGCGGCGCACCAGTTCCTGGCCCGGCTTGACTATATCGAGCGGAAATTTTTGCAATGAAGTCAGGGCTGCCAGCTCGGCGCCGAAATCGTCCAGCCCCAGCCGCACGCCGCGCTTGCGCATATCCCCCAGCGCGTTGGCCGAGAATTTTGGGTCCAGCAACACGCTTTCCCGCATTTCGAGGCGGAGCAGCGAGGCCGGCAGTCCGGTGTCTTCCAGGATCTTATTCAACATCGCCAGGAAGCGCGGATGGCGCACTTGTTTTGACGACACATTGAGCGTCAGCGGTACCACGAGCCCCGCGCGCACCCAGCCGGCCTGGGCCGTACACGCGGTGCGCAGCGCCCATTCTCCGACCGGCAGCATCAGGTTGGCATTTTCCACCTCCTGAATGAAATCGGCGGCAGTCAATAGACCACGGTCCGGGTGACGCCAGCGGATCAGCGCCTCGATGCCGACGATGCGGCCGTTATCCAGATCGTATTGCGGCTGGTAGTGCATGCATAGCTCCTCCTCGCGCAATGCACGCTGCAGCTCACGTTCAAACCGTTTGGCTTCCTGGGCCGCCGTGCCGAGCGCTGCGCGGTACAGCTGGTAGTTCAGGCGGCCCTGGTTCTTGGCTTCGTACAAGGCCAGGTCTGCCAGCTTCATGAGCTGGCCCGGCTCGTACGCATCATCCGGATACAGGGCGATACCCATGCTGGTGCCGCTATAGACTTCCTGGCCGTCCAACTGGTAGGGAAGGCTCAGCTCCGCCACGATTTTGTCGGCCAACACTTCGGCAGCGGCCGCCTCGGCCAGGTGGGTCTGGACGATCACGAACTCGTCGCCGCCAAGACGCGCAACCAGGTCGGTTTCGCGGATGTGGGACTTGAGGCGCCGCGCGACTTCCTTCAGCAGCAGATCGCCGGCGTGGTGGCCGAGGGTGTCATTGATCGACTTGAAGCGGTCAAGGTCGAGCATGTGCACCGCCACCAGATGCCGGTCGCGCTGCGCGTACTTGAGTGCGTCCTTCAGGCGTTCGTTGAAACTGACGCGGTTGGCCAGGCCGGTCAGGGCGTCGTGGCTTGCCAAGTGGTAGGAATACTCGACGGCGCTGCGCAAGGCTTCCTCGGCCTTCTTGCGCGCAGTGACGTCCTCGACGATTGCAAGCACCTGCGGGCCATCGCCGCTGCCGCGCAGCGAGATCGTGACGTTCACCCACAATTGCGAGCGGTCCTTGCGCAGGTAGCGCTGCTCCGCGACCGTCACCGCCTGTTGGCCGGTCAGCAGCCGGTGGAAATTCTGGATTGCCGCCTCCTGGTCGGCCGGATGAGTAATGTCCTGGTTCGACAGGTTTTCCAGCTCGGCCATGGTGTAGCCGAGCATCGCCAGCAGGGTCTTGTTCGCGGCAACGAAGCGGCCATCGGCGGCGCATTCGGCGATCCCGAGCGGCGCATGCTCGAAGGTGGTGCGAAACCGTTCCTCGCTCCGGCGCAGCGCTTCCTCCGCGCGCATGGCGTCGGTAATGTCGACGAACAGAACGATGCCGTACAGCGGCTGGCCGGCATCGTCGCGCAGCATTTTCGCGGTCATGCGGATCCAGCGCGTGCTGCCGTCCTTGCGCAGCAGACGCCGGTCGCGCTGGATTTCGATGGCGCCAGCCAGCAGTTGATCGGTGAACTGGCGGCTGCGCTCGCGCTCGTCGGGCGGGGCAAGCTCGAGATTGCTGCGGCCGACCAGTTCTTGCGGCGCGTAGCCGGCGATCGCCGCGAACGCGTGATTGACATAGGTCCAGTTGCCGTCCAGGTCGACGTGGCCGATGGCGACCGGCGCATTCTCGTACAGCAGGCGGAAACGCTGCTCGCTCTCGCGTAAGCGCGCCTCAGCATGTTTACGGTCGCTGATGTCATGCACGATCATGCTGGCCATTGGCTGGCCGCCGCCGTCCGTGAACAGTCTTGAGGCAACGCGCGCGTCGAAGCATTCGCCGCCACGGCGCACGAAGCGCAGCTCGGCCGTCATCTCCCCGCCGTTTGCGCGCCGCGCAAGCGCCGGCGCCAGGTGGGGATCGCTGCTGTCGAGCAGCTGGCTTACATTGCACGCCAGCAGTTCCGCCGTCGTATAGCCGAACAGTTGGCAGGCGGCCGCGTTGGCGGACAGGATGCGCCCATCCGGCTTTGTCAGGAGCATGGCGTCGGTGCAATGCTCGAATACCGCGCGATAGCGGGCTTCGCTTACCTTGCAGTCAAGGATCTCGTCGTGATCGGAGGGGGCGTTTTCGTCTGGCATATCGAAACCCGGTTCGAACATGCGCACGCACACTGGCGCGATGTCAGGATGGCATATCCTGCCATGATTATCTTGTCAATACAAGATTGGTACAGCTGAATAGCGGCGATCTTGAGTAAGCTGTTCCGCGAGGGCGTGTGTCCAATCGGACCGGCCCCGCGCCGAAACACTGCCTGACCAGGAGAATTTGGAGGCGAGGACGGGAGTCGAACCCGTCTAGACGGCTTTCAATACTCGCGCCAAGGAAATGGGGTCGCGCGTAGCACTGGCGGCAAGCGCGCCCGGACCAATCCCATTTTTGAGCGTAATGTCATCGCATCGGCGCATATCAGGTCGTCGGACAGCGCAAGCGTATGAGCGCGACAATCCCGTTTTCCGCCGTCCGGTTCGATATACCACAGCGGAGTTTCCCGATACGCATGCTCACTGATCATGTCAATGCGGTTGACGCAAATGGCGCGGCCATAAGCGCCGCTGCAATCCTGCGAAGGGCGATACCAGTGTCCGTCGTGCTCGAAGATTCTACCGGCCGGGCGTGCGCGCCGGGCGTCTGTGACGATTGGATTGGCCGGATGCGCGACCCATTGCGTGCTCAGCAGGGAATCGGACCAGTAGAGAAAAAGCTCATCTACAGTCGAACAGCCGTCCTGCTCCATCATATTCACAAAAAGCCAGTACTTGCCGTTATGGCGCCAGAGAGTCGGATCGACGACGATCACGTTCTCCATCAGGTTCATGACCCACACCCATTGATCAGGGAACCGGGTGCAACGGTAAATCTCTACGCTCCTGCTCTGGTGGCTTTCGGGAATCATGAACAGTTCGCCATCATCTTCGAAGACGAATGGGTATGACAAATGATGCGGTTTCTCGAGCACTTTTACTGGAGGAAGAGAGGGGGTGCCGTCTTTGTCAAACTCGATCACGGAGATATGCCCGTTTTTCTTTGCATATTCAAGCTCCTCGATGAACACTGCACGCCTGCCGCGGTAACGGACGACGCACGGGTCCGCCCAGAACCGGTCTTTGGGCGGCATGAGCGGCTTGAGACCCTGCACGATCGATGGCAACGAGGCCATTCCGCCAGAGCGATACAGCAGGAACCACTGCTCCCTGAACAAGAGCCGGCTCACACCAGCCGACAGCAGACGACGCAACAGACTGCCCAGCAAAGCGACAGGAACGTTGTCACGCTGCCAGGCAGGACAGCTAGCCGGCGCCTGTACCTGGTCGGGATTGCGCTCGACGTGCTCGGCAATAAACGCGGCTGGCCCCACTTGTGCCAACCGCCGCAACAGGCGTGGGAAAAAGGACGCACCTTTCCAGCAGCAGCGATTGACAGTCCGATAAAGCGATAGCCGATTGGTGGCGGACCAGGAACGATAAATCCCCACCTCGTGCAGGGTCCCGCCGACCATCCTGCGCATATAGACGACCGCGGGGACGACGCGCCTGTCCAGTAGCACCTCCGAGAGTCCCTGCTCCTCCGCGCTGCATGCTGGATGCTCGCCGATCCGGAGTGCCCAGACGCCGCATGGCGCCATGCGCGTGATCTCGGGTGCCGGTTCGGTAGCGCCAAGCTGCAGCAACACCGTTGGACTGTGGCGGGCGATTTCGTCGTACACAGGTTTGCCGGTCGCGGGCGCCCTCCCCGCGTGTGACCGGAGCAATGGGATACCGTCGAGGAGGCGGGATGCATCTACCTGCCGAAACGCGTCGGCTTCCATTATGAACACGCGTTTGTCCACCTTTTTCCATATGTCGAACAGCAGCGAGCCGGCGTTGCCCGGACCGAGGCGCTTGCCGGATGCCTGGCGCGGGGCACGCACGCCACGCTCCCTGCGACCGTCAGCGATCACCAGGACGGTGCTGATGCCAGGCACACGCAAGACGAGTTCGATTACACGGTACTGCCAGGCCGGCATGACCAGGTCATCGATCAGCAAGCCAACACGGACGGAATCCACGAGCATCTCCTGCCTTGGTCAGCGCGGCACCAGCGGGTACGCATACGGGGTGTACCAGTGGGAACCGCTTCGTATCGCAATCCGGCTGAACGCGTCCTCGATCACACCTAATCCTGCTATTTTCCTGAAGTACCCGTGCCCGTGGAAGCGCACAACTTGCACGTCCGTGAAGCCGACACGGCGTATGCTCTCCAGCACGCTATCGGTGGCACGGCACCAGTCATCGTGGGCAGGGAACATGGGGGATGGTTCTCCGGAGCTGGTCAAACGTGCGTCGAACGCACGCGGGAGCCAGTCCGGACAACGGTCCAGTTCGCGCTGCGAGATAGCGTTGACGGTGTTGTGCAGGCCGATTCATGTACCTCCTCAGGTGTCAGCGAGGGCGCACGTCCGCCACCGATTTCAAGGAACGAACAGCAGCGTTACGTCCGGATCAGGGCGATGATAGTTTCTTTTGTAGTGTTCGATCGCCCGAGTGTATCAGTTATCGTGCACATGGCCGGTGATGAACGCCGCGAGCGAGCTCTGGCGCAAATCTGCGGCTGGGCTAGAATGGTGAACCCTGCCCGGCATGCGTAATTGTCCCAGCAAGAGCGACCTGTTCAAGGGCCGCCACGTCGAGCAGGAACCCATCATTCTCTGCGTATGTTGGTACCTGCCTGCACCGGGTGCAGCCGTATGCTCCAGAGTCCGACACGCGCTGGCGCCGCTTTTCAGCGCAGGCCGGTAGGTGCTGGCGTGTGGACGAGATCTACGTCAGGCTTCGTGGCCAATCGGCTTATCTCTACCGGGCGGTCGACGCGGCAATTTAGCCGTCTACGGGTGCGGGTGCACCGCAAATTCCATGCGGTGCCCAACCGGGCTGAACAGGGAGTGAAACGCTGTCCTACTGGGGAATTTGGAGGCGAGGACGGGAGTCGAACCCGTCTAGACGGCTTTGCAGGCCGCTGCATAACCGCTTTGCTACCTCGCCCGAGGAGACTTGACGATGACGAGGGGCCGGTTATCTGCCACAACGCCACGGGAAGACGGGCTTCCCTGAATTCTGGAGCGGGAGAAGAGTCTCGAACTCTCGACCTCAACCTTGGCAAGGTTGCGCTCTACCAACTGAGCTACTCCCGCATGGAGTCCTGCTGTTCGTGAATCACTTGGAGCGGGAGAAGAGTCTCGAACTCTCGACCTCAACCTTGGCAAGGTTGCGCTCTACCAACTGAGCTACTCCCGCTTAGGAGTTCATCACATGATGCGTAAAACACTGGAGCGGGAGAAGAGTCTCGAACTCTCGACCTCAACCTTGGCAAGGTTGCGCTCTACCAACTGAGCTACTCCCGCATGGAGTCTTACTTTTACTGCTTACCGCTGCTCCGGCATCGACTTGCGTCGACTGGAGCGGGAGAAGAGTCTCGAACTCTCGACCTCAACCTTGGCAAGGTTGCGCTCTACCAACTGAGCTACTCCCGCATGGAGTCTTACTTTTACTGCTTACCGCTGCTCCGGCATCGACTTGCGTCGACTGGAGCGGGAGAAGAGTCTCGAACTCTCGACCTCAACCTTGGCAAGGTTGCGCTCTACCAACTGAGCTACTCCCGCGTCGCTGGAACTTGCGATTATAACTTATTGCATTCAACACTAGCAAACTTTGGAGCGGGAGAAGAGTCTCGAACTCTCGACCTCAACCTTGGCAAGGTTGCGCTCTACCAACTGAGCTACTCCCGCTTCGTTTCGTTTGCTGCAATGTCTCGCAACAGGCAGGCATTATAGAGATGCTGAGCTATGTGTCAAGGATGACCCAACAGAAATCTTATACCGCGCCCGACTTTTCCTTGATCAGCGGCCAAGCGCGGCGCAGATAGTAGAACATCGACCAGACCGTCAGCACGCCTGCGATCCACAGCAGGATCTCCCCCGCGATGTGCATGTCGAGCACCGTGAACAGCGGATCGTGGAACAGCAGCATCGGGATGGCGACCATCTGCACCGCCGTCTTGATCTTGCCGAGCGAGCTCACCGCCACCGACTTGCGCGCGCCGATCTCCGCCATCCATTCACGCAGGGCCGAAATGGTGATCTCGCGGCCGACGATGATGAAGGCGAGGACTGCATTCACGCGTCCCAGCTGCACCAGCACCAGCAGCGCGCCCGCCACCATCAGCTTGTCGGCCACCGGGTCGAGGAAGGCGCCGAAGGCCGAGGTCTGGTTCCAGCGCCGCGCCAGGTAGCCGTCGAACCAGTCGGTGATGGCGGCGACGATGAAGACCAGGGTCGCGGCCAGGTTGCGGTCGGAGAGTGGCAGCCAGGGCGTGGGCAGGTAATAGACGCCGACGACCAGCGGAATGAGTGCAACGCGTAACCAGGTCAGGAGGATCGGGATGTTGAAGGGCATAGAGCGTGTTTCTGTGAGATGGCGCCGCTAGTCTACATGGCTCTTGCCATTTGAACCAGTTCAACTCATCGGTCGTGGATGAAACCCTTGAACGTCGTCCCGGCCCTCGCGGGACGACGGTGAAGCACGGGGAGCGACGGCGAAGCTTAGTGGAGCTGCCGGTAGATCTCTTCCGCCAGCGTGCTCGAAATGCCCTCGACCGACATCAGGTCTTCGACGCTGGCATCGATCACGCCGCGCAGGCCGCCGAAGCGCGCCAGCAGCTTCTGGCGGCGCTTGGCGCCGATGCCTTCGATCTCCTCCAGGCGCGAGGCCTGGCGCGTTTTGGCGCGCTTGGCCCGCATGCCGGTGATGGCGAAGCGGTGCGCCTCGTCGCGGATCATCGCCACCAGCATCAGCGCCGCCGATTCCTTGCCCAGCTCCTGCGGCGCGCGGCCGTCGGCGAAGATCAGGGTCTCGAGGCCGACCCGGCGCCCCTCCCCTTTCGCCACGCCGACGATCGAGCTCACGTCCAGGCCCAGCTCGGAGAACACCTGGCGCGCCATCTCGACCTGGCCCTTGCCGCCGTCGATCAGGGCGATGTCCGGCATCACACCCTCGCCGCCCGCCACCTTCTCGTAACGCCGCATCAGGACCTGGCGCATGGCGGCGTAGTCGTCGCCGGGCGTGATGTCGTTGATGTTGTAGCGCCGGTATTCGCCGTTCTGCATCTGGTGATGGTGGAACACCACGCACGAGGCCTGGGTCGCTTCGCCGGCCGTGTGGCTGATGTCGAAGCACTCGATGCGCAGCGTTTCCAGCTCCTCGCTGTCCAGTCCCAGCACCTCGGCCAGCGCGCGCGTGCGCGCCTGCTGCGAGCCCTGCTCCGACAGCAGGCGAGCCAGCGAGATCTCGGCATTCTTCTGCGCCAGTTCGAGCCACTGGCGGCGCTGCCCCTGCGGCTGGAACACCAGGTTGATGCGGTGCCCGCACTGCTCGGTCAGGGCATTCACCAGCTCCGGCATGTCGAAGAAGGTGTTCAGGATGAAGGTGCCGGGGATGAACTTGTCGGCGTAGTGCTGGGCCAGGAAGGCGGCCAGCACCTCGACCTCGATCGGGCTTTCTTCGACGGGGTTGCCCAATGCGTCGCCGACCTGGGTCGGGAAGTAGGCGCGGTCGCCCAGGTGGCGGCCGCCGCGCACCATCGCCAGGTTGACGCACGCGCGCCCGCCCTGCACCACCACCGCGATGATGTCGACGTCGGCGTCGCCGGTGGTTTCCATGCTCTGCGCGTGCAGTACCTTCGACAGCGCCTGGATCTGGTTGCGCACGCTGGCCGCCTGCTCGAACTTCAGGTTTTCGGCAAAGCCGAGCATCTTCGCGTTCAGGTCTTCCAGCACCTCGGTCTGGCGCCCGCGCAGGAATTTCGCGGCGTTGTCGACGTCGCGCTTGTAGTCTTCCGGGGCGATCAGGTCGACGCAGGGACCGCTGCAGCGGCCGATCTGGTGCAGCAGGCAGGGCCGCGTGCGGTTGTGGAACACGCTGTCTTCGCAGGTGCGCAGTTTGAACACCTTCTGCAGCAGCTGCATCGATTCCTTGACCGCCCAGGCGCTCGGGAAGGGACCGAAGTACTGGTTCTTCTTGTCCAGCGCGCCGCGGTAGTAGGCCATGCGGGGGGCGTCTCCGCCCGTGATCTTCAGGTAGGGATAGGACTTATCGTCGCGGAACAGGATGTTGTAGCGCGGCTTGAGGGTCTTGATCAGGTTGTTTTCCAGGATCAGGGCCTCGGCCTCGCTGTGCGTCACCGTGGTTTCCAGGCGCGCGATCTGCGACACCATCATCGCGATGCGCGGGCTCGACAGATTCTTCTGGAAGTAGCTGGAGACGCGGTTCTTCAGGTTGCGCGCCTTGCCGACGTAGAGGACCTTGTCCTCGGCGTCGAAGTAGCGGTACACGCCGGGCAGGCCGGGCAGCTTGGCGACCGTCGCCAGCACCTGCTCGCGGGTTTCGAGGCCCGGCTTCACGCCCTGCGTCGCATCCTTCGTCAGCGTGGCGTTGAGTTCTTCCTTCATCGCCTGCCAGGCGTCCGGGCGCGCGCGCGGTGCCCCCTCCGGCTGGCCCTCGGCCTTGGCGCGGTTGCTGGCGGCGCGGGTGCGTTTGGACGGTGCGACGGGGGCCGGGGCCGGCATGGCGGCGCCACCGGCGGCCACATAGGCGACGTGCGCCTCGTGGACTTCCTGCGTCACTTCGGGAGCCGCCGGAAGATCCGGCTGCTCATTTGATCGAACTTCCTTGGTCACTTGGGTCCTGCTAGATAGGTTCGGGCGCCTGGGTCACGATCACGAAGGCCACGCCGTAGTCGGCTTCGTCGCTGATCGTCACCTGCGCCGTGAGGCGGTTCTCCCGCATGAATTCCTCGAGCGCGCCGCTGCAGACGATGACCGGCTTGCCGCTGGGCGCGTTGAGCATCTGGGCCGAGCGCCAGGTCATGGGGATGCGCATGCCCAGCCCGATCGCCTTCGAGAACGCTTCCTTGGCCGAAAAGCGCGTGGCCAGGAAGCGCAGCCCGCGCACCTCGTTGTTGGCGCGGCGGGCATGGTATTTGGCGAGTTCCTGCGGTCCGAGGATCTTCTCGGCGAAGCGCTCGCCGTTGCGCGCGAGGGCGGCCTCGACGCGCGAGATCTGGACGATGTCGGTGCCGATCCCGTAGATCATGAGGTCCCCTGTCAGGTCTCCGACGACGGATTGCCGAGCGCGACCCCGAGGCGGGCATCGACCATGATCGCCTTCATCTCGCGCACCGCGTGCTCCCAGCCGACGAACAGGGCGTGCGCGACGATCGCGTGGCCGATGTTCAGCTCGTGGATCTCGGGGATGGCGGCGATCGGCTGCACGTTGGTGTAGTGCAGGCCGTGGCCGGCGTTCACGCGCAGGCCATGCTTGACGCCGGCGCGCACGCCCAGCTTGATACGGGCCAGCTCACGCGCGACTTCTTCTTCGTCCTCGGCCTCCGCATAGCGGCCGGTGTGCAGCTCGATCACCGGCGCGCCGACCGCCGCCGCCGCGGCGATCTGCTGTTCGTCGGCGTCGATGAACAGCGAGACGCGGATGCCCTCGCCAGCCAGCTGCGTCACCGCGGCTTCCACTTCCTTGTAGTAGCGGATCACGTCCAGTCCGCCCTCGGTGGTTACCTCTTCACGGCGCTCGGGCACCAGGCAGACGTCCTGCGGCCGGACCTGACAGGCGAAGTCGATCATCTCGCGGGTGACGGCGGCTTCGAGGTTCATGCGCGTCAGCAGCTGCGGGCGGATCGCCAGCACGTCGGCATCCTTGATGTGGCGGCGGTCTTCGCGCAGGTGCAGCGTGATCAGGTCGGCGCCGGCCTGCTCGGCCAGCAGGGCCGCGCGCAGCGGATCCGGATAGACGGTCCCGCGCGCGTTGCGGACGGTGGCGATGTGGTCGATGTTCACGCCCAGGTCGATGACCGGGCCGGCGGGTTGCAGGAAGCTCATAATATTTTTCTTAAAGCTGCATCAGGTCTATCAAAATCTGGCGCGTATTCAGCGGCGCGCCACCGAGGTGGTAGGCCAGCAGGAAACGCATCAGCTGCTTGCTCTGCGCCTGCGTCTGCGGGTCGACGTAGTGTTCGTTCTCCATGTCGATCAGGGTCTTGCCGGTCACGACGGGCCAGGTATCCCCCATCCGCGCCATGCGTGCGCCGCGCTCCGGGTCGACCACGTACAGCTCGCCCGGCTCGACCCGCGCGCGGGTGCCGGTGTCGCGCGTCAGGTCGGCGGCAACCCCGGTCTCCTTAAGTAAGGCCCGTTCGAACTTTCGCAAGACGATCTGCGCCGGTTCATTGTGCGCCAATTCGTTGAGCGTCGCCACGTAATGGTCGAACAGCTTCGGATGCGGGTCGTCGCGCGCCAGCAGCTTGACCAGCAGTTCGTTCAGATAAAAGCCGCACAGCAGCGCAGTCTTCTCGATCGGCAGCATGCCGCCGACCCAGTCGGCGTCGATCAGGGTGCGCAGCTCGGACTTGCCGGAGAAGGAAATCGACAGCGGCTGGAAGGTCTGCAGCACCCCGCGCAGCTTGGACAGCGGACGCTTGGCCCCTTTCGCGACCACGCCGATGCGCCCATGGTCGCGGGTGAACATGTCGACGATGAGGCTGGTTTCCTTGTAGGGATAGCTGTGCAGCACGAAGCCGGGCTGGCCGAGCACGCGGGTATCGCGGGCCGGGGTGCGCCGGCGTTCGGCTTTTGCGGGCGCAGGTGCGGATACGGGCGCGGGTGCAGGGGGCGCCGCGACGGCGGACCGCACGGCATACGGCGCCGCAGCTTCCTGCGCCTGGTCGGGGCGCTTGTTTTCCTGGTCGTCCTGGCCGGGCATGCGGGCGGGCGCCGGTAGCTTATTCGTAGCCGTAGGCGCGCAGGCCGGCTTCGTTGTCGGCCCAGCCCGACTTCACCTTGACCCAGATTTCCAGGTACACGGGGCCGCCGAACAGTTTTTCCATGTCCAGGCGCGACTGGGTCGAGATCTCTTTCAGGCGTGCGCCTTTGTTACCGATGAGCATCGCCTTGTGCGTATCGCGCTCGACCAGGATGGCGGCGAAGATGCGGCGCAGGTTGCCTTCCTGCTCGAATTGTTCGATCAGCACCGTGCTGGTGTAGGGCAACTCGTCGCCCACCAGGCGGAACACCTTCTCGCGGACGATCTCGGCGGCCAGGAATTTCTCGCTGCGGTCGGTGATGTCGTCCGGGCCGAACACCGGCGGATTCTCCGGCAGGTGGCGGCGGATTTCCTTTTCCAGCGCGTCGACCTGGAAGCGCAGCTTGGCCGACACCGGCACCACGGCCGTGAAATCGCGCAGGCCGGCCACCTTGGCCGCGAACGGCATCAGCTCGGCCTTGTCCTTCATGCGGTCGGACTTGTTGATCACCAGGATCACCGGCACGTTCTTCGGCAGCAGGTCCAGCACCTGCTGGTCGGCCGGGCCGAAAGTGCCCGCTTCGACCAGGAACAGGATCACGTCGGACGCGGTGAGCGTGTTCGAGACCGTCTTGTTGAGGGTCTTGTTCAGGGCATTCGCGTGGCGGGTCTGGAAGCCCGGGGTGTCGACGTAGATGAACTGGGCGTCGTCGCGGGTCTGGATGCCGGTGATGCGGTGGCGCGTGGTCTGGGCCTTGCGCGAGGTGATCGACACTTTCGCGCCGATCAGCACGTTCATCAGCGTCGATTTGCCCACGTTGGGGCGGCCGACGATGGCGATGTAGCCACAGCGGAAATCCGCCTCCTGCTTGTTGTCGCCTTGGGTGGTGTCGATGTTCATGCTGCGTTCCTGGTTGATTCTTTCAATGCATCTTTCAATGCCGGGGCTGGTCGGCGCCCTGGGCCGTGCTCGGGTTGGCGCCCTGCTCCGCGCTCTGGTCCGTCGCGATGCCGGCCAGCTTCAGCTGGGCCGAACGGGGACGGCTCTTGCGCGCGTTGCCCGGGCTCTTCTGCACCGCCTGTTCGGCGACCTCGAGGGCCAGGCGAGCGGCCGCCTGCTCGCCGGCACGGCGGCTGCCGCCGCGCCCGAACACCTGGATGCCGAGCTTGGGCACCAGGCACTCGATCTCGAATTCCTGGCTGTGGGCGGCGCCGTGGGTCGCCACCACGTTATAGGTCGGCAGCGCGATCTTTTTGCTCTGCAAGAATTCCTGCAGCAGGGTCTTCGCATCCTTGCCGAGGGTGCGCGGGTCGACCGAGTCCAGCAGCGGAATGTAGAAGGCACGGATCACGTCGCGCGCGCTGTCGAAGCCGCTGTCGAGGAAAATCGCACCCAGCAGGGCTTCCAGGGTATCGGCCAGGATCGAAGGACGGCGGAAGCCGCCCGACTTGAGTTCGCCTTCGCCGAGGCGCAGGAACTGCGACAGCTCGAGCTTCTGGGCGATCTCGTACAGCGACTGCTGCTTGACGAGGTTGGCGCGCAGGCGCGACAGGTCGCCCTCGGGCAAGTCCTTGAAGCGCTCGTACAGCACCGAGGCGACCACGCAGTTGAGGATCGAATCTCCGAGGAACTCGAGGCGTTCGTTATGCAGGCTGCTGTGGCTACGGTGGGTCAGCGCCTGCTGGAGCAGGCTGGGGTCCCGGAACGTATAACCGAGGCGAGTTTGCAATAACTGAAGATTCATTGTCGTTTCATTTTGCTTGAGCCCGACACGCCGGACTCTCGCCCCGCGCCAGCCCGGCTTGTTACTTGGTGGCCTTGGCAGCCACGTCTCCGCTCGGATCGGTGGTGCCGGCGTAGTCGATCAGGAGGCTGACGTTGCCCGCCAGCGGAATCCGTTTCTCGTAGGCGAAGCTGATGTCGGCCTCGCCGTTGTCGCGGGTAATCACCAGGTCGCGACTGGAGATCACGGTGATGTTGTTGATCTCCGCATTCCGTTCGAAGGCCTGCTGCATCTCGCGATTGCTGCCGCCGGTGGCCTTCGCCACCACGATGGCCTGCTTGATCGAGCGGTATTCGGCCCAGGCCGGGAATACCCGCATCGCCACCAGCGCCGCCGCGCCCAGCACCACCAGCACTACGACCAGGCCGGACAGCGAAACGCCGGCCTCCCTACCCTTTACTGCACATCGCATCCGCGCCTCCGCCTGTCAGTGGATACCGCCGATGCGCTTCGGGTTACTGAAGTTCATCCAAACAAGCACAGCCTTGCCGACGATGTTCTGGTCCGGCACGAAGCCCCAGTAACGGCTGTCTGCACTGTTGTCGCGGTTATCGCCCATCATGAAATAATTGCCTTCCGGTACGATACAGGTAAATTTATCGTAGGAATAGGTGCAATTTTCGTGATGGGGGAAGTCCGGATCGACCGCAGCCAAGTTGATCGTGCGCTGCCCATCCATGTTCAGGATACGGTGCGGCGCGTTCGGGAGCTTCTCCACGAACTGCTTGTGGTACACCGGACGCTCGTCGTCGAGGTAATCGTCCATCGGTTCGTACTGGACCGGAACCCCGTTGACCGTCAGGCGCTTGTTATCGTAAACGATTTTATCACCCGGCACGCCGATGACGCGCTTGATGTAATCCTGGCTCATGTCTTTCGGGTACTTGAAGACCATGACGTCGCCGCGCTGGGGGGTGCCGACGTCGACGATCTTCTTGTTGATCACCGGGAGACGGATGCCGTAGTCGAACTTGTTCACCAGGATCAGGTCACCCACCAGCAGGGTCGGCACCATCGAGGACGACGGAATCTTGAACGGCTCGAACAGGAAGGAGCGCAGGAAGAACACCAGTGCGATCACCGGGAAGAAACTGCCCGAGTACTCGACCCAGGTCGGCTGGCGCAGGATCGACGCTTCGAGCGCCGCGCGGTTGCCGTTGTCGACCTTGATGCCGTCGGCGGTCAGCTTGGACCGGTGCGCATCGTATTCGGCCAGGGCCGCATCCGCCTTCGCGCGGCGCTGCTTGGACAGCACGAACACGTCGAGGAACCAGATGACACCCGTGACCACCATGGCCACGAACAGGATCAGTGCAAAATTTCCGAGGATCGGCTGCAGATTCATCGCTAGTTATTCTTTCCTGTCTGCTTGTTCAGCTTATTTGTCTTCGACCTGCAGGATCGCCAGGAAGGCTTCCTGCGGAATCTCCACCGAGCCCACCTGCTTCATGCGCTTCTTGCCGGCCTTCTGCTTCTCGAGCAGCTTTTTCTTGCGGCTGATGTCGCCGCCGTAACACTTCGCCAGCACGTTCTTGCGCAGCGCCTTGACGTTTTCGCGCGAGATGATGGTCGCGCCGATCGCGGCCTGGATCGCCACGTCGAACATCTGGCGCGGGATCAGTTCGCGCATCTTGGCGGCCACCTGGCGTCCGCGGTAAGGCGCGTTGGCGCGGTGCACGATGATCGCCAGCGCATCGACTTTTTCGCTGTTGATCAGCATGTCGACCTTGACCACGTCGGCGGCGCGGTACTCCTTGAACTCGTAGTCCATCGAGGCATAGCCGCGCGAGGTCGACTTCAGGCGGTCGAAGAAGTCCAGCACGATCTCGGCCATCGGGATTTCGTAGTGCAGCTTGACCTGGCGGCCGTGGTAGGCCATGTCCATCTGGACCCCGCGCTTGCCGTTACACAGGGTCATCACCGAACCCACGTATTCCTGCGGCATGTAGAGGTTGACGTCGACGATGGGCTCGCGCACTTCGTTGATCTTGGACGGCTCCGGCATCTTCGACGGATTGTCGACGCGGATCACCGAACCGTCGCGCATCTCGACCTCGTACACCACGGTCGGCGCCGTCGTGATCAGGTCCATGTCGAATTCGCGCTCCAGGCGTTCCTGCACGATTTCCATGTGCAGCAGGCCCAGGAAACCGCAGCGGAAGCCGAAGCCCAGCGCCTGCGACACTTCCGGCTCGTACATCAGGGCGGCGTCGTTCAGCTTCAGCTTTTCCAGCGAGTCGCGCAGCGCGTCGTACTGGTTGGCCTCGACCGGGAACAGGCCGGCAAACACCTGCGGCTGGACTTCCTTGAAGCCGGGCAGCGGCGCCGGTGCCGGGCGGTTCGCCAGGGTCACGGTATCGCCCACCTTGGCGGCGGTCAGTTCCTTGATGCCGGCGATGATGAAGCCCACCTGGCCGGCCGACAGTTCCGGCAGCGAGACCGAGCGCGGCGTGAAGACGCCGATGTTCTCGACCAGGTTCACGGATTCGGTCGCCATCAGGAGGATCTTGTCCTTCGGGCGCAGGGTGCCGTTGACTACGCGCACCAGCATGACGACGCCGACATACGGGTCGTACCAGGAGTCGACGATCAGGGCCTGCAGCGGGGCGTCGGGGTCGCCTTCGGGCGGCGGCACCTTGGCGATCAGGGTTTCCAGCACGTCTTCCACGCCCAGGCCGGTCTTGGCCGAGCAGGTGGTGGCGTCGGACGCGTCGATGCCGATCACGTCCTCGATTTCCTTCTTGGCGTTGTCCGGATCGGCGTGCGGCAGGTCGATCTTGTTCAGGATCGGCACGACTTCCACGCCCAGGTCGAGCGCGGTGTAGCAGTTGGCGACCGTTTGCGCCTCCACGCCCTGGGAGGCGTCGACCACCAGCAGCGCGCCTTCGCAGGCGGACAGCGAGCGCGAGACTTCGTAGGAGAAGTCGACGTGGCCCGGGGTGTCGATCAGGTTCAGGTTGTAGGTCTGGCCGTCGCGCGCCTTGTACTGCAGCGCCGCGGTCTGGGCCTTGATGGTGATGCCGCGCTCGCGCTCCAGGTCCATCGAGTCGAGCACCTGCGCGTCCATTTCACGTTCCGACAGGCCGCCGCACAGCTGGATGATGCGGTCAGCCAGCGTCGATTTGCCGTGATCGATGTGGGCGATGATGGAAAAATTACGTATGTTTTTCATTAACAAACTCAAGACCAAAAAGAGCGGCATGCAAGCATGCGCGGCAATACGAAAAAAGCGCTTCGGCGGGGTTCAATGCCGTCCCCGGGCGAGCGCTTTCATCAAGCGTAAGAATCCAAGCCGTGCATTTTACCGGATTTCGGGTCAGAAAGCCCGGTTTCTGGGGCGGCGGCCCCAGATCGAGGCGCTAGGCGGGAAGCGCCAGCCCCAGGTGGCGCCGCAGTGCGGCTTCATCGAGGAAATAGTGGCACAACTCGGGTCCGAGCGGATCGGCGCCGACCAGCACCGGCACCAGTTCGTCGTAGCGCGCCGCCAGGCCCGGATCGGCATCCGGGTTGGTGTCGATATCGATCACGCGGACCTCGAAGGCCAGCCCTTCGCGCGCCATGAAGGCGCGCAGGGCCGCCAGCATGTCCTCGCACAGGTGGCAGTAGCTGCGCGAGTACAAAGTAAAGTGCGTCATGCCGGCCGGGCGCCTTATTGACGCGGCTTGATCACGACGTAGCGCGTGACGTTCTCGCGCCGCACCAGCAGGGCCACGGTCTTCTTCGGATCGAGCTTGGTGACCAGGCTGTTGAACTGGGCTGCGCTGCTGACTTCGGCGTTATTGATCTGCAGGATCAGGTCGCCCTGCTCGATGCCGGCGGTGGCGGCGCGGCCGTCCACGAAGTCGACCAGCACGCCGGACTCGATCTTCAGCTCGCGCTTCTGGGCCGGGGTCAGGTCCGACACCTGCAGCCCGAGGGCGTTGGTGGATTGCTCCGGCGCCTTCTTCTTCGGCTGGTTGCGCGCGCCGGCCGGCTGCTCGTCCTTCAGTTCGGCGATGGTGACCGGCAGGTCGAGCTGGGTGCCGCGGCGGAACACGGTAACGGAGCCGCGGCTGCCGACCGCGGTGCCGCCGACCAGGCGCGGCAGGTCCGAGCTCTTCTCGACGTCCTTGCCGTTGAATTTCAGGATGATGTCGCCGACCTTGATGCCGGCCTTCTCGGCCGGTCCGCCCGGCTCGACCATCGCGACCTCGGCACCGTGCGCGCGGCCCATGCCCAGCGATTCGGCGACGTCGCGCGTGACTTCGGAAATCTGCACGCCCAAGCGCCCGCGCGTGACCTTGCCGGTCTTCTTGATCTGGTCGGCCACCCGCATCACTTCATCGATCGGCACCGCGAAGGAAATGCCGTTGTAGGCGCCGGACAGGGTCGCGATCTGCGAGTTGATGCCGATGACTTCGCCGCGCATATTGATCAGCGGACCGCCGGAGTTGCCGGGGTTGACCGCGACGTCGCTCTGGATCAGCGGCAGGTATTCGCCGGTGTCGCGCGCCTTGGCGGAGATGATGCCGGCGGTGACCGTGTTTTCGAGGTTGAACGGCGAGCCGATCGCGATCACCCATTCGCCCACGCGGATGCGGTTGGAATCGCCGATCCGCAGCGATGGCAGGTTTTTCGCCTCGACCTTCAGCAGGGCGACGTCGCTGCGCTTGTCGGCCCCGAGCACCTTGGCCTTGAATTCGCGGCGGTCGGTCAGGGTGACCGTGACCTCGTCCGCGCCCTCGACCACGTGGGCGTTGGTCATCACGTAACCGTCGTCCGAAATGATGAAGCCGGAGCCGACGCCGCGCTGCACTTCCTCTTCCTGGGGCTGCTGCGGCGTGCCACGGCCGCCGCGGCCGCCGCGCGGCGGAATCTGGCCGCCGAAGAAGCGGCGCAGGAATTCCTGCATCTCCTCGTCCGGCCCGCCCTGCCCGAGCTTCACCCGCTCGGTGGTGCGGATGTTGACGACCGCCGGGCCGACCCGGTCGACCAGGTCGGTGAAATCGGGCAGGCCGGTGACCGGCGGGGTCACCACGGGGGCGGCGGCAGAGGCGGCCGCGGCCGCAGGCGCGGCCTGGGCCGCCGGGGAGAACATCAGGCTCGCGCCCGCAAACATGAGGGCCGACAGGATCGTGCTTCCAGTTTTGCTTGTCATGGGATCGATGGGTGTTCAGGCTTGAATTAATGTAATGGTAAGCCAAAATACCAACGTTGTCGCCACGGTACAGGCCCATGGGTGCGGCGTGCGCGGCGCGGCGGCGGGCCGCGGCCGGCACGATCCGGGATCAGCGTGGCCCGGCGACGGCGGTACTGGCCGCGGGTTCGGCGGTGCCGGCCGCGCGCTTGCTCGGCAGCGGCTCGGCCGCGAGGCGCGCGGCAAGGCGCTCCGCGAAGCCGGGCGACAGCTCCGCGGTGGCCTCGGCGCGCAGGATGTCGCCGACGTGGTGGTAGATGTCCCAGGCCTGCTCGCCCTCCGGCCCTGCGAGCGCGGCCATGGCCAGTTCCTGGTCGGCCTCGGGGGTCTCGCCGTCCATCAGGGCAGAGATGTATTCGCGGTTTTTTTTGTTCGTGTCCATCTTGGTTCCATCACGTCGGTCTCGAATCCTCGTTTTACCTGGTCGTTTGTCGTCAGCTACCGACGTTTGTCAGCTGGAATATCGAGCAAGGGCCGCAATTTCTCGGCAATCACCTCGCGCGCCCGGAAAATCCGGCTGCGCACTGTACCGATTGGACAGGCCATCACTTCGGAGATTTCCTCGTAGCTCAAGCCTTCGATTTCGCGCAGGACGATCGCGGTCCGCAACTCCAGCGGCAACGCTTCCATCGCGGCATTGACCGTGTACGCGATCTGCTTGCTGGCTAAAACGGACTCCGGTGTATTAATGTCTCGCAAGCTGTCCGCGTCGTCAAATCCTTCCGCACGCTCGGCATCGGCTTCCGTCGAGGTCGGTGCCCGGCGACCTTGCGTGACGAGAAAATTCTTTGCCGTGTTAATGCCGATCCTGTACAGCCAGGTATAAAACGCGGAATCTCCACGGAAATGGCGCAGCGCACGGAATGCCTTGATGAAGGTTTCCTGCACCACGTCTTCCGCTTCCGCCGGATCGTGGACGAGGCGCGACACCAGGCGCATCAGGCGGCGCTGGTATTTCGACACCAGCAGATCGAACGCCCGGCGATCGCCAGCCTGGACACGCTCAACCAGCAGTTGATCACACTCGCGTTCGGTCGTCACTGAACGTCCTTGTTGCTTAAGAGTTGGCTCACTGCAATAAGTTCATCGTTGTCGCCGCACGCGGCCCGCTTGACGCCGCGCCGCCCGAGCGCCAGCACGGCAACCGCCAGCACCCGCCAGGCGCCCGGCTCGACACTGTCGCGCCACACGGGCAGGACGTGCACGCAGGCCCGATCGTCCCGCAAGCGCAGCAGCATCAGCGGCGGCCAGACGACGGATCCCGGCAACAGGACCACGCCGGCCACGTCATTCGCGGCGCCCGCACGCCCGGCAGGGCTCCGCTTGCGCAGTCCTTGTTGTACCGTCAGGACCAGGCCACCGGTTCCAGAAATATCAAGCCGGTGCGTCTTTGCCCTGCCCGACCCCGCATGCATCAGTACGGCACCGGCGCCGGCCAGCAAACCCGCCTGGAGGAAGCCGGCGTGGAAGCGTACGGACGCGAATACGCCCACCGCGAGAGCGGCGGCGAACAGGGCCAGGCCGGCGCCGATGAGCAGGCAACGGTGGATGCGCGACGGCCTGACGATGGCGGAAACCGCTATCGGCATGGGCGATATGAATGAATGGGAACAGAGGACGCGTAGCCGAAGCCGAAACTAAGGCCGCAAAAGACAAAACGCCCATTCCTTGGACCGGAATGGGCGTTCTTGGTTCAGGCTCGGTGGAGTCGATCAGACCTTGGCGAAGACCAGGGTGCCGTTGGTGCCGCCGAAACCGAAGGAGTTTTTCACCGCGTAGTCGATCTTCATGTCCCGCGCCGTGTTGGCGCAGAAGTCCAGATCGCATTCCGGATCCTGGTTGAAGATGTTGATCGTCGGCGGCGATACCTGCTTATGGATCGCCAGCACGGTGAACACGGACTCGAGGCCGCCGGCGCCGCCCAGCAGGTGGCCGGTCATCGACTTGGTCGAATTGACCACCAGCTTGCCGGCATGGCCACCGAACGTACGCTTGATGCCCTTCACTTCGGCGACGTCGCCGACCGGGGTCGAGGTGCCGTGCGCGTTCACGTACTGCACCTGGTCCGGGTTGATGCCGGCGTAATTCATTGCCGACACCATGCAGCGCGAGGCGCCGCTGCCATCTTCGAGCGGAGCCGTGATGTGGTTGGCGTCCGCGCTCATACCGAAGCCGACGACTTCCGCATAGATCTTCGCGCCACGGGCCTTGGCGTGCTCGTACTCTTCGAGCACCATCACGCCGGCACCCTCGCCCAGCACGAAGCCGTCGCGGTCGCGGTCCCAGGGACGCGAAGCCGTGGCCGGATCGTCGTTGCGCGACGACAGCGCACGCGCCGAGGCGAAGCCACCCAGGCCCAGCGGCGAGACGGTCGACTCGGCGCCGCCGGCGATCATCACGTCGGCATCGCCATACTCGATCAGGCGCGCCGCCGCGCCGATGCAGTGCAGGCCGGTGGTGCAGGCGGTGACGATCGCCAGGTTCGGGCCGCGCAGGCCGAACTTGATCGACAGGTCGCCCGAGATCATGTTGATGATCGAGGCCGGCACGAAGAACGGCGAGATGCGGCGCGGTCCGCGAGCGGCGTACTCTTCCTTGGTCGCTTCGATCATCGGCAGACCGCCGATGCCCGAACCCACCATGACGCCGATGCGGTCGGCGTTCTGCTCGGTGACTTCGAGGCCCGAATCCTGTAACGCCTGGATACCCGCGGCCATGCCGAAATGGATAAAGGTATCCATGTGGCGGCCTTCCTTGCCGGGCAGGTAGTCCTCGACGTTGAAGTTCTTCACTTCGCCCGCGAAACGGGTCGAAAATTGCGAGGCGTCGAAACGGGTGATATCGGCGATCCCCGATTTGCCCGCCAGGGCGCTCTCCCACGCTTCGGCAATGGTGTTACCGATCGGGGAAATGCAACCCAGGCCAGTTACGACGACACGACGGTTGCGTGAACTCAAGCGTTTCTCCTGAATTACTTAAAAGCTTAGGCCTTGACGTGCGCTTGTGCGTACTCGATGGCTTGACGAACGGTGGTGATCTTCTCAGCCTGCTCGTCAGGGATTTCCATTTCGAATTCGTCTTCCAGGGCCATCACCAGTTCAACGGTGTCCAGGGAATCTGCGCCGAGGTCGTCAACGAACGAGGAATCGATTTTGATGTCTGCTTCCGCAACGCCCAGTTGCTCAGCGACGATTTTTTTAACGCGTTGTTCGATATCCGACATGTTATGGCTCCATTAGGTATGTGTTGCGGAAAGTGCGCGCATTTTATCAGGGTTTGCGCGTTGAAAAACTATTTTCAGCGTTTGATGCTAATTCGTCTGAAACTACTGCTAAAAGATGAGATCTGGCTTAGTTCATGTACATGCCGCCATTCACGTGCAGGGTCGTGCCCGTGATGTAGGCGGCTTGCGGACCGGCCAGGAAGGCCACCGCGTGTGCGATATCTTCCGGCTGGCCCAGGCGGCCCAGCGGAATCTGGGTCAGCAGGGCCTCGTGCTGTCCCTCGCCCAGCGACTTGGTCATGTCGGTATCGATGAAGCCCGGCGCCACGCTGTTGACAGTGATGTTGCGGCTGCCGATCTCGCGCGCCAGCGCGCGGCCCATGCCTTCCACGCCGGCCTTGGCAGCCGCGTAGTTCATCTGGCCCGGGTTGCCGCTCGATGCCACCACCGAGGTGATGTTGATGATACGCCCCTGCTTCGCCTTCA
>NZ_JBKFGF010000052.1:0-6455 GCF_051233485.1 Massilia sp. LXY-6
CCTTCCACGCCGGCCTTGGCAGCCGCGTAGTTCATCTGGCCCGGGTTGCCGCTCGATGCCACCACCGAGGTGATGTTGATGATACGCCCCTGCTTCGCCTTCATCATCCCGCGCAGCACGGCGCGCGACAGGCGGCCGACGGCGGTCAGGTTGGTGGCGATCACGCTGTCCCATTCCTCGTCCTTCATGCGCATCGCCAGCTGATCCTGGGTGATGCCGGCATTGTTGACCAGGATGCCGATGCTGCCGACGGTCTTGCTGACCTCGTCGATCACGGCGCCGCACTGGGCGGCGTCGGTGACGTTCAGCACCACGCCCTTGCCGCCGAATTCGGACAGGTAGGCGGTGATGGCTTCGGCGCCGGTCTCGGTGGTGGCGGTGCCGACCACTTTCGCGCCCTGGCGCGCCAGTTCCAGCGCGATGGCCTTGCCGATGCCGCGCGATGCGCCGGTAACGAGGGCGACTTGATTTTGCAGGTTCATGCTAATCCTTGGCGTTGATTTTTCTTATAGTCAGACGGGGTCAGAGCCCACTCTTGAAAACCGGGATCTGACCCCGTGGATCTATTATGACGGGGTCAGAGCCCACCCGGGAACACCGGGCTCTGACCCCGTGGGTTAAGCTTGGCCTTGGAGCGAGGCCAGCACGCGCTCCAGCGAAGCCTGGTCGACCAGGGCATCGCCGACCAGCACCGGATCGATGCGCTTGGCCATGCCGACCAGGGTCTTGCTCGGTGCGCATTCGATCACCTGGGTCACGCCATCGAGTGCCATCTTCTGCATGGTCTCGACCCAGCGCACCGGGCCGGCGGCCTGGCGCACCAGCGCGTCCTTGATCGCAGCCGGATCGTGCAGGATAGCGACGTCGACGTTATTGATCAAGTCGATCTGTGGCGCATGGAAGCTCAGCCCGGCCATGTAGTCGCGCAGGCGGTCCGATGCCGGCCTCAAGAGCGAGGAGTGGAACGGCGCCGACACCGACAGCTTCATGGCGCGCTTGGCGCCCTTGGCCTTGGCGATGTCGCAGGCGCGCTCGACCGCGGCGGTATGGCCCGCGATCACGATCTGGGTCGGCTCGTTGAAGTTCACGGCTTCCACCACTTCGCCCTGGGCCGCCTCGATGCAGACTTCGCGCACGGCCTCGGCCTGCAGGCCGAGGATGACGGCCATGCCGCCCTGCCCCACCGGCACGGCGTCCTGCATAGCCTGGGCGCGGAAGCGCACCAGCGGCACCGCGTCCTTGAAGTCGATCACGCCGGCAGCCACCAGGGCCGAGTACTCGCCCAGGCTGTGGCCGGCAACGACGGCGGGTTTCGGGCCGCCGGCCGCGATCCAGGCGCGGTACACGGCCACGGCCGCGGTCAGCATCACCGGCTGGGTGTTGGTGGTCAGGTCCAGTTCTTCCTTCGGGCCTTCGGCGATCAGCTTGCCGAGGTCCTGGCCCAGCGCACTGGATGCTTCGGCCACGGTCTGCTCGACGACCGGGTTGCCGGCGAAGCCGTTCAGCATGCCGACGGCCTGGGCGCCCTGGCCCGTAAACAGAAATGCGAATTTGCTCATCAGAATCCTCTACTTTCTTTTCTTTTTATTGTGCTTACATGCGCGCCAGCACGGCGCCCCAGGTAAAGCCGCCGCCCACGCCTTCCATCAGGATGTTGTGGCCGGGCTTGATGCGGCCGTCGCGCACCGCCTGGTCGAGCGCCAGCGGGATCGATGCGGCCGAGGTATTGCCGTGTTCGTCGACGGTCACCACCATTTTTTCGGGCGCCAGGCCGAGCTTCTTCGCGGTGCCCTTCATGATGCGCAGGTTGGCCTGGTGCGGAATCAGCCAATCGATATCGGATGCCGGCATGTTCGCGTGCTCCAGGGCCTCGTGGGCAACCTTTTCCAGCACCGTCACGGCCAGCTTGAACACCGCCTGGCCATCCATGTACAGGAAGGTCTCGCCGGAAATCGCGGCATTCGTCGGATTGGTCGGGCCGCACAGGATGTGGCCGTGGCTGCCGTCCGCGTGCAGCTTTACCGCCAGCACGCCCGGCTCTTCCGAGGCGCTCATCACGACGGCGCCGGCGCCGTCGCCGAACAGCACGCAGGTGCCGCGGTCGTTGAAGTCGAGGATGCGCGAGAACACTTCGGTGCCGATCACCAGCACGTTTTTCGCATTGCCGGCCTTGATGAAGGCATCGGCGGTGGACATCGCGTAGACAAAGCCGCTGCAGACGGCCGCGACGTCGAAGGCGGCGCTGTTGTTGCGGATGCCCAGCTTGTTCTGCACGATGCAGGCGGTGCTCGGGAAATTGCCGTAGAAATCGGGGGTCGAGGTGGCGACGATGATCAGGTCGATCTGCCCGGCCTCCAGTCCGGCCGCCTCCAGCGCCTTGTGCGCCGCCTTGACGGCCAGGTCGGAGGCGTTTTCGTCGGCCGCCGCATAGTGGCGGGCCGAGATGCCGCTGCGGGTCACGATCCACTCGTCGGAGGTCTCGATGCCCTTCGCGCCCAGCTGGGCCGCGAGGTCGTGGTTGGTCACGCGCTGGGCCGGCAGATAGCTGCCGGTGCCGATGATTTTGCTATACACAGTCATTACTTGGCCTGCTGAATGGTTGAGCCTGGCGCCTGGGGGTCAGGCGTGCGGGGCATCAGCTCGGCAATCATCGCCGACAGCTGCTCCTGCACGTTGTATTGAGCCGCATTATAGGCGCGTTTTATTGCCCATTCGAAAGCGAATGCATTCGCGCCGCCATGGCTCTTGAACACCAGGCCGCGCAGGCCCAGCAGACCGGCGCCGTTGTAGCTCTCCGGATTCAGCTTCTTCAGCGACTTGCGGGCCAGCAGCGCCCCGAGCTTGGACAGCGTGGTTTCCATCAAGGTTGCCTTGACGAAGCGCGACAGACCCTCGATCGCCTTCAGGGTCACGTTACCGACGAAGCCGTCGCAGACGATCACGTCGACCGTGCCCTTGAAGATGTCGTTGCCTTCGACGTTGCCGTGGAAATCGAGCACGCCGCGCTCGTGGTCGGCGCGCAGCAAGGCGCCGGTGGCCTTGACCACTTCATTGCCCTTGATCTCCTCGGTGCCGACGTTGAGCAGGCCGATGCTCGGGCGGCGCTGCTCCATTGCCTGGAACAACACGGCGCCCATGATGGCAAATTGATGCAAGTGATGCGGTTCGCAGTCGACGTTGGCGCCCAGGTCCAGCATGTAGGTCGGGCTACCCTTCTGGTTCGGCATGATCGAGCAGATCGCCGGACGGTCGACGTCGGCCAGGGTCTTCAGGACGTAGCGCGAGATCGCCATCAGGGCACCGGTATTGCCGGCCGAGACGCAGACATCGGCCTTGCCGTCCTTGACCAGCTCGATCGCCACGCGCATCGAGGAATCCTTCTTGCGGCGCAGCGCGACTTCGATCGGATCGTCCATCGCCACCACTTCGGTGGCATGCCTGACGGTCAGGCGGGGGGAAGATTCCGCATGGTGTTTCTTGAGTTCGGCGCGCACCTGGTCTTCCAGGCCGACGAGGATCAGTTCCGCGTTGGGTTCGTGCTTGAGGAAGGCGAGCGCTGCCGGAATGGTAACCGAGGGGCCGTGATCGCCGCCCATGCAGTCAATGGAGATTGTAATTGTCATTTTACGGGATGAACCGCGGCTCAGGAAAGGCGAGCGGCGTGTCCTTGCACGGCGGAATGCCGGGCGGACTCAGCGGGATCGAAAACGACGGTACGCACAGCGGGTATGCAACCGGAATCAATATCGCAAAAGAGAAAGCGGCGCCACGCACTGTTCATACGTTGCACCGCTTCCATAGAACAAAACTGCAAGACGCCGATTACTCGTCGTTCTTGGTCTTGATCACTTTGCGACCACGGTAGAAACCGTTCGGGCTGATGTGGTGACGCAGGTGGGTTTCACCGGTGGTCGGCTCGACGGCCAGATTCGGTGCAACCAGGAAATCGTGCGAACGGTGCATGCCGCGCTTCGACGGGGACTTCTTATTCTGCTGAACTGCCATGATGACTCCTAAACATAAGTTCTAAAATTCTAACACATTCGACTCGCAATACCATGCTTATCGAGTATCCCAGCGGCAATTACTTCATTGCCGACATGTTTAACGCTGCCTTACAACTTGCTACCACTGTCATACTCGACTGCTGCACGCGTTTGACACGTTTTTTTGCGCGTCATGAGGCCCGCTTGCGGTCCCCATGGCGCGAAACCTGTTTACTTCAACTACTTGTTTATTCTGATTTGAGGCTCTTCAGTGCCGCGAACGGCGATACCTTCTCGGACTTCAGGGAGTCCATCAGCTTGGTATCGGGGCACACCTCATGCTTCGGTGCCTGCGGCAGGGCCAGCAGGGCTTCGTCTTCCAGCAACTGCATGATGTCGCAGCTCTGGCTGCCGACGATCACGTCGATGGTTTCATCGTCGAGGATTTCCTCGATCTCGTCCGCATCCGCGTCGTTCTTGCCCAGCACCAGCATGGTCGACGAATCGAGCTCGTAGCCGAACGGTGCCAGGCAGCGCTGGCAGACCAGCTGCACGGTACCGGAGACGGACAGCGTCATCGACGGGTAACCCTGCTTGGTCTGGCCGCCCTGGATCGCCCAGGCGAGCTGGCCGGATGAGTCGGCGCAATCGGCTGCGAGGCGGGGCATGTCCGCCACCGGCGTGACACCTTCTCGATAGCCGTTGTTCCGACAAAATTCAAAGGCGTCGATGACAAAAGCGCTCATTTGGAAAAGCTTCCCCGGAAAACCTGCGATAATAACAGGCTTCTTCCCGCTCAGTCAAAGAATCCGTGCTTTTTTTGGGCCGTCACGGCACCAAGCGTGGCATCCCCGCCAGCATGGCCGGACGAGCCATCGGATTTGCTTGCCGGGAAGGCCTATCTATTTGTTTTACTTATGAATATTGGACTGGCCGACATGATACCAAGTTCCGCTCCCGTGCGCCTGATCCTCGCTTCCAGCTCTGCCTACCGGCGCGAATTGCTGTCCCGGCTCGGCCTGCCTTTCGAGGCGATCTCGCCGGATATCGACGAGACCCCGCTGCCGGGCGAAGCACCCGAGACCACCGCCCTGCGCCTGGCGCGCGACAAGGCGGCCGCGATCGCGGCAAGGCACCCGGACGCGCTGGTGATCGGCTCGGACCAGGTCGCCACGCTGGACGGCGAACAGATCGGCAAGCCGGGCGACCATGCGCGCGCCCTGGCCCAGCTGCGGAAAATGCGGGGCCGCCGCGTGACCTTTCACACTGCCCTGTGCCTGTGGGACGGCCGCGAAGGCGCTGCGCCCGCGCAGCTTGACAACATCCAGACCTTCGTTGCCTTCCGCGACCTGCCGGACCACGAGCTCGACGCCTACCTGCGCATCGAGCAACCCTACGACTGCGCCGGCAGCGCCAAGAACGAAGGCCTCGGCATCGCCCTGCTCGAGCGCATCGACAGCACCGACCCTAGCGCCCTCACCGGCCTGCCGCTGATCGCCCTGACCGGCATGCTGCGCCGCGCGGGCGTCCGTTTTTTCGGCACCTGATAAAAAATTTCCACTATGCCAGGCACCCTCTACCTGATCCCGAACACCCTCGGCCCGCTCGAGGCCGGTCCCCGCGCCCTGTCCCACATCCTGCCCGAACAGGTGCAGGACATCGCCTCGAAACTCGAGTATTTCGTGGCCGAGAACGCCAAGACGGCGCGCGCTTTCCTGAAGCTGGTGGGCGTCGACCATCCGCTGGCGCGCCCGCTGCAGGAAATCAAGATTTCGGAACTGAACGTGAACACACCGCCGCAGGCACTGGCCGCCCTGCTCGCGCCGCTGCTGGAGGGGATGGATGCCGGCCTGGTGTCGGAAGCCGGGGTGCCGGCGGTGGCCGATCCGGGTGCCGACCTGGTGCGCCTCGCCCACCAGCACGGGATCACGGTGCGGCCGCTGGTCGGCCCTTCGTCGCTGCTGCTCGCCGTGATGGCGAGCGGCCTGAACGGCCAGAGCTTCGCCTTCAACGGCTACCTGCCGACCGACGCGGCCCAGCGCACCAAGCGCATCCAGCAACTGGAACAGCGCTCGCGCGCCGAAAAACAGACCCAGCTGCTGATCGAGACGCCCTACCGCAACGCCGCCATGCTGGAAGCGCTGGCCGGCGCCTGCCAGCCCGGCACCCTGATCTGCGTGGCAACGGACTTGTCGCTGCCGAGCGAATCGGTGCGCACACTCACGGCGGCAAAGTGGAAGGCCGCGCTGGCCGCGAACAAGGGGCCGGACTTCCACAAGAAGCCGACCGTGTTCCTGCTGCTGGCGCAATAAGGACTAGCGTGTCCGACAAGCCCTCAGGGCAAGGCGTATCTTCGAAGACAGTACGCTGATATGTATTGACCTTGTCAACGACTGCGACAAGAGATTTTGGCTTTTGCAGCGGGTTGGTAGCAGAACGGGCGGCATGCCGACGGTTGATCAGTCTGAT
>NZ_JBKFGF010000053.1:0-79575 GCF_051233485.1 Massilia sp. LXY-6
CCAGGCCGACCGCGAGATCGCGGCCGGTAAATACCGCGGCCCGCTGCACGGCATCCCGTACGGCGTGAAGGACCTGCTGGACACCAAGGGAATCCGCACCACCTGGGGCGCCGAGTTCTACCGCGACCGCGTGCCGGCCCGCGACGCCGCCGTGGTGGCGAAGCTGGATGCCGCCGGCGCCGTGCTGATCGCGAAGCTGAGCCTGGGTGCGCTGGCGCTGAACGACATCTGGTTCGGTGGCCAGACCATGAACCCGTGGCTGCCGGAGGAGGGCGCCTCGGGCTCCAGCGCCGGCCCGGGCGCGGCCACCGCCGCCGGCCTGGTCGCGTTCTCGATCGGCAGCGAGACCGGCGGCAGCATCGTCAGCCCGTCGATGCGCTGCGGCGTCACCGGCTTGCGCCCGACCTATGGACGGGTGCCGCGCACCGGCGCCATGACCCTGTGCTGGTCGCTGGACAAACTGGGACCAATGACGCGCAGTGTCGAGGATGCGATGCTGGTGCTGAAGGCGATTTCGGGCACCGACCCCGGCGACGTCGCGGGCGTGCCGGCCCGGCTGGACTTCGACGCGACCGCGAAAGTGTCCGGCCTGAAGGTCGGCTATTTCGCGGACTGGATGAAGGAAGCGCCGGCCACCGACGTCGACCGCGCCGCGCTGGAGAGCCTGAAGAAGCTGGGCCTGGACCCGGTGCCGGTTTCCTTGCCGGACTGGCCCTACCAGTCATTGAACGCGGTGCTGTTCGCGGAAGCGGCGGCGGCCTTCGAGGAGATCACGCTCGACCACCGCGTCGACCAGTTGAAGGCCCAGCTGCCGGACGCCTGGCCGAACCTGTTCCGCGAGGCGCGCTTCCTGTCGGCGGTCGACTTCGTGCAGGCCGACCGGATGCGCCGCAAGGTGGCGCTGGAGATGGCGCGGATCTTCCTCGACGTCGACCTGCTGCTGGTGCCTTCGCTGCGCGACGAGATGCTGACGATCTCGAATTTTACGGGCCACCCGTCGCTGACCCTGCGCACCGGTTCCGTGATGGTGGAGCAGGCGCGCAGCGACTGGGCACCGAACCCGGCGCAGCCGCTGCCGACCTTTTCGCCGGCGCGCCGCGTGCCGCATGGCGTGACCCTGATCGGGCGCCTGTTCGACGAGGGCACCATCGGCCGCGTGGGCCTGGCGCTGGAGAAGACGGCGGGCGTGGCGGGCGAGCGTCCGCCTGGTTTCTGATACCGGTGTGGTGGTGGGCTCGGGGAGCCCACCCTACAGGCTATCGGCGACGTAGGGTGGGCGCGGCCGGCGTAGGCACCACGTGCCCACGATCACCGGTTCACGCGCCGCGGCTCCGCTCGAGCCGCTTGTAATAGACGAGCGAGTAAATTGCCGGCACCAGCGCCCCCGCCAGCAGCGCGGCGGTGGCAACATACGGCGGCAAGCCGGCCAGCGTGGCGCCCAGCGCCAGCAGCCCGCCCGCCAACATGGTCTTGCCGGCCAGGCGGTGCGTGGCATACCAGACCCGGTCGCTGGCCAGGGTCCACGGCGTGCGCACGCCCAGCCAGAAATTGCGCTTGACCTTGCCGAGTACGTTCCCCAGCAGGACAAGGGCGATGGCGATGCCGCCGAGCAGGGCGCGACCGATGTCCAGGGATCCGTGCACGATCACCGCCAGCACCACACCCTGGACATAAGCGAGCAGCCCGACCACGACCATGCCGCTGAACCACCAGGTGTCGCCGAAGCCCTCGACCCGGAACCTGTCCGGCGAAACCTTCGGCAGCCATGGCCACATCAGCAGCAGCAACCCCATGATGACCGGCTGCAGGAAGATCGTGCTGCGCGGCCCCTGGCCGTCGACCTGGCCGGCGGCGTTCCAGTGCGTCGGGACGGTCGCCGGCAGGTCCGGATAGGCGAGTGCGGTCGCCGCCACGACCAGGACCAGCATCGGAATCGACCACCACAGGAAGCGCTTCTTCGTCATCTTCAGTCTCCTCGTCTTTCATCTTTCGCACCGTGCGCCATGTTCATGGTCCAGGCCAGCACATCCTCCAGCACCGTGGTGTTCAACGCGTACCAGATGGTCTGGCCTTCGCGCCGGCTGGTGACCAGGCCGGCTTCCTTGAGCACCGAAAAATGGTGCGACATGGTCGGCTTGGTCATGTCGAAACGGGCGGCGACGTCGCCGGCCGTCATCTCTTCCTTGCGCAGCAGGTGCAGGATCTCGCGCCGCGTCGGATCGGCGATGGCCTTGAAGGCGGCGGTGAGCGTGCCCGTCATGTTCGATATTTCTCTAATTAGATGGTTATCTAAATGTAGGGCGGCCGCGTGGCATTGTCAAGCCGTCAGCAAGCTTCGCGGGGCGGCATTATCATATTTCTTCCATTAAACAGCGCAAGGAGCGTCCCATGAATTCATCGATCACCCCGGTGCTGCGCATTGCCGCCTTTTCCGACGGCGACCAGGGCGGGAATCCGGCCGGCGTCTGGATCGGCCCGGCCCTGCCGCCGGATGCCGAGATGCAGCGCCTGGCATACGAGGTCGGCTTTTCCGAGACCGCGTTCGCCGTCAAACAACCAGATGGCGAAGGCTTTCGCGTGCGCTACTTCTCGCCGGAGGCCGAGGTGCCGTTCTGCGGTCACGCCACCATCGCCCTCGGCGCCGCGCTGGCGCACACCTTCGGCGACGGCGTGTATGCGCTGGCGCTGAACCAGGCGAACATCACCGTCGAAGGCCGCCACGACGGCTCCCGCGCGGATGCTCCGATAGCGGCGGCGCTGCAGTCGCCGCCGACGCGCAGCGCTCCGGCCGACCCGCAACTGGTGGCCGCCGCCCTCGAGCTGTTCGGCTACAGCGAGGCCGACCTCGACCCGCGCATCCCGCCGGGCCTGGCCCATGCCGGCAACGACCACCTGGTGCTGGCGCTGGCCAGCCGCGACCTGCTGGCCGCCATGCGCTACGACCTGCAGGCCGGCCGCGCGCTGATGCTGGCCCATGGCCTGATCACCATCGTGCTGGTGTGGGCCGAGAGTGCGCGCCTGTTCCACACCCGTAACCCGTTCGCGGCCGGCGGCGTGTACGAAGACCCGGCCACCGGCGCCGGCACCGCGGCCCTGGCCGGCTACCTGCGCGATCTCGGCTGGCCGCACGGCGGCGCGATCGATGTGGTGCAGGGCGAGGACATGGGCATGCGTTCGCTCCTGCACGCCGGTGTAGGCGATGCGCCCGGCGGCTCGATCCGGGTGGCCGGCACGGCGCGTTTCATGTCTGGAAATAAATGAATTAGGGGGCAAAAACTGCCCTTCTTTCGGCCTTGGGTTTTTTATAAGGGATTGATAATACTCAACACGAAATGTCGTTGTCTCTCTCTTATAGGAAGCCCAGTCATGGATATGTGCAACCCCGCGATTCTCCTCTCCGCCGCAGCGGAAGGGATGCCTGTCGAGCGCCTGCCGTTCACGATTCGCCGTGTCGAGACGGAAAGCAGTCTGAGGAAGGCGGTCGGCATTCGTCACGCGGCCTATGCGCGCCACGTTCCCGACTTCGCGCGCACCCTGGTCGACCCGGAAGCTTGCGACTATGCCGAAGACACCGTGGTGCTGCTGGCCGAATCCAGGCTCGACGGCTCGCCCCTGGGCACCGCGCGCATCCAGACCAACCTGCACGGACCCCTGCACATCGAGGAGTCGGTGGCGCTGCCGGCTTGGCTGCAGGGCCGCCGCCTTGCCGAAGTCACCCGGCTGGGGGTCGACGAAGGGCGGATCGGCCGCGTTGTCAAGATTGCTCTCATTAAAGCCTGCTTCGACTATTGCGAGCAGAATGCCATCGACTACGCGGTCGTCACCGGACGCGCACCGATCGATCGCCAGTACGAACAGTTGCTTTTCAGCGACGTTTTCGAGGACAAGGCGATGATCCCGCTTCGTCACGTAGGCAATATTCCGCACCGTGTCATGGCCTTCGAGATCGCTACCGGCGAAGCGCGCTGGACTGCGGCTCGCCACCCGCTGCTGGCCTACTTCCGCCATACCCGGCATCCGGATATCGACATCGCGCCACGCGCCGCGGCCTTGTCCAGGACACCAGCCGCCGCGCGTCCAGTTCCGGCCAGTGTGGTTTCGCAAAGCCATTTTGCGATGGCATAACACAAAAATTGCATGACGGTATTGATTTCAGCCTGTATCCTTGCGAAATCGATGCCGTCGGCAGGACTAGCTGCGATGGACATCCTGTTGCAGCCCACTGCCGCCCATGCTCAAACCCTTTTCCACACACCGTAAAACCAAGCTGTCACTGGCGCAACACGCGATCGATGCGGCCCTGCGTTTTTTGGCCGTCTACATCATCCCGATTGCCGTCCTGATCCTGTCGGTGGTCGCGCTCGCGTCCTGGCGCGACCATTACGTGGCAAGCGGCGAGCAGCCGCTGGACCTGCGGTTTGTGATGGACAGCGCCGCAACTACCCCGGCCCAGGCCTTGCAGGCGCTGGCGCGGCAATCCCCGGTCGACCATGTCGAAACCCATCTTTCCGAAGATCCGGTGTGGCTGGCGTTTTCCGTTCGCGCTGCCGACCAGGGGAACGAGGTGGAGTTCCCGTCGCGGCACACGATCGAGATGGCCTGCTGGAATGCGCAGACCCTGCAGTCGCTGGGCCAGGTCGCGCGCGACGCCGCGACGCCCGGGATGGCGGCGGTCAAGTCCGGATTCGTGCTGCACTTGCCTACCGGCACGACCGAGGTCCTGTGCCGCACGGTGTCGATGGGGCCGGCGCGCCTGACCGCCGTCGTCTGGCCGCACGAGCAGCTCGAACTGTCGGTGCAGCGTTTCCACCGCAAGTCCGGCCTGCTCGACGGCGGCATGATCGTGCTGACCCTGTTCGTCCTGGTCACCGCGCTCATCAACCGACAAGTGTTGTATGTCCAGTTTGCCGGCTGGCTGCTGCTGAACCTGCGCGTTGGCGGGTTGTCGGCGGGGTGGGATGTGCAGTGGCTGGGCCAGGCCATTCCCGCCGAGTGGCTGCTGCCCTTGCGCGCGGTGACGATCGCGCTGTATTCGATCATGACGCTGACCCTGTATCAGACCCTGTTCGGATCGGCCCTCGCGAATACCCGCTTCAATGCGCTGCTGCGCTTCTCCCAATGGGTTTGCCTGCCGTTCCTGGCTTCCGCAGTGCTGCTGCCGTACCGCCACTTCCTGCCGGTGATGTGGTGCGTGACCGCATTCGGCCTGTCGGTGATGACCCTGGGCCTGGTCAACATCATGGTGTACTCGCGGAACCGGGTCGCGATCTGGTTCGCGGCATCCTTCGCGGTGACCTTCGTGGCCTCGCTGGCGGAAGTGAGCGCCGCGGCGTTCGGGAAGCGCGAACTGGCCGGCATCGTCAACAGCGTGACGGCGGCGCTGACCTCCACCCTGCTGGCCGCACTGGCGGTGGCCGAGCAGATGCGCATCGAAACCCAGCAGCGCCTCGAGGCCCAGGAAAAGCTGCAGCAGGCCTACGAGGCGATGCCGGTCGGCCTGTTCACCCTCGACACCTACGGTAACTTCCTGAGCGCAAACCCGGCCCTGCGCAAGATGCTGGGCACCGAAACGATCATGCCGGGCCGCACCAGCTGGAAGCAGTTCTTCGCCGAGAACATCTGGGTCGAGCTGCACGAACGGGTGCACCAGCAGAGCGAGGCCGAAATGCAGCTTGCCAGCCGCGACGGCAGCCAGCGTTTCATGATCAGCGCCACCCTCGCGCGCGGCCGCATCGAGGCCGTGCTGCAGGACGTGACCGAAAAATACAAGGCCACCGAGCAGCTGCGCTTCATGGCCAACAACGATCCGCTGACCAAGGTCTTCAACCGGCGCGGGATCGAGAAGATGTTCGAGTCCGCCGCCGCGGCGGCGGCGCCGGGCCGTCCGCTGACGCTGGCCTACCTCGACCTCGACCGGTTCAAGCTGATCAACGATTTGTTCGGCCACGCCGCCGGCGACGAAGTCCTCAAGCAAGTCTGCGAGCGCGTGGCGATGACGCTGGCCGGCAACCAGCAGGTCGGACGCGTGGGCGGCGACGAATTCGTGATCGTGATGCCGGACACGGCGATCTCGATGGCCTCGCTGATCTGCCGCAGCATCGTCGACCGCATCGGCGGCTCGCCCTACCGGGTCGGCGACAAGGCCTTCCACGTGCGCGGCTCGGTCGGCTTGATCGAAGTCGCGCCGGGCATGGAGATCAAGGATGCCGTCTCGACCGCGGACCGCGCCTGCCGCGAAGCCAAGGACGGCCACAGCGAAGGGCTGGTGGTGTACAAGCGCGGATCGAGCGCCTTCCACGAGCGCGAGGCTGAGCTGAACCTGGTGGCGCACCTGTCCGGCCCCAATGCGACCGACGGCATGTTCCTGGAGATGCAGCCGATCATGTCGCTGCGTTCGCCGCACGAGTCGCTGAACTTCGAAGTGCTGCTGCGCATGCGCGGGGAGGACGGCCGCGTGTCGGCGGCCGGCCCGGTGATCGCCGCCGCCGAGAAGAGCGGACGCGCGGGCGTGATCGACCGCTGGGTGCTGTCGACCACCCTGGCCTGGATCGAGGACCACGTCGAGTCGCTGAGCAATACCCGCTTCGTCTGCATGAACCTGTCGGGCGCCTCGCTGAACGACGAGCGCTTCGTGCAGGACACGCTGGAAATCCTGGCGCGCTATGCGCACGTGGCGGGGCGCCTGTGCATGGAGATCACGGAAAGCGTGGCCCTGCACGACCTCGACAACACGCGCAGGTTCATCGACCAGGTGCGGGCCTTCGGCGTGAAGGTGGCGCTGGACGACTTCGGCGCCGGCTACACCTCGTTCTCCTACCTGAAGGAACTGCCGGCCGACGTGCTGAAGATCGACGGCAACTTCATCGTCAACATCAACGCCCATCCGGCCAACGTCGCCATCGTCGAGGCCATCGTCAGCCTGGCGGTGAACCTGGGCATGAAGACGATCGCCGAGTGGGCCGAGGATGCGGAGACGGTGCGCACCCTGGCCGAGATCGGCGTCGACTACGTGCAGGGCTATGCGATCGCGCGCTCGCAGCCGCCGGAAAAACTGCTGGCGGCCAGCTCCTCGGCCAGCTTCATCAAGGGCGAGGACGTGCAGCAGGTGGTGCGCACCCTCGGGGCCTCGGCCAACGAGCCGGAACTGATCGAGATCAGGCCGCTGCGCGATCTACATTGATCAATTGAGTCCGGCCAGGCTTGGCCGGGCTTCCTGCAGCATCAGCGTGCGCCGCGCTTCCTTCAGGGTGGCGACATCGCGCGACAGCGGGGCGGGGCGGGCCACTTGCGGCCGTTTCCATCCCTCATGACGCAACTCGGCGGGTGGCACGACGTGGCGCTGCGGCAGCCGCGTCTCGCTGCTCAACTTCACCGTTGCGGCGCCGGCCTCGCAGGGCTGGTCGGTCAGGGTGACGTGACCGTTGGCGTCGACACATTTCACGATCTCGTTGCCGGCCGTCGCGGCCGGCACCGCGGCAGCCCACAGGGCGGCGGCGGCAATCATGCTCAGCAATCTAACTGGGCGCTTCATGATGATCTCCTGTGCTATGTTCAGATAGTGCCTGCCGCGCCCGCCGTTCTCTGTACGTTGACTCACCCTGTCCGCGAATCCTTGTTCGCGCATTGTTGTTTGATATCCCGCTCCAAGCGCTGGCCCAGGCTGCAAGACCTGCCCGAAGACCTGCTCGACAAACCTGTTGGAGTAAAGGATTGGAGATGGAGAAGTTGTCGCAACGAACATTCTTCAAGGCGGATGCGATCCTCAACCGCTATCCGAAGTCGCCCGGGCGAGCGCTGGTGCAAGCATGAAAGCGTCCACTTTTACCCCAACGGTGGCCATGGCGGCGGTGCTGGCGCTGGTGTTGGCGGCCTGCCAGCATGAGGGCAAGAAGGGCGGCGAAACCGCTCAGTCGAAAGCCGCGCAGGCCACGCAAAGTAACGGCCATCCGGCCCAGCCGGAGCCGGGCGCGCAGCAGGGCCCGGGCGCGCAACTGATGCAGCAGGACCAGCAGGGCGGCCCGGCGACGGCGCTGGGCCTCCCCGGCGCATCCGCAGCCCAGGCCAGTGGCGAAGCGAACCTGCAGGCCGGAGAGCGGCTCAGCATCCAGGGCGGGGCGAACAACGTGATGGCCTGCGGCGGCTGCCACGGCGCCCAGGGCGAGGGCAACGCGGCCGGCGGCTTGCCGCGCATTGCCGGCCAGTCCCAGGCCTATCTCGGCAGGCAGCTCGGCGCCTACGCCAACGATGCGCGCGTGAACCCGATCATGCAGCCGATCGCGAAGGCCATGAGCGCGCAGCAGATCCGCGACGTCAGCGCATATTATGCATCGCTGGGGAGCACGCCCGGCGCCACGTCGACGGCGCCGGCCGCTGCGAAGCCGTCCGACGCCGGCTGGACGCGCGGACGCCTGCTGTCCGAGGTCGGCGACGAAAGCCGTGGCGTGCAGGCCTGCGCCAACTGCCACGGTCCGGGCGGCGTGGGCAAGCAGCCCGACTATCCCTACCTGGCTGGCCAGCACGCGAACTATCTGACGGCGGCGATGGGCGCCTGGAAGAGCGGGGCCCGCAAGACCGACGGCAGCGGCCAGATGCCGCATATCGCCAGGGCGCTGGCGGATGCCGACGTCGCCGCCCTGTCGAGCTACTTCGCAGCGCAGCCGGCGCCGCCCCCGGCCGCTAGCAGCACGGTGCGCGGCCCCGGCACCCAGGGCAAGCAGCAGCAGACGCCGGCGCCGGTGCGGCGCTAGGCGTCGGTGGTGGAAACGATCTTCGGGTAAGCGGCCCCTGGTCGAGGTGGCCAGCACTGCGGCATGGTGAGCGGCCAGCGACGGGCCGGGCAGGGCGGCATGTCGTCGGTCAGCCCGGTTTCCGTCGACACGCCGCCCAGTGGGGGGCTGGAAGGGCTTAGCTGCGGTTCGGATTGTTCGGACGCGCATCCAGGCGGTTCGGCACGCCGTCGCCGTCGCGGTCGCGGTCGCGCCCGTTGCGGATGCCGTCGCCGTCGCGGTCACCACGGCGCCAGCCGCCGCGTTCCATCACCCAGCGGCCGTCGCGCTCGACCCAGGTCGGGGCGTTGTAGGCGTAGCCGTGGCGTTCGCGCAGCCAGGTGCCGCGTGTCCAGACGTAGCGGCCGTGACGGTATTCCCAGTGGCCCGGTGCCCACACGTGGCCGCGGCGCGGCGGCGGGGTGCGCTCGGCGCGCGGCGCGGGCGGCGCCTCGCGGATGATGACGGTATCGGCCAGGGCCGGTGCGGCAACGCTGCCGAACGAGCCGGCAGCCAGGGTGGCGATGAGAAGCTTGTGCAACTTGTTCATTGTGGCCTCCATGTAGAGTTATGTTGCAAGTCGACTCTACGCCCGGGATGCGGGCCCGACTGTGCGCGGCTTAACGCGCTCAGGCTTTGATGCCGGTGTCCGCGAGCACGGTGCGGTCGCGCGCTTCAAACACGCCGGTTTCCACGCGGTTGATCGTCAGGAGGCGGAAGCAGGCCAGCACCCGGATCAGCAGCCAGCCGGAATCGAACTCCCACCAGCGCATCGAGAGCTTGGCCGAGGCCGGATGAGCATGGTGGTTATTGTGCAGTTCCGAACCGCAGAAGATGATCCCGATCGGGAAGAAATTGCGCGAATGCTCACGCGTTTCGAAGTTGCGGTAGCCGACGACATGGAAAAAGCCATTGATGAAGCCGGCCGCCCAGATCGGCGACACCGACAGCTGGAACAGCCAGATGTAAAAGCCGTGCTCGATGCCGAACAGCGCCATCTCTGCCAGCAGGAAGAACCACGCCCCCTTGAAGCGGTGCTTCGTGTACAGGTGCGTGTCCATCCAGTCTTCCTTGATGCCCACGCCATAGGTCTTCATCACCTCGCCGTCGCGCGCAGCCTTGCGGTACAGCAGCACGCCCTTGCTCAGGACCGTCCAGAGACCGTGGATGACCGGACTGTGCGGGTCCTCGACCGTGTCGGTCTTGGCGTGGTGCTTGCGGTGCACGGCGACCCACATCTTCACCGTCACGCCGAAGGTGGTCAGGAAGATCCACATCCGGAAAAACTGGCACAGCACTGGATGGAAGGTGATGGCGCGGTGGCTGCGCGACCGGTGCAGATACAGTTCGCTGGCGACGGTGGTCAGCACGTACGAGATCGCCATGGCCAGCAGGACTGCTTTCGGCGTCAGATGGATAAATCCTGAAAACATCATCTTCCCTTTTTGTGAGATTACAAACAGGAAAGAAGGATAGCGGGACGGCGTTGTTTTCTAAGCCACGATTACAGCCGTTTTTACCGCCCGATCTTCAGGATTGCCCGATCCCGGCCGATGGCTCAGGCGCCGACGAGCTTGGCGAAACGGCCCAGGTCGACGTTGCCGCCGCTGATCAAGATACCGACCTTCTTGCCTTCGACCGGTACGATCCCGTGCATGGCGGCGGCCGCGGCCAGGCAGCCGGTCGGCTCGACGATCGTCTTCATGCGCTCGGCGAAGAACTTCATGGTGTCGACCAGCTGCGCGTCGCTGACGGTGACGATGTCGGACACCAGTTTACGGATCACGGCGAAGTTGTGCTGGCCCAGGTGGCTGGTCTGGGCGCCGTCGGCGATCGTCTGCGGCACGCCGATGTCGACGATCCGCCCGCTGCGCAGCGACTGCTGGCCGTCGTTGCCGGCTTCCGGCTCGACGCCGATGACCTTGCAATTCGGCGACAGTGTCGAGGCCGCCAGCGCGCAGCCGGCCAGCAGGCCGCCGCCGCCGAGCGGCACCAGCAGCAGGTCGAGCTCGCCCACCTCGTCGAACAGTTCCTTGGCGGCGGTGCCCTGGCCGGCGATCACGTCCGGATGGTCGTAGGGCGGAATCAGGGTCATGCCGCGCTCCTGCGCCAAGCGGGCGCCGATCTCTTCGCGGTTTTCGGTGTAGCGGTCGTAGAAGATCACCTCGCCGCCATAGCCCTGGGTGGCGCGTACCTTCAGCTCCGGCGCGTCCTTCGGCATGATGATGGCGGCGCGGATCCCGGCCAGCTTGGCCGACAGGGCGATCGCCTGCGCATGGTTACCGGACGAGAAGGTCAGCACGCCTGCCTGGCGCTGGGCCTCGCTGAATTTCGCGATGGCGTTGTAGGCGCCGCGGAACTTGAAGGCGCCCATCCGCTGGAAGTTCTCGGCCTTGAAGAACAGCTGCGCGCCGGCCATGGCGTCGGCCGTGCGCGAGCTCAGGACCGGGGTGCGGTGGGCCGCTCCTTCGATGCGCGCGGCGGCCTGTTCGACGTCGGAATACGTGAGTTGGGTGGTGTTTTCGGTCATATCTGTCTCAAGGATGAATATCTCAAGCCGCCAGCGGGAAGGCGAACTGCAGCACCAGGCCGCCGCCCTCGCGGTTGCGCACCTGCAGCTCGGCGTTGTGGCGGCTGGTGACGCGCTCGACGATCGCTAAGCCGAGCCCCGCGCCGTTGGCCTGGCCGCGCGCGCTGTCGAGGCGGGTGAACGGGCGCAGCAGCTGCTGGATCTGGTCGTCCGGCACGCCGACGCCATGGTCGCCGATCTCGACCACGGCGCGGCGGCCGTGGCCCGTCATCTTGACATGGCAGGCGATGTCGATCTCGGTGATGTCCCCGCCCGGGGTCTTGCCGTACCTGCGCGCGTTTTCGATCACGTTGTTGAAGACGCGCCGCAAATCGGTGGCGTTGGCCGGCACGTGGATGTCGGGCTCGATGGCGGTGGCGGTGCGCACGTCGGGCAGGCGGGCGGCCGCGTGGGCGCAGTCCTCCAGCAGCTCGGACAGGTTGATCGGCACGAAGGTGGCGGCCTCGGTCGGGCGCGCGAAGTCGAGGAACTGGCCGATGATGGCGTCCATCTGCGCGATGTCGGACTGGATGCCCTCGCGCGCTTCCTGCGACAGGTTGGCCATCTCGACCTCCAGCTGCATGCGCGCCAGCGGCGTGCGCAGGTCGTGCGAGATGCCGGCCAGGATGATCGCGCGGTCCTTTTCGAGCTGCTGCAGGTCGTCCACCATCTGGTTGAAACTGCGGTTGGCCTCGAGGATCTCCTTCGACCCTTTTTCGGGCAGCGGGGCGGGGCGCTTGCCCTGGGCGATCGCGCGCGCGGCGGCGGTCAGGCGCGCCAGCGGCAAGTTGACCAGACCCGAGATCAAAGCGGCACCAAGCAGCGACAGCGCGCCCACCACCGTGGCCCAGCCCAGCCATTGCACGCCGGTGAGGCCGGCGATGCGTTCGCGTTCGAGCATCAGCCAGTACTTGTCGCCGTCGATGTCGAAGCTCATCCAGAAGCCCGGCATGTCGTTCACGCGGCGCGAGAAGCGCGTGTCCTGGCCCAGCTTCTCGCGCACGCGGGCGGCGATTTCGGGCATCAGGGAATTCGCGGGCGGCGGCTCGACCTTGTCGTCCGGCTCCAGCGTGAGGATGCGGATGCCTTCGTTCGACACCAGCTCGATCAGCAGCTCGCGCCGCAGGTCGGGCGAGGAGTGGGTCAGCGCGGCCTTGGTGAGGGTGACCACCGACACCAGCAGTTCGGCGGTCTGCTCGGCCTGCGAACCGCGCTGGAACACGTTGATCATGCCGATCCACGAGGCGATCGACAGCCCGGTCAGGAAGGACAGCAGCAGGAAGGTGCGCCAGAACAGGCCGCTCTTCATGCGGCCGAGCAGATGCGCGTGGGGTGCTTCGGACATCGATGCGGTTGGCTAAGGGCCGATCAGCGCGGCTGGCCTTCGGGGATGAACACGTAGCCCAGGCCCCAGACGGTCTGGATGTACAGGGGGCTGGACGGATCCGGTTCGATCAGCTTGCGCAGGCGCGAGATCTGCACGTCGAGCGAGCGGTCGAACACTTCGTACTCGCGGCCGCGCGCCAGTTCCATCAGCTTCTCGCGCGACAGCGGCTGGCGCGCATGGCGCGCGAACACCTTCAGTACCGAGAATTCGCCGGTGGTCAGCGGCACCGTCTCGCCGTTTTTCTTGAGCGTGCGCGTGCCCAGGTCGAGCACGAAGTCGCCGAACTCGAAGGTCTGCGGGGTTTCGGACGGCGCGCCGGGGATTTCGTCCGGACCCTTGCGGCGCAGGACCGCGTTGATGCGCGCCACCAGCTCGCGCGGGTTGAAGGGCTTCGGCAGGTAGTCGTCGGCGCCCATCTCGAGGCCGACGATGCGGTCCACGTCCTCGCCCTTGGCGGTCAGCATGATGATCGGGGTCTGGTCGCCGGCACCGCGCAGGCGGCGGCAGATCGACAGGCCGTCCTCGCCGGGCAGCATCAGGTCCAGCACCAGCAGGTCGTAGCGCTCGCGCAGCCACAGCTTGTTCATGGCCGGCGCGCTCTCCGCCGTCACGACCTGGAATCCTTGTTCGGTCAGGTAACGGCGCAGCAGATCACGCAGGCGCACGTCGTCGTCGACCACCATGATTTTCGCGGAATGGCCGTTGTTCTGGCCTCCGTTATTCGGGCTTGTTGCATTCATGAGTCTGTCAGGATTTGTCAGATTAATGTCGCTATGGTAACTTCATATGCCTTCGCGGACGGGGGATATTGCCGAGGCATTACATTGTGTTACAAACTTTACCCATTTGGTCTTATACCTCCAGGGGAATCCTCATACACTGGCCTCACATCAAAACCGAAACACAGCTTACGAATCACAGCTTAGCTTATCCCCTTACTTGGCATCGCGGAAGAGGCACACCATGAACAGCGTCACCAACCACTACGCAGGAACGAAGGCAGGGCGGTTTGCCCGCTGCGCGCTTCGCAGTGCGCTGGCGTGCGCCCTGGTTCTCGGCGCATCGGGCGCCGCGTTTGCCCAGCAGTACGGGGAACGCCAATACGATCGCCGCGACAATGCGTCCATGCAGCAGTCCGACCACGGCGAGCATGGCGGACGCTACCAGCTGTCGCAGGACCGCGACCCGCGCTACGACGTCCGCGCCTACGAAGAGCAGCGCCGCATGCAGCAGCAACAGCAGCAACAACAGCAGCAACAGCAGCAACAGCAGCAGTTGCAGCAGGAGCAGCGCGACGCACGCCGCGGCAGCGGCCGCATGACGCCGGACGAACGGCGCGACCTGCGCCGCCAGATCAACGAAGCCGGCATGGACCTGTATCCGCCGCGTCGCTGATTCCTCTCTCATTTTATTGCAAAAACGCAATCTAGTTGCAAGATGTTTATTTAGCGTCGGCAACGTGATACGCTAGCCAGTCTCAATGGACTGGGAGTTCGACGTGTCTACGGATTTCGCTGCCGCGCCGGCGCAAGCACAGGCGGCCCGTTTTACCGCCACCGGCCCCGAGCATTGCATCGACAGGCGCCCCGACGGCGTGCATGCCGATCCCGCCGTGCTCGGCACGACCCTGGTCGCCGCCATCGACGGCATCTTCCGCGGTGGCCACTACCTCGCCGCGATCGACTATCCCATCCTGCTCAAGGCCCTGTTCGACCACGGCCCGGCGCTGCCGAAGGCTGCCGACGGCAGCGTGCAGGCGCGGATCGCCGCCGCCATCCTGCCTTTCGATCCCGCCCGGCGCGAGCTGTACCGCTCGGTGAAGATCGGCGGCGGCCGCGCCGAATACTATTTCGAGCCGGTCTGGCTGCCCGATCCCGCGGATCCGGACGGTCCCGGCGTGCCGGCCCGCCTGGACCTCGACGAGTTCATCGCCGACATGTGGCTCAAGGGAATCCGCTTCGGCATCGACCTCGACGCCGTCCGCAGCGCGATCGACACCGGCAAGGCCGAGCGGGTCACGGTGGCCCGGCGCCTCGATCCGGAGCCGGGGCAGGATGCCCGCATCGTCGAAGTCTCCGACGACATCCACCGCAACGACGCTCCGCGCCAGCTGGCCGACGGCCGCCTCGACCTGAACAGCTTTCAGAACCGCTTCCCGCAGATCCAGCCGGGCGTGCGGCTGTTGCAGAAGGTCCCGCTCAGCATCGGCAGGCCCGGCTTCGAGATGTCCGGCGCGCCGCTGGCGCCCAAGCCCGGCAGCGACTTCGACCTCGGCGAGTATGCCGGCGAGGGCACGAAGGTCGAGCGCCTGAAAGAAGGCGAATTCCTGGTCTCGCAGCAGGCCGGCTTCCTGAGCGTCGAACCGTCGACCAGCAGGATCTCGGTGGGCGACAAGATCGTCAGCCGTGACGGCGTCAGCGCCAAGACCACCGGCAACCTGCAGCTCAGCGGCGATTATGAAGAGTTTGGCGAGGTGCAGGAAAAGCGCGTCATCGAAGGAGAGGGGATCACTGTGCACGGCGACGTGTTCGGGGAGCTGGTCTCGCGCGGCGGCACCATCCTGCTGCATGCCAACCTGGTAGGCGGCAGCGCCCACAACAAGCGCGGCGACATCCGCGTGCGCGGGGTGGCGTCCGGCGCGGTGCTGCAGGCCGAGGACGGCGCGGTGGTGCTGGAACGCGCCGAGAACTGCGTGGTGTCCGGCACCCGTGTCACGATCGGCCACGCGGTCAATTGCGAGGTGATCGGCGACGAGGTAAATATCGGCCACGCCGAGGGCAGCGCCGTCGCCGGGCGCCGCGTGACGGTCGATTTCGCGATGCCGCGCAAGCAGGGCGAGATGCTGGTTTACGTGCTGCGCCCGGAAGGCGCGCAGGTGGAAGAGATCATCGCCGCGATCGGCGCGCGCCTGGCCCGGTGCGACGAGCTGGCGGCGCAGCACAAGGCGCAGATGGACGCGCTGACGGCTCAGCCGGAAGTGCGCCGCTACCTGATGCTGGCCTCGCGCGTGCGCAAGAACGAGATCAGCTTCACGCCCGAGCAGGCGCGCCAGTTCCAGCGCATGGGCCAAAACATGGCGCCGGCGCTGAAGGCGATCGGCGAGGTATCCGGCAAATTGAAGCAGCTCGACGCCGACCGCGAGGAGGGCCGCAAGCTGCTGGCCGACCTCGAGCGCCAGCGCGGCGATGCCGCCAGCGCGGCGGCCGTCACCGTTCATCGGGTGCAGGGCGATACCCTGGTGCGCGTGCTCGGATTCAGCCCGGCGGCTAGCTCTCCGTATATCATTGCGCCGCGCGAGGCCAGGGCCCGCCTGCGCGGACCGCAGTCCGGGGAGCTGCTGTTCTCCGGCGCGCAGGGCAGCTTCAGCTGGAGCAGCGAGCAGGCAAGCGCGGCTTGATGCGCCGCCTGACGACCGAAAAAAACCAAGAGGAGGAGAAAACTTGAACACGATTCATCCAGCGTACCGCCGCGGCATGATCGCGGCGCTGGTCGCCGCGGTTTGCGCCAGTTCCGTGCTGGCGCTGCCGGCGGCGGCCGCCACCAGAGCAGCCCCTGCGAAAATCCAGGGCAAACCGACCGTGCTGGAAGCCGAACGCTTCATCAAGGACGCCGAAGAGAAGCTCGAGCAGCTCGGCCTGGACGCCGAGCGCGCCGAGTGGGTGGCCGAGAACTTCATCACGCTCGACACCCAGACCATGACGGCCCAGGCCAACGAAGGCTTCCTGACCCTGCGCGGAGAAACGGCCTTGAAGGCGCGCCGCTACAAGGACCTGAAGCTGCCGCAAGCCAGCGCGCGCAAGCTGATGCTGCTGCAGCAGACCCTGATGCTGCCGGAGGCCGTCGACCGCGCCGCCTACGCGCGCCTGGCGGCCGGCATGACCGGGGCCTACGGCAAGGCCAAGTACTGCCCGGCGGCCGCCACCGCGCCGGCCGCCGGCGCTGGGGCGAAGCCTGACGCCGTTAAAGCCGAATGCATGCCGCTCGGCGAACTCGAAAAGGTGCTGGCCAGCAGCCGCGACCCGAACCGCCTGAAGGAAGTCTGGCTCGGCTGGCACGCCCAGTCGCCGGCCTACAAGGACGACTACGTCAAGTACGTCGAAGTCTCGAACAAGGGCGCGCGCACGATGGGCTATGCCGACACCGGCGCGCTGTGGCGTTCGGGCTACGACATGAGCCCGGAAGCCTTCTCGGCAGAGATGGAGCGCCTGTGGCAGCAGGTCAAGCCGCTGTACGACGCGCTGCACACCTATACCCGCTACAAGCTGCGCCAGGCCTACGGCGCATCGGTGGTGCCGGCCAGCGGTCCGATCCCGGCCCACCTGCTGGGCAATATGTGGGCGCAGAGCTGGGACAACCTGTACCCGCTGCTGAAACCCGCCACCAAGGAGGGGGGCGAAGACCTGACCGCACTGCTGGAAGAGCGCAAGACCGACGCCGTGGCGATGACCCGCTATGCCGAGGGCTTCTACACCTCGCTCGGCATGCGCGCGCTGCCGGCGACCTTCTGGGAGCGTTCGCTGCTGACCAAGCCGCGCGACCGTGAAGTCGTGTGCCACGCCTCGGCCTGGGACCTGGACGGCAAGGACGACGTGCGCGTGAAGATGTGCATCACCCCGACCGCCGAGGATTTCCGCGTCATCCACCACGAGCTGGGCCACCTGTACTATGACCTGGCCTACAGCGGACAGTCGCCGATGTTCAAGAACGGCGCCAACGACGGCTTCCACGAAGCCATCGGCGATACCGTGGCGCTGTCGATCACCCCGGCCTACCTGAAGCAGATCGGCCTGATGAAACAGGAGCCGAATCAAGAGCTGAACTCGTCCCAGGACATCGGCCCGCTGCTGTACACCGCGCTGCAGAAGGTCGCCTTCCTGCCGTTCGGCTACATGGTCGACAAGTGGCGCTGGCAGGTGTATTCCGGCCAGGTCAAGCCGGCCGACTACGACAAGGCCTGGTGGGCGCTGAAGGAGCAGTACCAGGGCGTCGGCCGTCCGGCCCCGATCGCGGAGGGCGGTTTCGACGCCGGCGCCAAGTTCCACGTCGCCAGCGATACCCCGTACGCGCGCTACTTCCTGGCCCACGTGCTGCAGTTCCAGTTCCACCGCGCGCTGTGCCGCGAAGCCGGCTACACCGGCCCGCTGAACCGCTGCTCGGTCTACGGCAACAAGAAGGCGGGCGCGAAGTTCCAGCAGATGCTGGCGATGGGTAAATCGAAGCCCTGGCCGGAGGCGCTGAAAGCCGTCACCGGCGAGGACAAGATGGATGCGACCGCGATGCTGGATTATTTTGCGCCGCTGAAGCAGTGGCTGGATGAGCAGAACCGCGAACTGGCCAAGACCGATGCGTCCGTAAAACCGTAAGTTTTGCTCCGTCGTTCCCGACCAGGTCGGGAACGACGGTCATCTGGATGCCAGCAGCCCGTAACACTCCCCAGCAGTCTCCGGCAGCCCCGCAAACAGCGTGGCATCGTCATCCTCCACCATCCCCTGCTCGGCCAGCATCCTGAGCTTGCCCAGGTAGTCGACCAGCATCAGCAGCCTTCCCAGCGGCGACATCGCCGCCCCCTTGCGCAGCCCGCCCTGTTCGGCCAATGCCTGCACCACGCTGTCCGGGAAATTCCACTCGCGCGCGATGCTGACGCTCAGGCGGCGCGTGTCGCGGCCCAGCTGGGCCCAGAACACGCCGGAACCGAGCTGCGGCTCGCCCTTGGTCACCTGGTCCATCGTGCGCAGGGCCACGGTCAGGCCGACGTTCTGCAGCAGGGCCGCCAGGAAGGCGTCGAAGGCTTCGATGCCGAGCTTCGGCGCGATCGCGCGCGCGGCGACCGCGCAGCGTTCCGAGTGTTCCCACAGGATCGGCGCCAGGCGCCGCACGTAGAAGCCGGAATGGACGTCGATGATGGGGCGGAAGGCGACGGTCGTGATCAGCTGGCGCAGGCCTTCCTGGCCGATCAGGATCACCGCCTGCTCGACGCTGGTGACGGTGGCGCCGGTGCCCTGGTAGCAGCTGTTGGCGAGGCGGATCACCGCCGCCACCAGCACCACGTCGGACGAAATCGTGCGCGACAGCGCGCTGCCGGAAAAGCTTTCGCTGCGCAGGCTTTGCAGCAGTTGCGGGATCAGGCCCGGCATCCGCCGCACCAGCGCGGCGCCCGACTGCTGCGAGGTCAGGATCCCGGCCAGCGTCTCCAGCACCTGGGCTTCATGAGGATTGAGTTCCAGGCCGCCCTCGTCGGCACGCTCGAACAGCCAGGCGTTCCAGGCACCGCCGACGCGGTCGAGCAGCTCGAAGGCGATCGGTATGCCGATCGGTTGGCCGGCCGGCACGGGGATGGCGGGAGCGGGGGCGGGGGCGGGGGCGGGCGCAGCCGGCGCAGGCTGCGGGACGGGCGCAGGGGCGGCTGACCGCGCGGTCGTGGACGGCGCCGGCCGCGCAGGCACGGAAGGGCCGTAAATCAGGCGTCGCAGCCACCGGTACATGGTCAGGTCCTCATCGTTTCGCTTGCGCACATGGGCGGACATTGTACGGGCGCGCCCGGCGAAAGCAAACTTGCTTTTGCTTCAAGGAAAAGTTGACTGTACTCAACTTTATCAGGAACTGTCCGCCTTAGTATGACCATCCTGAATAAAGGACGCGCGCCATGCATGACACCACGACTTCCTCCGGCTTCCATCCGACCCAGTTCCTGAGCTTTTCGCTCGGCGGCCGCGAATACGGCATCGACTTCGCCAAGGTACAGGAACTGCGCGTCCTCAAGGCCCTCGAGCGCTTCGCCGCGAGCGGGGAGATCATTGACGGGGTCGCCGTGTCGCGCGGGGTGATCATCCCCCTGGTCGACATGCGCGTCGCCTGCGGCACTTCGCCGGACGCGCCCGATCCGATGACCGACGTGATCATCCTCCGGCTCTCCAGCTGCGTGATGGGGATGGTGGTGGATGGCGTGACCGGCGTGCTCACCCTCGTGCCGGAACAGGTGGCGCCGCTGCCGGTCGCGGCGGCGAACGGCGAACGGCCCGAATACCTGCTCGGCCTGGGGCAGGCGGGCGGGCGGCGCCTGATCCTGGTCGACATCGAGCGGCTGATGTCGGTGCGCAAGCCGGCGGCGGCGCGGCAAGTGGCTTGAGTCCCGAAAGCGTCGTCCCCGCGCGGGACGACGGCATCTCTACGCCGCCAGGCTTTCGAGCTGCTCCTGCAACTCCAGCCACTCTTCTTCCAGCGTTCCCAGGTCGCGTACCACGAAGGCCTGGTCGGAGACCAGGGTCTTCAGCGCTTCCTTCTTGTCCGCCTCGTAGATCGCCGGCTCCAGCAGGCGCGCATCGATCTCGGCCTTGCGTGCGTTCAGCTTGGCCATCTGCTCTTCGAGCCGCTTGATGCGGTTTTCGATCGGCTTCTTCACGGCGGCCATGCGCTGGCGCTCCTCGGCTTCCAGGCGCTTCTGCTCCTTGCGGTCGACGGCCGCGATGGGCGCCGCGGCGGCCGCGTTCGACGCCGGCGCATCAATCTTCGACGGCAGCGGCGTGGCGGCGTCGCCCTTGCCCAGCTTGGTCTGGAACAGCCAGTTCTTGTAGTCGTCCAGGTCGCCGTCGAAGGGTTGCAGGCGGCCGTCGGCGACGATGATGAATTCATCGGTGGTGGCGCGCAGCAGGTGGCGGTCGTGCGAGACCACCACCAGCGTGCCTTCGAACTGGGCCAGCGCCAGCGTGAGCGCCTCGCGCGTTTCGAGGTCCAGGTGGTTGGTCGGTTCGTCCAGCAGCAGCAGGTTGGGGCGCTGCCAGACGATCAGGGCCAGCGCCAGGCGCGCCTTTTCGCCGCCGGAGAAGGGCTTGATCGGGCTGGTCACCATATCGCCCGGGAAGTTGAAGCCGCCCAGGAAGTTGCGCAGCTCCTGCTCGCGCACGGTGGGCGCGATCTTTTGCAGGTGCCACAGCGGCGATTCGTCGTGGCGCAGCATCTCGACCTGGTGCTGGGCGAAGTAGCCGATCACCAGGCCCTTGCCCAGCGTGGCGGTGCCGGCCAGGGGTGCCAGTTCGTTCGCGATGGTCTTGATCAGCGTGGACTTACCGGCGCCGTTCACGCCCAGCAGGCCGATGCGCTGGCCGGTCTGCAGCGAAAAATTCACGCGGTGCACGATGGTCTTGCCGCCGACCTTGTCGCCGTGCCCGTCGAGGATCGGGTAGCCGGCGTCGACGTCTTCCATCACCAGCAGCGGATTCGGCGCCGACAGCGGCTCGCGGAACTCGAACGAGAACTCGGCGGCGGCGCGCAGCGGGGCCAGCTCCTCCATCTTGGCCAGCGCCTTCATGCGGCTCTGGGCCTGGCGCGCCTTGGTGGCCTTGGCCTTGAAGCGGTCGACGAAGGATTGCAGGTGGGCGCGGGTGCGCTGCTGCTTCTCGAAGGCGGCCGCGGCCAGCACCATGTGGGCGGCGCGCTGGCGCTCGAAGGCGGAGTAGTTGCCCGAGTAGCGCTTCAGCTTGCGCTCGTCGATGTGGACGACCACGTTCACGATCTCGTCGAGGAAGTCGCGGTCGTGCGAGATGATGATCAGGGTGCCGGGGTAGCGCTTCAGCCAGTCTTCCAGCCAGATGATGGCGTCCAGGTCCAGGTGGTTGGTCGGTTCGTCCAGCAGCAGCAGGTCGGAAGGGCACATCAGGGCCTGCGCCAGGTTCAGGCGCATCCGCCAGCCGCCCGAGAAGCTGGCCACCGGCTGCTGCATCTGCTCCAGCGAGAAGCCCAGGCCCAGCAGCAGCTGCTCGGCGCGCGACTGCACCGTGTAGGCGTCGGCGTCCGCCAGCGCCGCGTGCAGATTGCCGATCGCGATCCCGTTTTCCTGGGTGTGCGGGGCGGCTTCGAGGCGTTCCAGTTCCGACTGCAGCGTGCGCAGGCCGGCGTCGCCGTCGATCGCGTAGTCGATCGCCGGACGGTCCAGCGCCGGCGTCTCCTGGGCCACGTAGGCCATGCGCCAGCGCTGCGGGAAATCGATCTCGCCCTGGTCCGGGTGGAGCTCGCTGCGCAGCATGGCGAACAGGCTGGACTTGCCGGCGCCGTTCGCGCCGATCAGGCCGATCTTGTCGCCGGGATTGAGGGTGAGGTCGGCGTCTTCCAGCAGCGGCTTGGTGCCGCGCATCAGACTGACGTTGGAGAATCGGATCATGGAGAAACCACAGTAATCGTTTGATCCGTCATTCCCGCGCAGGCGGGAATCCAAGCTCTTCGAATCGCAAGAACTTGGGTTCCCGCCTGCGCGGGAACGACGGGCTTGCTTTATTTCGCCAGCTGCTCAGCCGTCAGCAGGAACACCGCATCGTCGCCCTGGCTGGTGGTCAGCCAGGTCAGGCCCAGGTGGCCGAAGGCCGCTTCCGCGTACTCGCGCTCGTTGCCGATCTCGACCACCAGCATGCCTTCCGGCGTCAGGCGTTCGGCGGCGCCGTCGACGATCTTGCGCACCAGGTCCATGCCATCCTCACCGCCGGCCAGGGCGATCTGCGGCTCGCGCATGTATTCCGGCGGCAGGCGCGACATCGAATCGCTGTTCACGTACGGCGGATTGGTGACGATCAGGTCGTACTTCTTGAACGGCACGTTCTCGTACAGGTCGGACTCGATCGGGTTCACGCGGCCGGCCAGTTTGTAGTCGCGGATGTTGTGCTCGGCGACGGCCAGCGCGTCCTTCGAGATGTCGACCGCATCCACCGTCGCGTTCGGGAAGGCGTCGGCCAGCATGATCGCCAGGCAGCCGGAACCGGTGCACAGTTCGAGTACGTTCTCGACCGCATCCGGATCCTGGATCCAGGGGCTGAACAGGTTCGGGATCAGTTCGGCGATGAAGGAGCGCGGCACCAGCACGCGTTCGTCGACGTAGAAATTGTAGCTGCCCAGCCAGGCTTCGTTGGTGATGTAGGCGGCCGGCACGCGCTCGCTGACGCGGCGCTCGATCACGGCCAGCACCTGCAGCACCTCCTCTTGCAGCAGGCGCGCGTCGAGGAAGGGCTCGAGCTTGTCCAGCGGGAGCTTCAGGGTGTGCAGGATCAGGTAGGCGGCTTCGTCGAGGGCTTCGGCGCTGCCATGGCCGAAAAACAGCTTGGCGGTGTTGAAGCGGGTGACGGCATAACGCAGCAGGTCGCGCGGCGTGCAGAAATTGGGCGTGGTCATGGCCATGTCGGGGGTCTCGCTGAGTCGGTTACGCCGCGGGCGGCGAAGGCGCCAGCAACGCTTCCAGCGTGCGGCGGTAGATGTTCTTGAGCGGGTCGATGTAGCGCAGCTCGATGTGTTCGTCGATCTTGTGGATGCTGGCGTTCGGTGGCCCGAATTCTATCACCTGGGGGCAGATGCGGGCGATGAAGCGCCCGTCCGAGGTCCCGCCGGTGGTCGACAGTTCGGTGCTCACGCCCAGCTCGTGCTTGATGGCGCCGCACACCGCTTCGGACAGCGTGCCCTTCGGCGTCAGGAAGGGTTCGCCGGACAGGGTCCACGTCAGGTCGTAGTCGAGGCCGTGCCGGTCGAGGATGGCGTGCACGCGCGCTTCCAGGCCGTCGGCCGTGCTGGCGGTCGAGAAGCGGAAGTTGAAGTCGACCGTCAGCAGGCCCGGGATGACGTTGTTGGCGCCGGTGCCGGCATGGATGTTCGAGACCTGCCAGCTGGTCGGCGGGAAGTACTCGTTGCCCTCGTCCCACACTTCGGCGGCGAGTTCGGCCAGCGCCGGCGCCGCCTGGTGGATCGGATTGCGCGCCAGGTGCGGATAGGCGATGTGGCCCTGCACGCCCTTGACCTTCAGGCAGCCCGACAGCGAGCCGCGGCGGCCGTTCTTGATCATGTCGCCCAGCACGTGGCTGGAGGTCGGCTCACCGACCAGGCAGTAGTCGATCGTCTCGCCGCGTTCTTCCAGCATGTCGCACACGAGCACGGTGCCGTCCACGGCCGGGCCTTCCTCGTCGCTGGTGATCAGGAAGGCGATCGAGCCGGCATGGCCCGGGTGCGCCTCGACGAATTCCTCGGCGGCGACGACCATCGCCGCGATCGAGGTCTTCATGTCGGACGCGCCACGGCCGTACAGCTTGCCGTCGCGCCGGGTCGGGGCGAAGGGCTGCGAGTGCCACTGGTCGAGCGGGCCGGCCGGCACCACGTCGGTGTGGCCGGCGAACACGAACACGGGCGATTCGCTACCCCTGCGCGCCCACAGGTTGGTCACCCCGTTCGATTCGATGGTCTCGCAATGGAAGCCGAGCGGCGCCAGCAGCGCGCTCAGGCGCTGCTGGCAGCCCTTGTCCTGCGGGGTGACCGAATCGAGGGCGATCAGTTCCTCGGTCAGCTGCAGGGTGCGCGAGGTCTTCATGCGGGCCAGTCTCCGAAGCTGCGTTCGTACTCGTCGGCCGAAAAACCGACCTTCAGCGGACCGGCGCCTTCGAGCACGGGGCGCTTGATGACGGACGGGTTCTCCAGCATCAGCTCGAGGGCGCTGCCCTTGTCGACCACTTGCGCGCGGCGCTCGTCCGGCAGCTTGCGCCAGGTCGTGCCCTTGCGGTTGACCAGGATTTCCCAGTCGAGCTGCTGAAGCCAGGCCGCAAGGATCTCCCGTGTGAGACCTTGCTTCTTGAAATCGTGGAACTCGACGTCCTGGCCATGCTCGGCCAGCCAGGTGCGTGCTTTCTTGACGGTGTCGCAGTTCGGAATGCCGTATAGAATTTTTTTCATGGCGTTGGTGCAGAGGAAAGGCGCGAAGGATAGCACAGGCCGCTACCTCCAAAGAATAGTTTAACAACACGGTTCCAAGCCTGTCGCTGCCCTGCGGGCGGCGGCGGATTCGTGACTCGGCGTCACAAATCCCTGCGTCCTATTTCCGGCGTTCAGTTGTCGAGCGTGAACTCGGTGAACGACGGCCCGGCCGCATCCTCGGCCGGTATGGCTTGCTCGTCGGCCTTCGCCCCCTGGCTGTCCGGCCCATTGTTGATGAGCCACAGCAGGTTGGTGGCCGAGTCGGCGTTCGCCAGCGCTTCCTCCTGGGTGATCAGGTCGGCCTGCACGAGTTCCAGCAGCGCCTTTTCGAAGGATTGCGAGCCCGGCGACAGGCTCTTGTCGATCGCTTCCTTGATCTGGCCGATCTCGCCCTTTTCGATCAGGTCGGCGATGTAGCGGGTATTCACCATGATCTCGACCGCGGCCTGGCGCGCGCCGCCGGCCTTCGAGCGCACCAGGCGCTGCGAGACGATGGCCTTGACCGCCGACGACAAATCCTGCAACAGGGCGGGGCGGTTCTCGATCGGGTAGAAGCTGATGATGCGGTTCAGCGCGTTGTAGCTGTTGTTGGCGTGCAGGGTTGCCAGCACCAGGTGGCCGGATTGCGCATAGGCCAGGGCCGCGGCCATGGTGTCCTTGTCGCGGATCTCGCCGATCAGGATGCAGTCCGGCGCCTGGCGCATCGAGTTGCGCAGGGCAAGCTCGAAGCTGGCCGCGTCGCTGCCGATCTCGCGCTGGTTGACGATCGCCTTCTTGTTCTTGAACAGGTATTCGATCGGGTCTTCCAGCGTCAGGATGTGGCCGGGACGCTGTTCGTTGCGATGGTCGAGCATCGACGCGATCGTGGTCGACTTGCCGGAACCGGTGGCGCCGACGATCAGCAGCAGGCCACGCTTTTCCATGATCAGTTCGGACAACACGGGCGGCAGGCCCAGCTCGGACAGCGGCGGGATAGTCGCCGGCACGAAGCGGAACACTGCCGAGATCGAACCGCGCTGGCGAAACGCCGACAGGCGGAACCGGCCCAGGTTCGGCACGGAAATGCCCATGTTCAGCTCGTTGTCGCGCTCCAGCTCGGCCATCTGCTCCTTCGAGGCGACCTCGGACAGCAGCACCTGGATGTTTTCCGGCTCCAGCTTGTTCTGGTTGATCGGGATGAGGTTCCCGTTGATCTTGATGTGGACGGGCGAATTCACCGCGAAGAACATGTCCGACGCGTTCTTTTCCTTCATCAACTGGAACAGGCGTTCCATCATCATGGTTTTCTCTCCCTTGCTTCGCGGTAATTTTTGCGTTTGGGAGATTCTACCTTGTTGCGGAGGAAATGCCGACTCCGTCATTCCCGCGAAGGCAGGAATCCAAGTGCCCTGCGAAACGAAATGGGCCCCCGCCTTCGCGGGGGCGACGGCGTATCAGATGCCGCGCAGCAGCTCGTTGATGCCGGTCTTCGCGCGCGTCTTCGCATCGACCTGCTTGACGATCACGGCGCAGTACAGGCTGTACTTGCCGTCGGGCGAGGGCAGCGAGCCCGACACCACCACCGAACCGGCCGGGATGCGGCCGTAGCTGACTTCGCCGGTTTCGCGGTTGTAGATCTTGGTCGACTGGCCGATGTACACGCCCATCGAGATCACCGAGTTCTCTTCGACGATCACGCCTTCGACGATTTCCGAGCGTGCGCCGATGAAGCAATTGTCTTCGATGATGGTCGGGTTGGCCTGCATCGGCTCCAGCACGCCGCCGATGCCGACGCCGCCGGACAGGTGGACGTTCTTGCCGATCTGGGCGCAGGAGCCGACGGTGGCCCAGGTGTCGACCATGGTGCCTTCGTCGACGTAGGCGCCGATGTTCACGTAGGACGGCATCAGCACCACGTTCTTGCCGATGAAGGAGCCGCGGCGGGCCACGGCCGGCGGCACCACGCGGAACCCGCCCTTGGCGAAATCTTCGGCGCTGTAGCCGGCGAACTTGGTCGGCACCTTGTCGTAGAACTGCATGCCGCCGCCTTCGACGGGCACGTTGTTCTCGAGGCGGAAGGACAGCAGGACGGCCTTCTTGATCCACTGGTTCACGACCCAGCTGCCGCTGTCTTTCTGCGCCACGCGCAGGCTGCCGTCGTCAAGGCCGGCGAGGACGTGGGCAACCGCGTCGCGCACTTCTGCGCTGGCTGCGGTCGGGCTGATGTCGGCGCGCTGTTCCCACGCGGTGTCGATGATGGTCTGGAGTTGTTGGGTCATGATGTGTCAGCGTTTCAGGTTATGGATAGATCGGTGCGGCGTCTCAGGCGGACGGCTTCAGGTCCTTGCAGAACTGGACAATGCGGTTGGCCGCTTCCAGTCCTTCGTCCACGCCGGCGACGAGCGCCATGCGGATGCGGTTACGGCCGGGGTTGCTGCCGTGCGCGTCGCGCGCGAGGTAGGAGCCCGGCAAAACCGTCACATTATATTCGGCGTACAGGCCGCGTGCGAACTCGGTGTCCGACAGGCCGCTGGCGCGCACGTCGGCCCACAGGTAGAAGCCGGCGTCGGGCAGTTCCACGTCCATCACCTGCTTCAGTAGCGGCGTGATGAGGTTGAACTTTTCCTTGTACAGGTTGCGGTTCTCCTGCACGTGGGCCTCGTCGTTCCAGGCCACGATCGAGGCCGCCTGGATGGTCGGCGACATCGCGCCACCGCAGTAGGTGCGGTACAGCAGGAATTTCTTCAGCACGTCCGGATCGCCCGCCACGAAGCCCGAGCGCATGCCCGGCACGTTCGAGCGCTTCGACAGGCTCGAGAACACGACCAGGTTGGCGTAGGGACGCAGGCCGGCACTGCGGCCGAGCTGGTGCGCCGCTTCCAGCGCGCCCAGCGGCGGGGTCGCGCCGAAGTAGATCTCGGAATAGCACTCGTCGGCCGCGATCACGAAGCCGTGGCGGTCGGCCAGTTCAAACAGTTCGCGCCAGTCATCCAGCGTCAGCACGGCGCCGGTCGGATTGCCCGGCGAGCACAGGTAGAGCAGCTGCACCCGTGCCCAGACGTCGTCGGGGACGCTGGCATAGTCCGGGGCGAAGTTGCGCGCCGGGACCGAGTTCACGAAATAAGGCTCGGCGCCGGCAAGGTAGGCCGCACCTTCATAAATCTGGTAGAACGGATTCGGGCACATGACGAGCGCGCCGCCGTTCGCACCGTGGTTCCCTGCCGCGCGCGGGTCGACCACGCACTGGGCGATTGCAAACAGCGCCTCGCGCGAACCGTTCACCGGCAGCACCATGGTGTCCGGATCCAGCGCCGGCACCCCGTAGCGGCGCTCCAGCCAGCCGGCAATCGCCGCGCGCAGCGGCTCGCCGCCGTGCGTGCTCGGATAGTTCGCCAGCCCGGTCACGTTGTGGGTGAGGGCCTTCTGGATGAAGGCCGGGGTCGGGTGCTTGGGCTCGCCGATGCCGAGACTGATGTGGGCGTACTCGGGATTCGGGGTGATGCCGGCGAACAGCTGGCGCAGTTTTTCGAACGGGTAGGGGTACAGTCTTTCGAGATGTGGATTCACGGCTTTACCAGGTCAGATGGGATCGGTGTGAGAAGGTCAATTATAGCGAGGCCGGACCGATGCTGCTCTGGCTTGGAATGCAGTAATATTAAACATAGGAATTTACTGCCCAGGTCCGCCGTGCCACTCCACTACGCCCGCAGCCTTCTCGGCCAGGCGCGCAGCCCGCGCGCCAACCGCCACCTCGGCGTGGCGCTCGCCTTCGTGGCCGGCGCCATCAACGCCGGCGGCTTCCTCGCCGTGCACCAGTACACCTCGCACCTGACCGGGGCGATCTCGTCGGCGGCCGACAACCTGGCCCTGGGCGCCTGGGACCTGGCGCTGGATGCCCTCGGCGCCGTGCTGTCCTTCCTGCTGGGCGCAGCCTGCACCGCGCTCGCCGTGAACTTCGCGCGCCGGCGCGGCCTGGCCAGCGAATATGCGCTGCCGCTGTTGTTCGAAGCGATCCTGCTGCTGGCCTTCGGCGTGCTGGGCGCGCGCCTGGCGAGCGTCGATGCGCTGTCCGTGCGGGCCACGGTGATGCTGCTGTGCTTCATGATGGGCTTGCAGAATGCCCTGATCACCAAGCTCTCGCATGCCGAGATCCGCACCACCCACATGACCGGCATCGTCACCGACATCGGCATCGAACTCGGACGCATGCTGTACTGGAACCGCAACCCGGCCAAGCCGAAGGTGACGGCCAACCGCGCGAGGCTGCGCCTGCTGCTGTCGCTGCTGCTGGGCTTCTTTAGCGGCGGGCTGGCGGGGGCGCTCGGCTTCAAGCATGCCGGCTACCTGGCGACGCTGCCGCTGGCTGGCCTGCTGTGCCTGCTCGCGATCGTGCCGGCGGTCGATGACCTGCGCCGCCTGGGGCGCTAGGCTAGGCGAGTCCCGCCAGCGCCCGCTCGCGCCACGCCCCCGGATTCATCCCCGACCATTCGCGGAACGCGTGCGTGAACGCGCTCTGTTCCTGGTAGCCGAGCAGGAAGGCGATGTCGGCCAGCGACAGGCCGCGCCGGCGCAGGTAGTCCTGGGCCAGCGCATGGCGGGCGCCGTCGAGCACCTGCTGGAAGCTGGCGCCGCTGTCCGCCAGCTTGCGCTGCAGGGTGCGCGGCGACAGGCCCAGTTCGCCGGCGATGCCGGCCAGGCGCACGCGGTCATTGGCCAGGTTGCGGATCACGCAGGCGCGCACCTGGGCGACGATGCCATGGCGTTCGCGCTCGCTTTCCCTGTCCCGCAGCAGCCGTTCGGCGTGCTGCTGCAGCACCGGGTACATGCCGGCGTCGGCGTTCGGCACCGGCATCGCCAGCAGGGCGGCATCGAAGCAGGCCAGGTGGGCGCCGGCGCCGAACTCCGGCACTATCCCCAGCACCCGCTCGTACTCGGCCGCGCCGGCATCGCTCGCGTGCGCGAAGGCCAGGCGCAGCGGTGCCAGCGGACGGCCGGCGAGCCAGGAGCCGAGGGTGCGGATGCCGGCGAACACGCTTTCGGCCAGGTGCCGGCCGGCGTCCGGGAAGTGGCTGGTCCAGGTGTAGCGGGCGACATCGGCGCCGGCGTCGACCTCGAGCCGCGAGCGCCCGAGGTCGTGGGCCAGCTGTTCGTAGCGCTGCGTCTGTTCGAGGGCCTGGGCGAAGTTGGCGCAGGCCAGCAGGATCAGGCCGTACACGCTGTAGGTGCCGAGGCGGACCCGTTCGCCCACGTGCAGGCCGAAGTGCGGATCGTCGGCCAGTTCGGCGCCCGCCGCCAGCAGGGCGATGTAGTCGCGCGCCGCCAGCGATTCCGGCAGCGGATCGAGCGCGATCGATAGTCCGGCCGCCCGCGCGAGCGCGCCTGCGCCGACCCCGCGCGCGGCGGCCGCCTCCAGCAGCGGCTGCAGATAGGATCCGGTAACCCGGGCGAGCATTGGATCATTCGTCGGTGGCATGTTCGAACAAGCGCTTGGCATGAATCCGCAATACGCGGGAGGGCGGTTGGCTTATCTTACGCAAAAAACACGAAGGAAGACAGACCATGCGGCGATGGAACGGCTGGGGAGACGCCTCGATCGAGGTGCCGATCGGCGAGGGCGCGCTGCGCTTTCTCGCGCGGGAGCTGGGGCCGGGCACGGCGCCGCGTGACGCCGCCTTCGACACCGTGTGCGCGCGGCTGCCGCCTTCGCGCCTGCCGCCGCATCCGCTGGTGGACAGCGCGCCGGCGGTGCGCCTGACCCATGCGCTGGGCCAGAGCCTGCCCGACTGGCTGCGCCTGCGCCATGGCCGGGTCGAGGCGGCGCCGGACGGTGTCGCCTTCCCGGAAAGCGCGGAGGACGTGCGCGAACTGCTCCGCTTCGCCATCGATGCCGGCGCGGCGGTAGTGCCCTACGGCGGCGGCACCAGCGTGTGCGGCCACCTGGACGCGGCGCGCGGCCGGCCCACGCTGTCGGTCGACATGCGGCGCCTGCGCGCCATGACGGCGCTGGACCGCGACTCCCTGCTGGCCACCTTCGGCGCCGGCGTGGCCGGGCCGGACCTGGAAGCCCAGCTGCGCGCGCACGGCTATACGCTCGGCCACTTCCCGCAATCCTTCGAGTATTCGACCCTGGGCGGCTGGGTCGTCACGCGTTCTTCGGGCCAGCAGTCGCTGCGCTATGGCCGCATCGAGCAGCTGTTCGCCGGCGGCCGCATGGAGACGCCGCAAGGCAGGCTCGATATCCCGACTTTTCCGGCGTCCGCCGCCGGACCGGACCTGCGCGAGCTGGTGCTCGGTTCGGAAGGACGGCTCGGCATCCTCACGGAAGCCACGGTGCGCATCAGCCCCTTGCCGGACTTCGAAGCCTTCCACGCCGTGTTCCTGCCCGACTGGGAGCGCGCGGAACCGGCCGTGCGCGCGATCGTGCAGGCGCGGCTCGGGCTGTCGATGCTGCGGCTGTCGAATCCGGTCGAGACGGCGACCATGCTGACCCTGGCCGGCAATCAAAAGCAGGTCGCGCTGCTGGAAACCCTGCTGCGCCTGCGCGGCGCCGGAGACGCCAAGTGCATGCTGCTGGTCGGTGCCAGCGGCAACCAGGGCCAGGCGCGCGCCGCGCTGGCGGCCGCCCTGAAGATCGCGCGGCGGCATGGTGGCGTGCATGCGGGGCGCGGCCTGGGCGAGCGCTGGAAGAAGAACCGCTTCCGCAACGTCTACCTGCGCAACGCCGCCTGGGAACGCGGTTACGCGATCGACACCGTCGAGACGGCACTCGACTGGCCGCGCGTGAGCCCGGCGATGCGCGCGGTGGAGCGGGCCGCGCTTGACGCCCTGGCCGTGGACGGCGAGCGGGTGCATGCCTATACCCACCTGTCGCACCTGTATCCGCAGGGCGCCAGCGTGTACACGACCTTCATCTGGCGCCTGGCCGGCAACTACGATGCCGACCTGGTGCGCTGGGGGCGCCTCAAGAGCGCCGTCTCGGAGACCATCGTCGCCGGCGGCGGCACCATCAGCCACCAGCACGGCGTCGGGACCGACCACGCACCCTGGCTGCGCATGGAAAAGGGCCAGCTCGGCATGGACGCGCTGGGCGCGCTGTTCCGCCAGTTCGATCCAAGCGGCTGCATGAACCCCGGCAAGCTGCTGACGCCATGAAGGACGATGCCGTGAACCCGCTGTGGCGGCGCGACGGACGCAGCGCGCTGCCCGCGCTGATGGAGCGCGAATGGGACCTGCTGGTGATCGGCGGCGGCATCACCGGCGCCGGGATCCTGCTGGAGGCGGCGCGGCGTGGGCTGCATGCCCTGCTGGTCGAGCAGCGCGACTTCGCCTGGGGCACCTCGAGCCGCTCGTCGAAGCTGGTGCACGGCGGCCTGCGCTACCTGAAGGGCGGCCACCTGCACCTGACCAGGGAGTCGGTGCGCGAGCGCGAAAGCCTGCTGCGCGATGCGCCGGGACTGGTCGAGCCGCAGGGCTTCGCCTTCGCCCACTACGACGGCCAGCGCGGCCGGCGCAGCTTCCTGGCGGGCCTGGCGGTCTACGACCTGCTGGCCGGCCGGCGCGAGCGGCACTGGCTGGGCCGCGACGAGTTCCTGGCGCGCGCGCCGAACGTGGCGCCGGATATGGCAAATACGGGCCTGGCGGGCGGCATCGTCTACCAGGATGCCAAGACCGACGATGCGCGCCTGGTGCTGCGCGTGCTGGGCGAGGCGATGACGCATGGCGCCGCCGCGCTCAACTACGTGGGCGCGCGCACGCTCCTGCGCGTCGACGGCCGCGTCGCGGGCGCGCTTGTATGCGACGGCATCGCCGGCACCACCCACGAGGTGCGCGCACGGGTGACGGTCGATGCCACCGGCGCCTGGTCCGGCGCTTTGCATGGAAAGGGCCCGCGCCTGCGCCCGTTGCGCGGCAGCCACCTGGTCCTGCCGGGCTGGCGCCTGCCGCTGGCCCAGGCCGTGAGCCTGATGCATCCGCGGGACGGACGCCCGGTGTTCGCCTATCCGTGGGAAGGCACGACCCTGGTCGGCACCACGGACCTCGACCATGAGCAGCCGATGGCGAGGGAAGCGCGCATCACGCGGGCCGAACTCGACTACCTGCTGGCGGCGCTGCAGGCCCAGTTTCCCGGGCTCGGCATCGTCGAAGCCGACGTGCTGTCGACCTTCGCCGGGGTGCGCCCGGTGATCGCCGGCGGCCATGCCGAGGCGTCCCGGGAGGGGCGCGAGCACAGCGTGTGGAGCGAGGACGGGCTGGTGGCGGTGGCGGGCGGCAAGCTGACCACCTTCCGCGCCATCGCCCTCGACGCGCTGAAGCAGGTGCGCGCCCAGTTGCCGGAATGGCGCGACGCGCTGCGGCCGTGCCGGGTGTTCGCAGCGGCGCCGGCATCGACTCACGGCCGCCTGCCCGCCGGGCTGGTGCGCCGCCTGCAGGGCCGCCACGGCGCCGCGGCCGAGGCCTTGCTGCTTGCCGCCGGCGAGGACGAGTTCGCACTCATCCCCGGCACCGAGACCCCGTGGGCCGAGCTGCGCTGGGCCGCGCGCGCGGAAGCCGTGCAGCGCCTGGACGACCTGCTGCTGCGCCGCACCCGCCTGGGGCTCCAGCTCAGGGAGGGCGGGACGGCGCTGATGCCGCGCATCCGCGCCATCTGCCAGCCGGAGCTGGGCTGGGATGACGCCCGCTGGGAACGGGAGGCGCGCGATTACGCCGCCTTGTGGCACTCCCACTACGGCCTGCCGCAGGAGGGAGCCCGATGAATCCGACCATCCTCGCCATCGACAACGGCACCCAGAGCGTGCGCGCGCTGCTGTTCGACCTGCAGGGGAATATCGTGGCGAAGTCCCAGGTGATGCTGGAGGCTTACTTTTCCGATCAGCCCGGCTGGGCCGAGCACGACCCCGAGGATTACTGGGCTTCGCTGTGCAAGGCCTGCCGGGGACTATGGGGGCAGCCGGGCGTGGACAAGGCGGCCGTGCAGGGCGTGGCCGTGACCACCCAGCGCGGCACCGTCGTCAACCTGGACAGGGACGGCCGCCCGCTGCGCCCGGCCATCACCTGGCTCGACCAGCGCCGCACCGATGTCGTGCCGCCGATCGCCTGGTGGTGGCAGGCGGCGTTCCGGCTGGCCCGGTTCGGCGGCACCATCGATTATTTCCGCGGCGAGGCCGAGATCAACTGGATCAAGGCCCACCAGCCCGAGGTCTGGGCGGCGACCGACAAGTTCCTGCTGCTGTCCGGCTACCTGAACTGGCGGCTGTGCGGGCGCTTCGCCGACTCCAGCGGCTCGCAGGTCGCCTACCTGCCGTTCGACTACAAGCGCCGCCGCTGGGCCGCGCGCCGCGACTGGAAATGGCAGGCGCTGGCGGTCGAGCCGCACATGCTGCCCGAGCTGGCCGAGCCGGGCGAGCGCCTGGGCGAGATCTCGGCGCAGGCGACACTCGACACCGGCATCCCGCAGGGCCTGCCGCTGCTGGCGGCGGCGGCCGACAAGGCCTGCGAAGTGATCGGCGCCGGCTGCCGCGAACCGCATGTGGGCTGCCTGAGCTACGGCACCACGGCCACCATCAACACCACCAGCACGCGCTACCTCGAGGCCACGCCCTTCATCCCGCCATACCCGGCGGCGATCCCGGGCGCCTACAGCAACGAAGTGCAGGTGTTCCGCGGCTACTGGATGGTCAACTGGTTCAAGGAGCAGTTCGGCCACCCCGAGCAGCTGCGCGCGCTGCTTGAAGACGTCGCGCCGGAGCAGCTGTTCGACCGCATGGCGATGGGAGTTCCGCCCGGCTCGATGGGCCTGATGCTGCAACCCTACTGGACGCCGGGCATCCGCATGCCGGGCCGGGAAGCGAAGGGCGGCATCATCGGTTTCGGCGATGTCCACACCCGCGCCCACGTCTACCGCGCCATCCTCGAAGGGCTGGCCTATGCGCTGCGCGAGGGGAAGGAGAGGATCGAAAAGAGGAGCGGGGTGGCGATCACCGAGCTGCGCGTTTCCGGCGGCGGCTCGCAGAGCGATTGCGCGATGCAGCTGACGGCCGACATCTTCGGCCTGCCGACCGCGCGCCCGCACGTGTACGAGACCTCGGGCCTGGGCGCGGCCATCGACGCCGCCGTCGGCCTCGGCCTGCATCGCGACTTCGATGCCGCGGTGGCGGCGATGACCAGGGTAGGAAGGGTGTTCGAACCGGTGCCGGCGCACCGGCAGGTGTACGACAAGTTGTACCGGCAGGTGTACCGGCGGATGTACCGGCAGTTGCAGCCGCTGTACCGGGACATTGCGGAGATCACCGGGTATCCGCGAGTGACGTGACCGTCGTTCCCGCGAAGGCGGGAACCCGAGGTGCCGGCGTTCCGGTGACGCATGCAGAACTTGGGTTCCCGCCTGCGCGGGAACGACGCTGGGTAAGCGGGAATGACGGCTAAAGCATCGCCGCGTTGCGCACCGCTTCCCACGCCGCCCCCGCCACCGCGGTCTCCACGCGGTTGCGTCCCGCCGCCTTGGCCGCATACATGGCGCGGTCGGCGCACACGAACAACTGCTCGATATCGTCGAGCTGGGTCGGCACGATGGTCGCCACGCCCACCGACACCGTGATCCACGGCGAGGTCGGCGAGCGCGGGTTCGGCAGCTGCAGGGCTTCGACGGTGGTGCGGATGCCTTCCGCCAGGCGCGCCGCGGCATCGATCGGGGTCTCGGCGAACAGCAGCACGAATTCTTCGCCGCCGTAGCGCGCCGCCAGGTCGGTCGGGCGCAGCGCGTGGGCATCCAGCGCGTGGGCCACCTTCTGCAGGCAGACGTCGCCGGCCGCGTGGCCGAGGGTGTCGTTGTACAGCTTGAAATGGTCGACGTCGAGCACCACCAGCGAGAGCGGCTGGGCGCTGCGGATCGCGCGCTGCCATTCCTTTTGCAGGAAGGCGCCGAAGTGGCGGCGGTTGGCGATCTGGGTCAGCGGATCGAGCATCGCGGCGCGCTGCAGCGCATCCTCGGACTGCTTGTGGTGGCTGATGTCGTGCAGCAGGGCGACGAACAGGCCGTCGTTCGCGTGCATCGGCGTCATCGTCAGGTCCATCGCGTGCAGGACGCCGTCGCGGTGGCGGATCAACACCTCGCGGGTGCCGTGGCCGATCGCCTCCATCGCCGAGCAGCCGTCCGGGTAGCTGTCCTGCTGGACCAGCAGGTCGGCCAGCGAGCGGCCCACCAGCTCGTCCGCCGCATAGCCCAGGCAGCGGTCGCAGGCCGGGTTCGCATACTGGATGCGGCCGTTGCGCTCGACGATCAGCAGGCCCTGGTCCATGCTGTGGACGATCATGCGCAGGCGCTCCGTCTGCGCGTTCTGGGGGGCGCTGCCGCTGTTCAGGCGCAGTTGCGCGCGCACGCGCGCGCAGACTTCCTCCATGCGCAGCGGCTTGGTGATGTAGTCGACGGCGCCGATGTCGAAGCCGGCCACGATGTCCTCGGTGTGGCCGCGCGCGCTCATGAAGATCACGGGGATGCGCGCCGTGACCGGGTGCGCCTTCACGCGGCGGCAGGTTTCGAGTCCGTCCATGCCGGCCATGACGACGTCGAGCAGCACCAGGTCGGGCTTGATGCGCTGGGCGATCTCGAGCGCGCGCTCACCCGAGGTGGCGACGAAGGCCTGGTAATCCTGGCGCAGCATCATCGTGCGCAGCAGCGCCACGTTGTCCGGTGCGTCGTCGACGATGAGGATGGCGGGTTTGCGGGGCGCTGCTGGCCCCGGGCTGGCTAGGTTGGGCATACGGTGCCTTGAGAGGCTGCACGAAGATGTTCTTTCAAAATCATACATCCTTGCCTACCCTTTTGGAGCAAGTATGATTGTTTGTCGGAAAAACTTGTGACTTTGGCGCAACTCTTGGTTCTTGAAAATAACAAAAAGTTACGCAGTGTGGCGCCGCGGGTAACAAATGCGGCGCCGTGCGGCGCGGACCGGGCGGTCCGCGCGCGGCAGGAGTATGACAGGGTTACAGCTGGTCCTTGATCAGCTTGCCCAGCACGGCGATGCCTTCGCGGATGCGCTCCGGCGGCACGGTCACGAAGGACAGGCGCAGGGTGTTGGTGGCCGGCTCGTTGGCGTAGAACGGCGCGCCCGGCACGAAGGCGACGCGGGCGGCGATCGACTGGTCGAGCAGCTTGCTGGCGTCGATCTGCTTCGGCAGTTCGACCCAGATGAACATGCCGCCCTCCGGACGGGTCCAGGTCACGCCTTCGGGGAAGTGCTCGTCCATCGCTTCCAGCATCACCTGGCACTGGTTGGCGTACAGGCTGCGGATGGTCGGGATGTGCTCGGCCAGGAAGCCGTCCTTGACCACCTCGTGCACGACCATCTGGGTCAGCTGCGCGGTGTGCAGGTCGGCGGCCTGCTTGGCCAGCTCGAGGCGGCGCACCAGCGGCAGCGGGGCACAGACGTAGCCGAGGCGGATGCCGGGGGTCAGCACCTTCGAGAAGGAACCCATGTAGATGACGCCTTCCGGGTTCATGTTCAGCATGCGTGGCATCGGCTCGCCCTTGTACGACAGCGCGCCGTAGGGATCGTCCTCGATCAGCGGCAGGCCCAGGCGGGCGCAGGTTTCGACCAGTTCGCGGCGGCGCTCGATCGACAGCGAGCGCCCGGTCGGGTTCTGGAAGTTCGGCAGCGCGTACAGCAGGCGTGCGCCGTCGGCCAGGCCTTCCAGCGAGGACGGCACCAGGCCGTGCTCGTCGGTTTCGACCGAGTGGAAGTCGGGACGGTACACCGAGAACGCCTGCAGGGCGCCCAGGTAGCTCGGGGTCTCGACCAGCACTTTGCTGCCTTCGTCGATCAGTACCTTGCCCAGCAGGTCGAGCGCCTGCTGCGAACCGGACACCATCAGGATCTGCTCGGGCAGGATCTTGCAGTCCGGCGTGGACAGGTAAGCCGCAATCCATTCGCGCAGCGGAGCATAGCCGTCGGTCGGGCCATACTGCAGGGCCTGCTTGCCAGCTTCCGACAGTACCTTGTCGTAGGCCGCTTTCATGCGCTCGACCGGGAAGGTGGCGGGCGACGGCAGGCCGCCGGCGAAGGAGATGATCTCGGGACGCTGGGTAATCTTCAGGATTTCGCGGATCGCCGAGCTTTGCAGCTGCTGCGCGCGTTCCGAAAACTGCCACTGGATGGGATTGGGATTTTCGATTTTCATACTGATCTCACAGGAAGGACGGCTTGGGTGCGTCGGCCATTATAAAGCAGCTTGATGAGCCGCTCCGTTAAAGAGGCCTGCCTTGTGGGCAAGCCTCGGGGATTATATTGAACACCAATACAGCATCGGGGGATGCGAAAACCGTAGCGAGCGGAAGCAGTTTCGTCCGAGAAGCGCAGCCGTACTTACGGTACGGCGAGCATCGCAGGGCGAAAATGCGACGCGTAGTAGGTTTGCGCGCCCCCTTCAGACCTCAACAGTCATTTCGATCTCTACACAGGTACCGCGCGGCAGCGAGGCCACGCCGAAGGCCGAGCGGGCGTGTTTGCCGGCGTCGCCGAACACTTCGCCCAGCAGTTCCGAGCAGCCGTTGGTGACCAGGTGCTGTTCGTTGTATTCCGGGGTCGACGCGACCAAACTCATCACCTTGACGATGCGCTTCACGCGGCCCAGGTCGCCGCCGCAGGCTTCCTGCAGGGTGCCCATCAGGTCGATCGCGACCGAGCGCGCCGCCGCCTGGCCGTCCGCCGTGGTCTTGTCCTTGCCCAGCAGGCCGGTGTTCGGCGAGCCGTCGGCGTTCTTGGCGATGTGGCCGGAAATGAAGACCAGGTTGCCGGTCTGGACGTACATGACATAGGCCGCGGCCGGGGTGGCCGGCGCCGCGAGAGTGATGTTCAGTTCTTTGAGTTTGTCGTAGACGGACATGGAATCCCCAGGGTTACGTAATAAAGTGCCGATATTGTACGTCCAGCGTGGTTCAATCGACCAGTCCGCGCGCAAGCCCGACCTGGCCGCGGTAGGCGTCGAAGATGTGGCGCAGGGCATCGGCCATGTTGGTGGTCGGAGCCCAGCCCAGGTCGTTCCGGGTGTTCTCGATCTTCGGCACGCGGTTCTGCACGTCCTGGTAGCCGGTGCCGTAGTAGGCGCCCGAGCTGGTCTCGACGATCTGCACCTTCTGCGCGCCGGCCGCGTATTCCGTATACTCGGCCGCCAGCTCCAGCATCATGCCGGCCAGGTCGCGGATCGAGTAATTGTTGGCCGGGTTGCCGATATTGTAGATCTGGCCGCTCGCCTTGCCGTCCTTGTTCTCGATGATCTTCATGAGCGCTTCGATGCCGTCGTCGATGTAGGTGAAGGCACGCTTCTGCGCGCCGCCATCGACCAGCGAGATCGGTTCGCCACGCACGATGTGGCCGAAGAACTGGGTCAGCACGCGCGACGAACCTTCCTTCGGGGTGTGGATCGAGTCCAGTCCGGCGCCGACCCAGTTGAACGGGCGGAACAGGGTGAAGTTCAGGCCTTCCATCCCGTAGCCCCAGATCACGCGGTCCATCAGCTGTTTCGAGCAGGCGTAGATCCAGCGCGGCTTGTTGATCGGGCCGTAGACCAGTTCCGAGTTCTCCGGATCGAACTCGTCGTCGTGGCACATGCCGTAGACTTCCGAGGTCGACGGGAACACCAGGTGTTTTTTATACTTGGCGGCCGAGCGCACGATCGGCAGGTTGGCTTCGAAGTCCAGTTCGAACACGCGCAGCGGCTGCTGCACGTAGGTCGACGGGGTCGCAATCGCCACCAGCGGCAGGATCACGTCGCACTTCTTGACGTGGTATTCGACCCATTCCTTGTTGATCGTGATGTCGCCTTCGAAGAAGTGCATGCGAGGATGGTCGAGCAGTTCCGTGATGCGGTCCGTGCTCATGTCCATGCCGTAGACTTCCCAGTCGGTGGTCTCGAGGATGCGCTTGGACAGGTGGTGGCCGATGAAGCCGTTGACGCCGAGGATGAGGACTTTTTTCATGTGCTAGCTTTCAAATCAAGAATTGGCGAAGTTTTCGTGAAATTCCACGGCTTGCCGCGCTTCCAGGCCGAGCAGGACGCGGGTCCCGCTTCCCTCGGCGCTCTCGACGGCGATGCGCCAGCCGTAGCGGTCGCAGATCTTCTTCACGATCGCCAGCCCGATGCCGAACCCGTCGCCGCGTCCGCCCGGCGCGCGGTAGAAACGCTCGAACACGTGGGGCAGGGCTTGCGGGTCGATGCCCGAGCCGGTGTCTTCGACCCTTAGCGTGCCGTGCTCGTACAGGAAGCGCAGTTCGCCGTCCTGGGTGTGGCGCAGCGCGTTGTCGATCAGGTTGGACAGGACGATGCCGAGCGCCGGCGCATTCGCCGCGACCCGCACCTCGGCGGGCACCGACACGACGGCCCGCACCGCTTGCCGTTCCAGCCGGTCGGCGTAGCGATCGAGGACGGTGCCGATGATGCCTGCGAGCTGCGCGGATGCCGCCACCGTGGCCGATTCCTCGCGCGCGAGCGCCAGCAGGCACTCGACCAGGGCGTGCATGTCCACGGCCGCCTGTTCGATCTGCAGCAGGCGCTGGCGCGACTTGGCGTCGAGCGACCCGGCGACCGGCTCCAGCAGTTCGCAGCTGGTGCGGATCCGGGTCAGCGGGGTGCGCAGTTCGTGGCTGACGTTGGCGGTGAACTCCTTCTCGCGCTGGACCATCGCGGCCATGCGCACGTGGTAATCGTTGACGGCGTCCGCCAGCTCGGCCACTTCGCGCTCGTCGTAGCCGCGCGGATCGATGGCCGAGGCGGCGCCCGAACGCAGGTCCCTGACCTGCCGGGCCAGGCCGCCGACCTGCCGCACCAGCAGCCCGGACAGCCAGTACGCCAGCCACACCGTCGGCAGCACGAAGACGGCGGTGACGAGCGTCAGCGTTTCGATGCCTTCCCTGAACTGCTTTTCGTAGGCGCTGTAGTCGTAGGCGCGGTACACCCGTTCGGCGCCGAAGCGCACCACCGCCACATGGATGTCGCGGCCGCCCACCAGGACTTTATGCACGCCTTCCGGCAGCGAAGCCAGGGACCCCGGCAGGCCGAACCATTGTCCGCCTTCCTGCGACACCCGCGCGCCCAGCACGGGATCCACCGGCGGCAGCGAGGCCGGTTCGTCCCGGTAGGACTGCAGCAGGTTGCGCATGTCGTCGTCGATGATCGATTCGATCAGGCGTTCTTCCTGCGACTCGGCGAGCGCGCGCACGCCCAGCGTCTGCACGGCAAGCAGGACGATCGCGGCGGCGAACAGGGCCAGCGCGACCTTCAGGCGCAGGCTAAGGCGCATCGTGCGGATTGCCCGGGGCGCTGATCCGGTAGCCGATCCCATGCAGCGTTTCGATCGGGTTCGCCTCGCCGTCGGCGGTGAGGGCGCGGCGCAGCGTGTGCATGTGCGAGCGCAGCGTGTCGCTGTCCGGCAGGGGCTCGCCCCACACGGCGGTTTCCAGCTCGGTGCGGCGCTGCACCCGCCCCGGCGACGCCATCAGCAATTGCAGCAGGTGCAGGCATTTGCGCGGCAGGCGGATCGGCCGGCCGGCGCGCTCCACCTCGAGCGTGCGCGGATCCATGCTGATGTCGCCGCAGTGCAGTGCGCCCGGCACGACCTGTCCCTGGTGGCGCTTGATCAGCGCGGCCAGGCGCGCGCCCACTTCCTTGAGCGAGAACGGCTTGACCAGGTAGTCGTCGGTGCCGTTGCCGAAGCCGGCCAGCTTGTCGTCCAGCGTGTCCTTCGCGGTCAGCATCAGGACCGGGGTGTCGCGGCGCGCTTCTTCGCGCAGCTTGCGGCACAGGGTGAAGCCGTCCATGCCGGGCAGCGCGACGTCGAGCAGGATTGCGCTCCATTGCGCGCTGACGGCGCGGTGCAGGCCGGTGACGCCGTCCGCGGCGTGTTCCGGAACATAGCCGGCGGCTTCGAGATAGTCGTAGAGATTGGCGGCGATGGCCGGGTCGTCTTCGATGATGAGAACGCGCATGAGATTGCATTGAGGAGGGCGGAAGCCGCCATCATGCCATACTGCGGCGCCCTTGTTCAGCCGATCCTTCCTCCCTCGTCCCGCGCGCGCGCCAGCAGCAGGGTGCGTTCGCGCTCGTTGCGGGTCAAGTTGGCCGCGCGCTCGAACTCGGCGCGCGCTTCCTCGTGGCGGCCCAGCTTGGCCAGCAGGTCGCCGCGCACGCTGGGCAGCAGGTGGTAGTTGCGCAGCAGTGCTTCGTCCAGCAGCTGGTCGGCCAGCGCCAGGCCTTCCGCCGGACCGTAGGCCATGCCCAGGGCCACCGCGCGGTTCAGTTCGACGACCGGCGAGCGCAGCAGCTGGGCCAGGGCATCGTACAGCGCGGCGATGCGCGGCCAGTCGGTGGCCTCCGGGCTCAAGGCGCGCGCGTGGCAGGCGGCGATCGCGGCCTGCAAGGCGTAGGGACCGAGGCTGCCCAGGCGCCCGGCGCGCTCCAGCGCCGCCAGGCCGCGCCGGATCAGGAGCCGGTCCCAGCGGCTGCGGTCCTGGTCCAGCAGCAGCACCGGCTCGCCGTTTGGCCCGGTGCGGGCGCGCTCGCGTGAGGACTGGATTTCCATCAGCGCGACCAGGCCGTGCACTTCGCCTTCTTGCGGGGCCAGCTCGGCCAGCACGCGGCCCAGGCGCAGCGCCTCGCGGCACAGGCCGGGCCGCAGCCAGTCGGCACCGGCACTGGCTGAATAGCCTTCGTTATAGATCAGGTAGATCACCTGCAGGACCGAGGCCAGGCGCGGCTTGCGTTCCTCGCCGCGCGGCACCTCGAACGGCACCTTGGCCTCGGCCAGGGTGCGCTTGGCGCGCACGATACGCTGCGCCACCGTGGCTTCCGGCACCAGGAAGGCGCGCGCGATCTCGGCCGTGGAGAGGCCGCCCAGCAGCTTGAGCGTGAGCGCGGCGCGCGCCTCGCCCGGGAGCACCGGGTGGCAGGCCACGAACATCAGGCGCAGCACGTCGTCGTCGATCCCGTCTTCCGCCAGTTGCGCGATCTCGGCCAGTTCGTCGGGCTGGCGCTGACCGTCGCGCAGCTGCTCGTCCAGCTCCCAGGACAGCTCGCCCTCTTTGCCCGCATGCATGTTCATGTGCCGCAGGTGGTCGAGGGCGCGGTGCTTCGCCACCTGCATCAGCCAGGCGCCGGGCTTGTCCGGCACGCCGTCCGTGGGCCACGCTTCGAGTGCCCGCAGCATCGCATCCTGCGCCAGCTCCTCGGCGATGCCGACGTCACGCAGCATGCGGGAAAGCAGCCCGACGATGCGCGCCGATTCCATGCGCCAGACCGCTTCGACGGTCCGGCCGATGTCGTGCGCGCTGTTGTCCGCGCTGTCGCCCGAGCTCATGTCCGCGTCATGACCCCGCGCAGGGCGGCATCGAGCTGCTCGGCGCGCAGGCTGGCGTCTTCCTGGCGCTGCGCCGCGCCGAGCGCCGGTGCCGGGTCGTCCATCGTCATCGCCTCGCGGATTTCGACTTCGACATGGGGACCGGTCGGGTAGGGCAGGGTGCGCGCCCACGCGATCGCATCAAGCATCGAGCTTGCCTTGATCATCCAGAAGCCGGCGATCAGTTCCTTGGCTTCCGCGAACGGGCCGTCGATCACGCTAGCCTGGGCGCCCTTGAAGTGGAGGCGGCTGCCGCGCGCGCTCGACTTCAGGCCGTCGCCGGCCAGCAGCCTGCCTTGTGCTGCCTGCGCGGCGTTGAAGGCGTTCAGCGCGTCGAGCATCTCCTGCGGCGGGATGCGGTCGCGCTCGGTGCCGGCGTCGGCGCGCAGCAGGATCACGTAGCGCCGGTCGGCGCCCTCCGGGGCCGGCGGCACCTGGGCACAGCCACCCGGGCAGCCGGTCTCGCGCAGTTCCAGCACGGCCTCGCCGGTGGCCTGCACGTCGCTGCGCGGCCAGCCCTTCAGCTGTTCGAGCGCGGCTTCCTTCGACGCCGCCTCGAAGACGGTGAAGCCGGCCACCAGTTCCTTGGCTTCGGCGAACGGGCCGTCGGTCAGGCTTTCGCCGCCCGGCCACAGCTTCAGGCGCACCGCGCGGCTGCTCGGACGCAGGCCCAGGGCCAGCCCGAGCCGGCCCTGGTCTGCCAGCGCCTGGTTGAAGCGCGCCATCTCGTCCAGCGCCTGGGCCGAAGGCGGCATGCCGGCCTCGGTGGCCTCGTCGGCCTTGCGGATGACCATGAATTGCATCGCTGTCTCCTCAGCGCGCCGTGACTTGTTGGCGCCGGCGCTCTTCCTGCGCGCGCAGCTCGGGCGTGAGCTCGGCGCCGAAATCCTCGGCCTCGAACAGCTGGCGGATCTCGATGTCGCCCCGTCCCTCGCCATACGGATTCGGGCAGCGCCTCATCCACTCGATCGCTTCCTGCTTCGAGCTGACTTCGATGAGCCAGAAGCCGGCGATCAGCTCCTTGGTCTCGGCGAACGGACCGTCGACCACGCTGCGCTTGTCGCCGTCGAAGACGATGCGCGCGCCGCGGCTGGAGGGATGCAGCCCTTCGCCGGCCAGCAGCACGCCGGCCTTGACCAGCTCTTCGTTGAACTGGCCCATGTCGGCCAGCTGCTGCCGGGTCGGCATGACGCCGGCCTCGCTGGCGGCGGTAGCCTTCACGATGACCATGAATTTCATGGCTGGCCCCCTTGCTGGTCATCGCCGCCCTGGCGCTGCTGCATCGACCTCTGCATCTCTTCCCGCATCTGTTGCGGCGTCATGTCGCGCTTGTGGGTGGCGATCGACCAGCGGTGGCCGAAGGGATCGTCGAGCTGGCCGTAGCGGTCGCCCCAGAACATGTCGGCCATCGGCATGACCGGCTTGGCGCCGGCCGCCACCGCCTGCTGGAAGACGGCGTCGGCATCGTTCACGTACAGGTGGATGAAGACCGGGGTGCCTTTCAGGGCTTGCGGGCCGTTGCAGCCGAACTCGGGAAAGTCGTCCGCCAGCATGATCGGCGAGTCGCCGATGCGCAGCTGGGCATGCATGATCTTGCCGCCGGGGCCGGGCATGCGGCCGGTCTCGACGGCGCCGAAGGCCTTCTTGTAGAACTCGATGGCGTCAAGCGCGCCTGCGCACACGAGGTGGGGCGTGATGGTGTGGAAGCCTTCGGGGATGGCGCGTACTTGGTCTTGCATGATGGGTCTCCTTGGTTGTCCTGTTATGACGACGAACGGCGCATTCCGCTTTCGACATCGGTGCGCAAAAATATGCGGATTTTTTCGATACGGTATGACGACTGTCGGACGAAGTCGAGAAAAAGATGATTGTCTGCAAAAAACCTCTTGAAATCCTTGCCGGGGTCCCAATATCGGCCCGGTCTGTTTAACCCTTGAACATAACGAGGACATAAGATGGCTGTTGCCGAAAAAGAAACCCTTGGCTTTCAGGCAGAAGTAAAACAACTGCTGCAACTGATGATCCACTCCTTGTACTCGAACAAGGAGATCTTCCTGCGAGAACTGATCTCGAACGCGTCGGACGCCGCCGACAAGCTGCGCTTCGAGGCGATCAACAACGATGCCCTGTACGGCAACGACCATGAACTGAAGATCAAGGTCCTGTTCGACAAGATTGCCAAAACCATCACGATCTCCGACAACGGCATCGGCATGAGCCGCGACGAGGCGATCTCGCACCTGGGCACCATCGCCAAGTCGGGCACCAAGGAATTCTTCAGCAGGCTGTCGGGCGACCAGCAGGCCGACGCCGCGCTGATCGGCCAGTTCGGCGTGGGTTTCTACTCGGCCTTCATCGTCGCCGACCGCGTCACCGTCGAGACCCGCCGCGCAGGCGCGCTGCCTTCCGAGGCCGTACGCTGGGAGTCGACCGGCGAGGGCGACTACACGATCGAGCAGATCGACAAGCCCTCGCGCGGCACCGACATCACCCTGCACCTGCGCGAAGGCGAGGACGAGCTGCTGTCGTCGTGGAAGCTCAAATCCATCATCCGCAAGTACTCGGACCACATCTCGCTGCCGATCGAGATGAAGAAGGAAGAGTGGGACGAAGAGAAGAAGGAAACCGTCGTCAAGGACGAGTTCGAGACCGTGAACCAGGCCAGCGCGCTGTGGGCCCGCTCGAAGTCGGACATCACGCTGGAGCAGTACGAGGAATTCTACAAGCACGTCTCGCACGACTTCCAGGCGCCGCTGGCCTACACCCACAACCGCGTCGAAGGCCGCAGCGAATACACCCAGCTGCTGTACGTGCCGAGCCACGCCCCGTTCGACCTGTGGGACCGCAACAAGCGCGGCGGGATCAAGTTATATGTAAAACGCGTGTTCATCATGGACGATGCCGAGCAGCTGATGCCGGTCTACCTGCGCTTCGTGAAGGGCGTGATCGATTCGAACGACCTGCCGCTGAACGTCTCGCGCGAGATCCTGCAGGAGTCGCGCGACGTGCGCGTGATCCGCGAAGGCTCGACCAAGCGCGTGCTGGGCATGCTGGAAGAAATGGCGAACTCGGACGAGCAGGAAGGCAAGGACAAGTACGCGACCTTCTGGAAGGAGTTCGGCCAGGTGCTGAAGGAAGGCATCGGCGAGGACGCCACCAACAAGGACCGCATCGCCAAGCTGCTGCGCTTCGCCTCGACCCAGAACGATTCGTCTGACCAGACTGTCTCCTTCGCCGACTACGTGTCGCGCATGAAGGAAGGCCAGGAGAAGATCTATTACGTCACCGCCGACAGCTACACCGCGGCGAAGAACAGCCCGCACCTGGAGATCTTCCGCAAGAAGGGCGTCGAAGTGCTGCTGCTGACCGACCGCGTCGACGAGTGGATGCTGTCCTTCCTGAACGAGTTCGACGGCAAGGAACTGGTGTCGGTCGCCAAGGGCGGCCTGGACCTGGGCAAGCTGGAAGACGAGGCCGAGAAGAAGGAACACGAACAGACCGAAACCCAGTACAAGGACCTGGTCGAGAAGATGAAGGGCGCGCTGGCCGACAAGGCCAAGGACGTGCGCGTGACCTTCCGCCTGACCGACTCGCCGGCTTGCCTGGTGGCGGACGAGCACGAACTGTCGGCCAACCTGGTGCGCATGCTGAAGGCGGCCGGCCAGAGCGCGCCGGAATCGAAGCCGATCCTCGAGATCAACCCGAACCACCCGCTGGTGACGCGCCTGAAGTACGAGGATGCGGACCAGGCGCGCTTCGCCGACTGGGCCCACCTCCTGTTCGACCAGGCCATGCTGGCCGAAGGCGGCAGCCTGAGCGATCCGGCGGCCTTCGTGAAGCGCATGAACGAGATGCTGCTGGGCGGCGCAGCGAAGTAAGCGGCGGCGCAAGCCGAGCGCGCGTTGCAAGCATGATGGCCGGGGCGACCCGGCCATTTTTTTATCGGCGCCGATTGGCGCTTAGCGGCGCAACAGCCGTTGCAGGGCTTCGGTAAGCGGCTGCAGCGCCGCGGCCACCAGCACGATCGCCAGCGCGAGCCCTAGCAGGACGGCCGGATCGCCGCGCCGGAACGTGACCAGTGCCTGCCAGGCGCAGATCACCAGGCTGTGCGACAGGTAGAGCGTGAAGGTATGCGCCGAGACCCGGCGGATCGGCCGCGCGGCGCGCCCCAGCAGGTCGAAGCCGGCGTGGCGCGCGCAGGCGAAATTCATCAGGACCAGCAGCCCGACGGCGTAGTCGGCCAGCACGCGGTCGGCGCTGCCCATGCGCAGGCCAGGGAATGGCCAAAGGGACTGCGCCACCTTTCGCAGCCCCGGTTCCGGGTAGTACCAGGTCCACAGTCCCAGCAGCACGAGCGACAGCAACCAGCCGGCGCGGGCGGCGCCGAGGGGGAAACCATGCGTCTTCTGCCAGTGGTACAGCCAGGCCCCGGACAGCCACAGCGGCAGCAGCAGCCACAGCTTCGGGCCCATCAGGGCGAACACGGCCAGGGCCAGCAGGCGCAGCCTGCCCTTCAGGTAGCACAGCACACCGAACAGCACGTAATACCAGGCCTCGTAGTTCAGCGACCAGTAGGGCAGCAGCCAGGGCGGACTCTCGACGAATCCCCACAGTTCGCCCAGGAACAGCAGATGGAAGGGGATGTAGAGCCAGGGCTTGCGCAACTGGTAGGCGCCGCCGACGGGCACGCCGAAGCTGTCGGCGCAGGCCGCCAGTGCGAAGGCCAGCAGCAGCAGCGGCAGCACCACCGAATACAGGCGCGCGCAGCGGGCCCTTACGTAGTCGCGCAGCGTGCGGTTGCGCTGCTCGGCGCTGTAGGCGATCACGAAGCCGGACAGCACGAAGAAGGCGATCACGGCTTCGCGCCCGAGGTCGGCGATGCGCGCGATCTGGGCATCGTCGAAGATGCGGAAATAGCTGAAGTGCGCCATCACGACCGCGCAGGCGGCCGCGATACGTACCAGGTCGAGGTAGAGCGAGAACGGCCGGTCGAGCTCGGCCTTGCCGGCCGCCGTGGCCGGCGCTGCCCTCAGGGATGGAGAGTCGAGCAGAACTCCTCCAGCATCTGCTCACCCTCGGGCCACGGCCCGTAACCGGTATCGCCATTGATGTGGCCGGCGTCGCCGATCTCGATTAATCTACTGCCCCAGGCCCGGGCGAAGGCGCGCGAGCGTTCGATCGCCGCGTATTCGTCGTTCGTGCTCGCCACCACCGTCGAGGGAAACGGCAGCTTGTCCATCGGGACCGGCGCGAAGCCGTTGGCGGGCACCGGATAGGAGGACGCCTCGACGTCGCTCGGCGCCACCAGGAAGGCGCCGGCGATCTTCAGCGGCGAGCCGGCGTGGGCCCATTGCGCCCATTGCGCCACTAGCATGCAGCCCAGGCTGTGCGCGACCAGGATCGGCCGGCCTTCGCAGGCGGCAATCGCCGCGTCCAGTTCGGCCACCCATTCGTCGCGGTCCGGCGCGTTCCAGTCGCGGTGCGCCACCCGTTCCCACTTCGAATACTTGCGCTCCCAGTGAGTCTGCCAGTGCTGCGGACCCGAGTTCCACAGGCCGGCCACGATCAGGATGTCGCAGTTCATAAAGCGGTCCTCAATGCAAACAGTTCCGGGAACAATACCACGTCCAGCATCTTGCGCAGGTAGCTCACCCCGGCCGTGCCGCCGGTGCCGGCCTTGAAGCCGATGATCCGTTCGACCGTCGAGACGTGCCGGAAGCGCCAGGTGCGGAAGGCGGTTTCCATGTCGACCAGCTTCTCGGCCAGCTCGTACAGCGCCCAGTGGTGCTCGGGATCGCGGTAGACTTCGAGCCAGGCCGCCAGCACCGAGTCGTCGTGGACGGTCGGCCTGGTCGGGTCGGCGTCCAGGCGCGCCTGGGACACCGGCAGCCCGGTGCGCGCCAGCAGCCGCACCGCCTCGTCGTAGAGCGAGGGCGCGTGCAGTTCGCGCTCCAGCAGGGCGTGGTGTTCCGGCATGGCCTGGTGCACGGCCAGCATCGCCGGGTTCTTGTTCCCGAGGATGAATTCCAGTTCGCGGTACTGGAAGGACTGGAAGCCGCTGGATGCGCCCAGGTAGGGGCGGATCGCCGTGTATTCGGGCGGAGTCATGGTGGCCAGCACGTCCCAGGCGTGCACCAGCTGGTCCATGATGCGTGCCACCCGGGCCAGCATCTTGAAGGCCGGCGGCAGCTCGCTGTTCCGGATCTGCGCGCGCACCGCCTGCAGTTCGTGCAGCATCAGCTTGATCCACAGCTCGCTGGTCTGGTGCTGGATGATGAACAGCATCTCGTTGTGGTTCGGCGACAGCGGATGCTGGGCGCTCAGGATCTGGTCCAGGCCCAGGTAGTCGCCGTAGCTCATGGACCCCTTGAAGTCCATCTTGGCGCCATGCCATTCCGCGTTTTTCGTTTGCTCGTCCATGCCGTCTCCTTCAGGTCACCGCGCTGCGCGCCGCATTGGCGTCGTAGCTGCCCTTGTCTAGGATGTCGCGCAGGATCTCGACCGCATCCCACACATCGCAATAGCTCGTGTACAGCGGCGTGAAGCCGAAGCGCATGATCTCCGGCTCGCGGTAGTCGCCGATCACGCCGCGCTCGATCAGGGACTGCATCACCGCATAGCCCTGCGGATGGGTGAAGCTGACCTGGCTGCCGCGGCGCGCATGCTCGCGTGGCGTCACCAGGCCCAGCGGATGCGCCTTGCAGCGCGCTTCGACCAAGGCGATGAACAGGTCGGTCAGCGCCAGCGACTTGGCGCGGATCGCCTCCATGTCAGTCTCTTCGAAGATCTCCAGCCCGCATTCGACCATCGCCAGCGAGGCCACCGGCTGGGTCCCGCACAGCGCGCGGCCGATGCCGCTAGCTGCCGTGAAGCCGTGCGACATCGCGAACGGCGCCGCATGGCTCCACCAGCCGGTCAGCGGATGGCTGAAGGCGGCCTGGTGGCGCTGCGGCACCCAGATGAAGGCCGGCGCGCCGGGGCCGCCGTTCAGGTATTTATAGGTGCAGCCGACCGCAAAATCAGCTGAACTCGCGGCGTCTGCGCCGTGCAGGTCGAGCGGGACCGCGCCGGCCGAGTGGGCCAGGTCCCAGACCGCCAGCGCGCCGGCCGCGTGGGCCTGGCGCGAAAGCAGCCCCATGTCGTGCTGCCAGCCGGTGCGGTAGTTCACGTGGGTCAGCATCAGGACCGCGCAGTCGGCGTCCACCGCGGCGGCCAGTTCGTCGACGCCATCCACCAGGCGGATGGCGTAGCCGCGATCGAGCCAGCGCGCCAGGCCGTCCGCCATATAGATGTCGGTCGGGAAGTTGCTGCGCTCGGTGACGATCGTCTTGCGTTCGGGCGCACGTTCGGCCTGGATGTGGAGTGCCGCGGCCAGCGCCTTGAACAGGTTCAGCGAGGTGGTGTCGGTCACCACCACTTCGCCGGGGCGGGCGCCGATGAGCGGGGCGAGGCGGTCGCCGAGGCGCTTGGGCAGCTCGAACCAGCCGGCCTTGTTCCAGCTGCGGATCAGGTCTTGGCCCCATTCGTGCGCCACCACCTCGTGCACGCGCGCGAGCGCGGCGCGCGGGCGGGCGCCGAGCGAATTGCCGTCCAGGTAGATCACGCCTTCGGGCAGGTCGAAGCGGTCGCGCAGCGGGGCCAGCGGATCCTCGGCGTCGAGGGCGGCGCAATCGGCGCGCGAGGAAATCGAAATCGTGGTCTTGCTCATTGATGCGTTCTCCTTGCTCAGTGCGCGCAAAGGGTGCGCAAAATCGCGCGCACCGGGCTGGCGTCCATGCCGGCCAGTTTCAGGGGCAGGGCGATCAGTTCGTAGTCGCCGGGCGGCACGGCATCCAATATGACGCCCTCGAGGATCGCCAGGCCGTGGCGGCGCACCGCGTGGTGGGCATCAAGGGTCTTGGAATCCTGCGGGTCGAGCGAGGCGGCGTCGGTGCCGACCAGGATCACACCTTTCGACGCCAGCAAGGCGATGGTCTCGGGCGCGATCGCCGGGAAGGCCGGGTCCCAGGCCTGCTGCGGGGCGCTGGCGTAAGTACGCAGCAGCACCCGCGGCGGCGTGCCGTCGAGCCGGGCTTCGATGTCCTGCGGGCGCACCGTCTGTACGCCGATGCAGTGGATCACCCGGCACGGGCCCAGGTAGGGCGCGAGGCCGACGGCGTCGATCGCGGCTCCCTGCGGATCGTAGTGGGAAGGTGCGTCGGTGTGGGCGCCGAGATGGGTGCTCATGGTCATGCGGCTGACATGGACCGGGCAACCGTCCCGGATTTCCCAGGTCGGGCTGGCGTCGAACGGGGTATCGCCGGGCCAGACCGGGATGCCGGCCGAGATCGTCGGGCTGATATCCCAGAGTGTAGGAGCGTGCATGCTTGCCTTCGTGAGGAATGCGCGGAGCCGGCAGTGTAGCAAGAAAGTCATCGCTAAAAAAATTTTCGCGACAAGCCTCAAGTTTCCGAAAACCCGTCCGATAACCCACCTAGATGACCGGGATTGGGTCGCAAATTTTTTTGCGAATCACCCTAAAGTTTGCGCAAAGCCGTCCGATAACGGTTTGTAGGGCAAGGAAGGGCCGAAAAATAATCGAAAAATATTTCGATTCGACCCTAAAGTTCCCAAAAAGGTTGACGTTAACCAACATAGACGAAGATTCCTGTCGGCGTCGACGGGCCTGAAAAGCCCGAGTTATCAAACATGCTCATCCGCCCGGTTTCATAGGGGCGCGACCACGATCCTGGAGGGTTTGTCAGACAAACTCCTACGGATCGACTTCGTCTTTGCCGGACGAAAAATCCAGACTCTCTCCAATATACGAAAAGTTTCCTCACAGTCAGAATCTATCTCAACGGCAACACAAACCCGCCGACGATAGATCACACCGGAGAGATGGAAATGACTGCGAACGATATGATGGCTGAAATTCGTGATGCGAACCTGAGCTACCTGATGCTGGCCCAGCAGATGATTCGCGCCGACAAGGTCACCGCAATCTTCCGTCTCGGCATCTCGGCCGACATCGCTGACCTGATCGAAGGCATGAGCAACGCCCAGATCCTGAAGCTCGCCGGCGGCAATATGATGCTGGCCCGCTTCCGCTTCGACGACACCGCCATCCTGTCGATGCTCACCAGCCACACCAAGGACCGCGCCCTGGCGCAGTCGCACGCCGCCATCCTGATGGCCGGCCAGCCTGCCGAAGAAATCGCATAAAGAGGATCAGAGCAGGGGTCAGGGCAGGGGTCAGAGCCCGGTGTTGCTTTTAAAAGGGCTCTGACCCCGGTTTGGACCCCGGTCTGACCGAAGTCAGGTGAATCGCAGAATACGGTTGTCGGAGTGAGTGAGTCATGAGCAAGAAAAGCGTCGTCTCGGAAGCCCAGGAAATCCAGCTGGCCATCGAACTGATCCAGCTTGGCGCCCGCCTGCAGCTGCTGGAAACCGAAGTTTCGCTGTCGCGCGAGCGCCTGCTCAAGCTGTACAAGGAACTGAAGGGTGTGTCGCCGCCGAAGGGCATGCTCCCGTTCTCGACCGACTGGTTCCTGACCTGGCAGCCGAACATCCATTCCTCGCTGTATATCAATATCTATAAATTCCTGGTCGAGCATGCCGGCGCCAGCGGCATCCAGGCCGTGATGAAGGCCTATAAGCTCTACCTGGAGCAGATGCCGCCGGAACCGGGCGAAGAGCCGCTACTGTCGCTGACCCGTGCCTGGACCCTGGTGCGCTTCTTCCAGGGCGGCATGCTGGTGCTGGCGCCTTGCTCGAAATGCAAGGGCAAGTATGTCGTCAACTCGCTGGACCTGAATCACGATTACCAGTGCGGCCTGTGCCACATGCCTTCGCGTGCCGGCAAGACCCGCAAGGCCAGGGATGCCGCCGCGCTCGCCGGCGCCTGATCGGCGCGTGATCCGACCGGTTTCTACCTACCCGCGGGGCAGGGCTTGAGCGCCGCTGCCCCGCGCCGCATCTGGCGCGCTCCCGCGGTCCGCGCGCTGCTGCTGCAGATTCTTGCCTTCCCCCTGACGCTGGCCACGGTCTGGCTGCTGGCGCGCGCCGGCTTGTGGCAATCCTGGGCCATGCAGCCCTGGCTCGGCGTGACCCTGGTGCAGGGCGCCTGGGCCGCGGGTCTGGCTTGGCGCGCCGGGCTGGCCAGCTGGTGGCGCGCGATCCAGTTCCTGTTTCCGCCGGCCCTGCTGCTGGCCAGCGGCGCGGCCGCTGCGCTGGCCCTGCCGCCCTCGACCTTCCTGGCCGTGTTCCTGTTCCTGCTGCTGCTGTACTGGTCGACCTTCCGCACCCAGGTGCCGTACTACCCGTCCGGCCGGCGCGTGTGGGAAGAGGTCGCCCGGCTGCTGCCGCCGGAGCGCCCGCTGCGCATCATCGATATCGGCAGCGGCCTGGGCGGCCTGGCGCTGGACCTGGCGCGGCGCCGGCCCGACTGCGAGGTGAGCGGCATCGAGCTCGCGCCCTTGCCGTGGCTGGCCAGCAGCCTGCGCGCCCGGGCCGTGGGCAGCCGCGCCCGCTTCGTACGCGGCGACTACGAGCGCCTCGATTTCGGCCACTACGACGTGATTTTCGCCTACCTGTCGCCGGCCGCGATGGGCGCCCTGTGGCGCAAGGCCGAGGCCGAGATGCGCCCTGGCAGTGTACTTCTCAGTTACGAATTCCCCATTGCTGAGCGCGAACCCGACCAGCGCATTGTCACTACCGATAGCAGGAAAATTCTCTACATATGGCACTTTTGAGCCACATTTTCGGCACTTTTACTTGCCCGTAGTCCATTCTCCAGATAATCTAGTTCCGTAAGTAAATATTTCTCTTTGGATTCATTAACTTGGGTTCAAGACACCGGGCTCATTCCCGGATTTCTCGATCAGGAGTCCTGTGTTTGTCATTGTTGGTTACATTGTCGTCCTGGCATCGGTCTTCGGCGGCTTCGTCCTGAACAAGGGCCACCTGGCAGCGCTGTTCCAGCCGCTCGAACTGCTGATGATCGGCGGCGCGGCGATCGGTGCCTTCTTCGTCGGTAACAGCCCGAAGGCGGTGAAGGCGACCGTGCAGGCACTGCCGACCTTGTTCAAGAATTCCAGGTACACGCGCGAGATGTACATGGAGCTGATGTCGCTGATGTTCGACGTGCTGTCGAAGGTCCGCAAGGAAGGCCTGATGTCGATCGAAGGCGACATCGAAAGCCCGGAGCAGAGCCCGGTCTTTTCGAAGTACCCGATGGTGCTGGCCGACCACCACATCGTCGAATTCATCACCGATTACCTGCGTCTGATGGTTTCCGGCAACATGGATGCCTTCCAGATCGAAAACCTCATGGACAACGAGATCGAGACCCACCATCATGAGGGAGCGGTCCCGGCCCAATGCATCGCCAAGCTGGGCGACGGCCTGCCGGCCTTCGGCATCGTGGCGGCCGTGATGGGCGTGGTCCACACGATGGAATCGGTGGGCCTGCCGCCTGCCGAGCTCGGCATCCTGATCGCGCACGCGCTGGTTGGTACTTTCCTCGGCATCCTGCTGGCCTATGGCTTCGTCGGCCCGCTCGCCAGCCTGCTGGAACAGAAACTGGAGGAATCGACCAAGATGTTCCAGACCGTGAAGGTGACCCTGCTGGCGAGCCTGAACGGCTATGCGCCGGCGCTGGCGGTCGAATTCGGCCGCAAGGTCCTGTACTCGACCGAGCGCCCGACCTTCGCCGAGCTCGAAGACCACATCAAGAAAGCGAAGGCCAAGTGATAAAGCTGAGCTACGCCGGAGGCTCGCATGCCTGACGAAGGCCAGCGGCCGATTATCGTCAAGCGCGTCAAGAAGGGCGGCCACGGCCACCATGGCGGCGCCTGGAAGATTGCGTACGCCGACTTCGTGACGGCGATGATGGCCTTTTTCCTGCTCATGTGGCTGCTCGGCTCGACCACCAAGGGCGACATGGAAGGCATCGCCAATTACTTCAAGACGCCGTTGAAGGTCGCCATGCAGGGCGGTTCGGGCAGCGGCGACAGCTCATCGATCCTGCAGGGCGGCGGCCAGGACCTGACGCGCCGCAACGGCCAGGTCAAGAAGGGCGAGATCCCGGCCGACAAGAAGACCTACGACCTGAAGGCCGCGCGCGCCGCCCTCGAGCACGAGGAATCGACCAAGCTGCAGAAGCTGAAGGAACGCATCCAGGCGACCATCGACGCCAATCCGCTGCTGAAGAAATACAAGAACCAGCTGCTGCTCGACATCACCAACGAGGGTCTGCGCATCCAGATCGTGGACGAGAAGAACCGCCCGATGTTCGAGATGGCCAGGGCCGAGCTGCAACCGTATACCCGCGACATCCTCGACGTGCTGGCGCTGGTGCTGAACGACGTGCCGAACAAGATCAGCCTGTCCGGCCACACCGATTCGACGCCCTACATGACCGAGAGCGGCTACAGCAACTGGGAACTGTCGGCCGACCGCGCTAACGCCTCGCGCCGCGAACTGGTGCGCGGCGGCCTGGCCGACGACAAGGTGTTGCGCGTGGTGGGCCTGGCCGCGGCCAACCACCTCGACCGCAAGAACCCGTTCAACCCGGTCAACCGCCGCATCAGCATCCTGGTGATGAACAAGCGCACCGAGGAAGCGCTGCTGCGCGCCGGCGGCGACAGCGGCGATTCGCTCGACGTCCCGGCCGATGCCGACGGCGCTGTCAAGGCGGTCGCCTCTGCGACCGGGGGCGGCCTGGCCCCGGCCCCGCAAGCGAAGCAGGACGCGCGATAGTTCTGGAGGATTCAATGCCAAGAAAAAAGATTTTAGGATCACATGTGAAGCGCCTGCTGTCGGGCGTGTCCGACCACGGGCGCCGCCACCTGTCCGAAGTCGAGACCGACCTGGTGCAGACCACGCTGCTGCTCGAGGAAGCCGTCGACAAGCTGACCTCCAGCTTCCTGGCAATCCACCAAGCCGTCGATGCGCGCCAGCAGAGCATCAACCGTCTGCTGGCGGGCGAGGCGCCGTCGGCCGAGGAAAGCGAAAAGCTGACCGGCATGTCGGGCGAGATCGGCGTGCACGTGAATACGGCGATCACTAGCATGCAGTTCCAGGACATGACCAGCCAGCTGCTCGACCGCACGCTGCGGCGCGTGACCGGCCTGCGCGAATTCCTCACCACGCTGAGCGAGCACGGCGCCGACCTTGCGCCCGACAGCCACAGCGAGGAAATCGTCGACCGGCTGGGCAAGGTCAGCATGGCGCTGGCGATCCAGTCGCTCGAGCTGCGCAGCATGTTGCGCAAGTCGGTGGAGCAGCGGCATCTGGAGAGTGGCGACGTGGAGCTGTTTTAAGCATGAACCATGGGGGCAGAGCCCGGTTTTCATGGGTGGACCATGGGGTCAGAGCCCGGTTTTCACGGGTGGGCTCTGACCCCATCTAACTGGATACGAACTTTAACTGATAGCACCGGGGTCAGAGCCCCCTAAAAGAAGAACCGGGCTCTGACCCCTCCCCAACGGAGCACACACACAATGGCTAAAACTATTCTTGCAGTCGATGATTCCAGTTCCCTGCGCCAGATGGTGGCGTTCAGCCTGAAGGCCGCCGGCTACCAGGTGGTGGAGGCCGTCGATGGACAGGATGGCCTGGACAAGGCGAAGCAGCAGACCGTCGACCTGGTGCTGACCGACCAGAACATGCCGAAGATGGACGGCCTCACGCTGATCAAGTCGCTGCGCAGCCTGCCGACCTACGCCAAGGTGCCGATCCTGATGCTCACCACCGAATCGTCGGACGAAATGAAATCGAAGGGCCGCGCCGCCGGCGCCAACGGCTGGCTGGTCAAGCCTTTCGATCCGCAGCGCCTGATCGAGGTGGTCAAGAAAGTCATCGGCTGAGCCGATAAGCGATAAGCGATAAGCGACACATCATGACCATCGACATCAGCCAGTTCTACCAGGTCTTTTTCGACGAGGCGGAAGAACTCCTCGCCGAGAAGGAGCGTCTGCTGCTGGCCGTCGATATCGCCGCGCCGGACGCGGAAGACCTGAACGCGATCTTCCGCACCGCCCACTCGATCAAGGGCGGGGCCTCGACCTTCGGCCTGAACGACATGAGCGAAGTGACCCACGTGCTGGAGTCGCTGCTGGACCGGATCCGCAAGGGCGAAATGCGCTTGAGCGCGCAGCACGTCGATGCCTTCCTGGCCGCCAAGGACATCCTCAAGATGCAGCTCGACGGCCACCGCAACGGCGGCATGGTCGACCAGGAAGCGGTCGCCAACGTGCGCATGATGCTGCACGACCTGTCCGAGGGCGCCATCGTTGCCAGCCACCAGCCGACCGTGCCTTCCTTCCTCCACGCCGAGCAGAAGCAGGAAGTGAAGGAGGGCGCGCACCGCTACAAGATCGAGCTGCCCACCCTGCCGAAGCGCGACGTCGACGCCCTGGTCGACGAACTCGGCCTGCTGGGCCGCGTGTCGGTCACGCCGCTGGACGGCGGGCGCAGCGCGCTGATCATCATGACCCACGAAGGCTTGGACGACATCGTCGCGATCTGCTCGTTCGTGCTGGACCCGGACGACCTGAAGATCTTCGAAGCGCCGCCGCTCACGCCCGAACAGCGCGCCATCGAGGCCCTTGAACGCGCCCGCATCGAGGACGAGCAGGGCTACGGCTTCTTCGATCCGTCCGACCTGGCCGACGCACCGCAAGCGGAACAGTCCGACGACGAGCGCGGCTACGGCTTCTTCCAGCCGATCGAACAGATCCGCCGCGAAGCCGGCATCTTGGCCGAAGCCTTGACGCCGGTCGTCGCCGCACCGACCCGCGTGGAGCCGCTCGAAACGACCGAGGTGGCGCCCGAGAAGAAGGTTGCCAAGAAAACCGCCGACGCCACCCATGCGCAGGCCGAATCGAGCTCGATCCGGGTCTCGATCGAGAAGGTCGACCAGCTGATCAACCTGGTCGGCGAACTGGTGATCACCCAGGCCATGATCGAGCAGCGCAGCGACGGCCTGGACCCGATGGTGCACCAGCGCCTGCTGGAATCGGTGTCGCAGCTGACCCGCAACACCCGTGACCTGCAGGAAGCGGTGATGTCGATCCGCATGATGCCGATGGACTTCGTGTTCTCGCGCTTCCCGCGCATGGTGCGCGACCTGGCCGGTAAACTCGGCAAGAAGGTCGACTTCATCACCAACGGCGCCGCGACGGAACTGGACAAGGGCCTGATCGAACGCATCGTCGATCCGCTGACCCACCTGGTGAGGAACAGCATCGACCACGGCATCGAGATGCCGGCTGCGCGTGTCGCCGCCGGCAAATCCGAATCGGGCCGCCTGTTCCTGTCGGCTGCCCACCAGGGCGGCAACATCGTGATCGAGGTGGCCGACGACGGCGGCGGCCTGAATCGCGAACGGATCCTGGCCAAGGCCAGCCAGAACGGCTTGCCGGTATCCGAGAACATGAGCGATGCCGAGGTCTGGCAGCTGATCTTCGCGCCGGGCTTCTCGACCGCGGAAATCGTCACCGACGTTTCCGGCCGCGGGGTCGGCATGGATGTCGTCAAGCGCAACATCACGCAGATGGGCGGCACCATCGACATCCGCTCGGCGAAAGGCTTCGGCACCACGATCCTGATTTCGCTGCCGCTGACGCTGGCGATCCTGGACGGCATGTCGATCCGCAGCGGCGAGGAGATCTACATCCTGCCGCTCGGCTTCGTGGTCGAGTCGCTGCAGCCTTCGAGGTCCGACGTCCGGGACATCGCCGGCCAGGGCCGCGTGGTCAAGGTGCGCGGCGAATATCTGCCGCTGATCCCGCTGCACCAGATGTTCAACATCGAGCCGCGCCATACTGACCCATGGGAAGGCATCCTGGTGATCCTCGAAACCGAAGGACGCAAGGCCGCCCTGTTCGTCGACGAACTGGTGGGCCAGCAGCAGGTCGTGGTCAAGAACCTCGAATCGAACTACCGCAAGGTGGCCGGGATCTCCGGTGCGACCATCCTCGGCGATGGCGGCGTGGCCCTGATCCTGGACGTGGCGGCGCTGCTGCGCTCGTCGCGTCAGCTGACGGACGATACCGTCGTCTCATAAAACCGAAACCCCCTGAACTTAGGAACCGACATGTCCACTCAACAGACCACCAAACCGGCCGACGCCCGCGACGGCAGCGGCAGCGAATACCTGGCCTTCACCCTCGGCTCCGAGGAATACGGCATCGACATCCTGAAGGTGCAGGAGATCCGCGGCTACGAAGCCGTGACCCGCATCGCCAACGCTCCCGAATTCATCAAGGGCGTGATCAATCTGCGTGGCATCATCATCCCGGTGGTCGACATGCGCATCCGCTTCAATCTCGGCACCCCCACCTACGACCAGTTCACCGTCGTGATCATCCTGAACATCGGCGGCCGCATCATGGGCATGGTCGTGGATAGCGTGTCGGACGTCACCACCCTGACGCCGGACCAGGTCAAGCCGGCGCCGGAAATGGGCACCGCCTTCAACTCCGACTACCTGATGGGCCTCGGCACCGTCGACGAGCGCATGCTGATCCTGATCGACATCGACCGCCTGATGTCGTCCAGCGAGATGGGCCTGATCGACAAGATGGCAGCGTAAGAACGAAGCCGCGGCGCAGGGATAGCAGTACGCGAACCCGCCCGGCGGGTTCGCAGGATCGACCAACACCCTAAAGGTATTAACGTGCCGCTTCACACCAAGCAGGAAACAGGCAAGGAATTCGAGTTCACGCGCGCCGACTTCGAGCGCGTGCGCGGCCTGATCTACCAGTGCGCCGGCATTTCGCTGGCCGACAGCAAGCAGGAGATGGTCTACAGCCGGCTCGCGCGCCGCCTGCGCGCAACCGGTATGGATTCCTTCGCGCGCTATCTCGACGCCCTCGAAGCCGGGGTCCTCGGCGGGCCTGCCGGGCAGGAGTGGGAGTCTTTCACGAATGCGCTGACCACCAACCTGACCTCGTTCTTTCGCGAGGCCCACCACTTCCCGTTGCTGGCCGAGCATGCGCTGATGGCGCGCCACCGGCAGCCGGGCACTCCGCTGACGATCTGGTGTTCGGCCAGTTCGACCGGCGAGGAACCGTACTCGATCGCCATGACCCTGTGCGAGGCGTTCGACACGCTCACGCCGCCGGTGCAGATCATCGCCACCGACATCGACACCAACGTGCTGACCACCGCCGGCGCCGGCGTCTATCCGATCGAGCGGGTCGAGAAGCTCGAAACCGGGCGCCTGCGCCGCTTCTTCCTGAAGGGGAAGGGCGCCCAGCAGGGCCTGGTGCGGGTGCGTCCGGAACTGCGCAACCTGGTCAGCTTCCGCCAGCTCAACCTGCTGGCCGACGGCTGGGACCTGCGCGGATCGTTCGACGCGATCTTCTGCCGCAACGTGATGATCTACTTCGACAAGGCCACCCAGCGCAAGATCCTGTCGCGCTTCGTGCCCCTGATGAAGCCGGACGCCCTGCTGTTCGCGGGGCACTCCGAGAACTTCCTGTATGTGTCCGACTCGCTGCGCCTGCGCGGCAAGACGGTGTATGAGCTGAGTTGATAGAAACACCGCCATGGATACCAACAGCCAATTCGCCACCAACGTCTATTACGACCGGACCTTCGACTGCGACGCCGCCAAGATCCTGCCCGGCGAGTACTACTACACCGGCAAGGACATGCTGATCGTGACGGTGCTCGGCTCCTGCGTCTCGGCCTGCATCCGCGACCGTGTGCGCGGCCTGGGCGGCATGAACCATTTCATGCTGCCGGACGGCGGCGACCCGGGCAACCCGGTGTCGGCCTCGATGCGCTACGGGACCTATGCGATGGAAGTGCTGATCAACGATTTGCTGAAGGCAGGCGCCCGTCGTGAGCACCTCGAAGCCAAGGTGTTCGGCGGCGGCGCCGTGCTGCGCGGCTTCTCGGCCATGAACGTCGGCGAGCGCAACGCCTCCTTCGTGATGCAGTTCCTGAAGACCGAGCGCATCCCGGTGCTGGCCGAGGACCTGAACGACATCTACCCGCGCAAGGTGTACTTCTTTCCGCGCACCGGCAAGGTGCTGGTCAAGAAGCTGATGCAAACCCAAAACGATACGCTGGCGAAGCGCGAGCTCGATTACGCCAGTCGCCTCAAGGTCGCGCCGGTCGGCGGCGCCATCGACCTGTTCTGACGAAAGGGCCCAGAATGCACTCCACGAACAAGATCAAAGTGGCGATCGTCGACGATTCCGCCCTGATCCGCAGCGTGATGACCGAGATCGTGAATTCGCAGCCGGACATGGAAGTGGTCGGCGTGGCGCCCGATCCGCTGGTCGCGCGCGAGCTGATCAAGCGCGCCAACCCCGACGTGCTCACGCTCGACGTCGAGATGCCGAAGATGGACGGCCTCGATTTCCTCGAAAAGCTGATGCGCCTGCGCCCGATGCCGGTCCTGATGGTGTCCTCGCTGACCGAGCGCGGCTCCGAGATCACCATGCGCGCGCTGGAACTGGGCGCGGTCGACTTCGTGACCAAGCCGAAGATCTCGATCCAGACCGGGATGCGCGAGTACACCGAACTCATCGCCGACAAGATCCGCGGTGCCGCGCGCGCCCGCATCAAGCCGCGCACCCTGCACGCAGCCAGCCAAGGCGCCCAGCTGCCGCAGCTGCGCAGTCCGCTGACCTCGTCGGAAAAACTGATCATCATCGGCGCCTCCACCGGCGGCACCGAGGCGATCCGCGAATTCCTGATGCAGATGCCGTCCGACTGCCCCGGCATCCTGATTGCCCAGCACATGCCGGAAGGGTTCACCAGCTCCTTCGCCAAGCGCCTGGACTCGCTGTGCAGGATCAGCGTGAGCGAGGCCCAGGGCAACGAGCGCGTGCTGCCCGGCCACGCCTACATCGCCCCGGGCCATTCCCATCTGCTGCTGTCCCGCTCCGGCGCCAACTACATGACCAGGATCGAGCAGAGCGAACCCGTGAACCGGCACCGGCCGTCGGTCGACGTGCTGTTCCGCTCGGCGGCCCAGGCGGCCGGCAAGAATGCGGTCGGGGTGATCCTGACCGGCATGGGCAAGGATGGCGCCCAGGGCATGCTCGAGATGAAGTCTGCCGGGGCCACCAACTTCGCCCAGGACGAGGCTTCCTGCGTCGTGTTCGGCATGCCGCGCGAGGCGATCGCGATCGGCGCCGCGCATCAAATCGGCGCGTTGTCAGCCTTGCCGGGTATGGTGCTTGGCCATCTGGCAACGCAGGGCGGCCGCGCGTTGCGCGTTTGATCCGTCCCGGCCTCTTTACCCTCGGTTTTATCGCCGCAGAGCAACAAAAATGCTATGCTTAGGCCTGCTTTCGCAGTGTCGAAGTCCACCAACATATACAAATAGAGTAACAACGGAGTATTTCATGGCTGATCCAAAGATGCGGTTTTTAGTTGTTGACGATTTCTCGACGATGCGGCGCATCGTGAAAAATCTGCTGAAGGAACTGGGTTACGCCAACGTCGACGAAGCCGAAGACGGCGTCCAGGGACTGGCCAAGCTGCGCAGCGAACAGTTCGACTTCGTGGTGTCGGACTGGAACATGCCGAACATGGACGGCCTGACCATGCTGCAGAACATTCGTGCCGATCCCGCCCTGGCCAAGCTGCCGGTGCTGATGGTGACCGCGGAAGCCAAGAAGGAAAACATCATCGCGGCCGCGCAAGCGGGCGCCAACGGCTATGTGGTCAAGCCGTTTACCGCCGCCACGCTGGACGAAAAGCTGAACAAGATTTTCGAAAAGATGGAAAAGGCAGCCTGAAATGACTGAGCAAACCGCCGACTCGGGCTCGCACGACGAGGTCCTGAGCCGGATCGGGCACATGACCCGCGCGCTGCACGAGAGCCTGCGCGGATTGGGCCTGGACAAGCTGATCGAAAAGGCCGCCAGCGACATCCCGGATGCGCGCGACCGCCTCGACTACGTGGCGCGCCTGTCGGAACAGGCTGCCAAGCGGGTGCTGGACGCCACCGATGCCGCCAGTCCGCTGCAGGAAGGGATCGATGCGACGGCCGCCGAACTGTCGCGCTCCTGGCAGAGCCTGCTGGACAGCGGCGAGGGCAGTGCCGAGTGGCGCGCGCTGGCCGAGCGCAGCATCGCCAGCCTGGGCGAAGCGCGCAGCGCCGCCGTGGCGACCCGTGGCCACCTGATGGACATCATGATGGCCCAGGACTTCCAAGACCTGACCGGCCAGGTGATCAAGCGCATCACCGGCATCGCCCAGAACCTCGAAAAGCAGTTGGTGCAGGTGCTCGTCGATTTCGCGCCGGCCGAGGTCAAGCGCGAGTTCGACAACAGCTTGCTCAACGGCCCGCAGATCAAGCCCGAAGGCAAGGCCGAAGTGGTGGCCGACCAGGGCCAGGTCGACGACCTGCTCGACAGCCTCGGTTTCTGATCTGCCGATTTCCGGTGCGCCTGCGGACGGCGCACTGCCTTTGTTTCACCAGGCGATTCACAACATGCATCAAACCAACTTCATCGTCCGTGAACCTTTGCTTGATCCCAAGCAGCGTGTGATTGGTTATGAACTCTGCTGGCAGCAGCAGAGCGGAAGGGAAGTGGGCGCCGCCGAGCTCGAATCGCTGGTCGGCTTCGTCGCCGAGCACCTGGTTGACGAAGAGCATGGCTGGCTGCTGCGCGACAAGCTGCTGTTCCTCGATGCGGTGCCGGCCATGCTGTCCACCGACGCCCTGCACGCGCTGCCACCGGAGCGCACCGTGCTCTCGATTTCCCTGCGCGACCTGGTCAACGTCGATACCCGTGCCGCCGTGCAGGCCCTGCGCGCCGGCGGCGTCGGCATCTCGCTGCGCGGCGCCAACCTGGAGCTGCTGGGCCGCAACCTGTCCGTGATCGCTTCCTACGCCGAAGTGCGCTTCAGCGGCGCCGACGTCCCCGCCCAGGCCCGTACCTATGCCGCGGCCAAGCAGTCCCTGCTCCGCATGGTCGGAAGGCCGGTCGCCACCTGGGCCGACTTCGACGCCTGCGCCGCGCTGGGCCTGGACGCCTTCGTCGGCAAGCTGCACCTGACCCCGCGCGAAGGCGGCAACGTCAAGGGCATGAACCCGGCCCAGGCGATCATCCTGCAGCTGATGCAGATGGTGCAGAACAACGAGGACGTGCCCAAGCTCGAAGCCGTGCTCAAGCGCGACCCGGCGCTCATCTATAAACTCCTGCGCTTCATCAATTCCGCCGGCTTTGGCGCCGGCCGCCAGGTCGAGTCGCTGCGCCAGGCCATCGCCATGCTCGGCTATGCGCCGCTGTACCGCTGGCTGGTGCTGCTGCTGGCCACCGCCAGTTCCAGCGGCTATTCGCCGGTGCTGATGGAAACGGCGGTCGTGCGCGCCCGCCTGTGCGAGCTGCTCGGCCAGAAGTTCCTGCCGCGCGCGGAAGCAGAATACCTGTTCGTGGCCGGCATGTTCTCGCTGCTGGACCGCCTGCTGGGCCTGCCGATGAAGGAGGTACTGGAGACCATCCAGCTGCCCGACGAGGTGGTGCGCGCGCTGCTCACGCGCGGCGGCGCCTACGGTCCCTACCTGGCGCTGGCCGAGGCCTGCGAGCTGAATTCGAACCTGGTGGCGTCGATGGCGGCTTCGCTCGACATCAGCCCGCTCGACGTCAACAAGGCGCACCTGTCGGCACTGGCCTGGGCGCAGAGTGTGGCGACTTGATATAAGCCACGCGGCTCAGCGCGTCAGCTGCACCTTGCTCAGCGCCCGATCCAAACGCTGCTTCATCTGCATCGAGATGTTCGAAATCCGGCACCCGACCTGCACCTGCTGCCCGAGCAGGAAGGTACGGAAGGGGCGCAGCAGGCGCACTTCAAGGTCGGCAATGACCGTCAGCGAGGGGCCGAGCTCCAGCTCCACGCCTTCGATCTTCTTGCCGACATAGAATTCGTAGGCCTGCTCAGGCGTGGCCCGCAGGCCTACGCCACCGAGCGAGAAGTCATACAGCGGCAGCTCGAATTCCTTGCCCAGCAGGACGAATCGGGCGCCATAGCTGCCGCTCAGCGGGCTCTCCAGGCGCGCCTCGGCGCGGCGGTTCAGGACCAGGCAGGTCTCCGGCAGTGGCAGTTCGACGGCGCGCGCACGTCCCGGAAGGAGGCTGCCGTTGCTGCCGAGCTCGAACTGGATCTTGGCGTTGCCGCCCAAGGCTGCGACAAGGATCAGCGTGCCCTCGGCGAGGATGAGGTCCTCGGCGAGATCGAGAATGAAGGAGCGCTTGTCCGGATCGACGGCATCGATCCGCGCCATCGCGAAGTCCTGACCCATCGGGTAGACGGTGATCGGCTCGCCGTCCTGGGCCAGGGCCGACAGCGTGTCGACGATCTGGAAGGCATCGCTCATCTCGTGCGATGCCGTATTTGGCGCGATCCGGGCGACGGCGTCGGACAGCTTGGGCGGACCCTTGCGGAGGTTGTTGGTGGACATACCCAAGTCTAGCAAATGTTGTTGCTAGAATCTATAAGGAAATTTCTACAAGGAAAGTAGTTTCGTTTAAATTTCCAGATTATCGATCAGGCGCGTGTTGCCCAGTTTGGCGGCGGCCAGGACCACCAGTTGTGCGCCAGCAAGAACCTCTTCGCGTGCCGGGGCGTGCAGGTCGATCCGCTTGCGGATCGACACATAGTCCGGCTGCCAGCCGCGCGCCGCCAGCCGCTTCATTGCATCCTGTTCCAGCGCCAGCAGGTCCGCATGGCCGGCGCGGGTCTGCTCGGCCACGTAGTTGAGGGTCTGGTAGAGGAAGGGCGCCTCGGCGCGTTCTTCGGCCGACAGGTAGCCGTTGCGCGAGGAGAGCGCCAGGCCGTCGTCGGCGCGGAAGGTTTCGGCGCCGATGATCTCGGTCGGCATGGCGAACTGGCGTGCCATGTTCCGCACGATCATCAGCTGCTGGTAGTCCTTCTTGCCGAACACGGCCACGCGCGGCTGCACGCAGGAAAACAGCTTGGTCACGACCGTGCACACGCCCTGGAACATCGCCGGGCGGAATTCGCCTTCCAGCATGCCGCCCAGGCCGCTCGGTGGCTGCACGCGGTATTCCTGCGGCTCCGGATACAGCTCTTTTTCATTCGGCGCGAACAGCACGTACACGCCTTCCTTCTCCAGCTTTTCGACGTCGGCCTGGAAGGTGCGCGGATATTTTTCGAAGTCCTCGTTCGGTCCGAATTGCAGGCGGTTGACGAAGATCGAGGCGACCACCGGGTCGCCGTGGCGGCGCGCCAGGCGCATCAGCGACAGGTGGCCCTCGTGCAGGTTGCCCATGGTCGGCACGAAGGCGGTGCGCAGTTGTCCGCGCAGCTGGTCGCGCAGTTCGTCGATGGTGGAGATGATTTTCATGGTGTCGTCATTGAGCTCAGGCCGGCGAATACGCCAGCCGGACATAGATGGGCGCGAATGGTTCGGCCTGGGTAATTTCGATCAGGGTTTCCTTGGCCAGCTCGAGCATGGCCACGAAGTGCACGACCACGACCGGTACGCTGGCCTGGCCCGCGAACAGCTCCGAGAATTCGACAAAGCGCTGGGACTGGAGTGTACGCAGGATTGCCGTCATGTGCTCGCGCACCGACAGTTCCTCGCGACCGATGCGGTGATGCTGGGTCAGCTTGGCGCGGCGCAGCACGTCCATCCAGGCGCGCTGCAGGTCGATCGCGTCGACCTGCGGCCAGCTAGGGGCCAGGCCCTGCTCGACCGGCAGCGAGGGACGCACGAAGTCGCGGTCGAGCTGGGGCAGGGCGCCCAGGCGCTGGGCCGCCGCCTTGATCTGCTCGTACTCCAGCAGGCGCCGCACCAGTTCCGCGCGCGGATCGCCGACGTCCTCGACCAGGTCGTCGTGGCGCTTGGGCAGCAGCATGCGCGACTTGATCTCGATGAGCATCGCCGCCATCAACAGGTACTCGGCCGCCAGTTCCAGGTTGCTCTTGCGGATCTGCTCGACGTATTCCAGGTATTGCAGGGTCACCTGCGCCATCGGGATGTCGAGGATGTTGAAGTTCTGCTTGCGGATCAGGTACAGCAGCAGGTCGAGCGGACCTTCGAAGGCGTCGAGGAAGACCTCGAGCGCGTCGGGCGGGATGTAGAGGTCGTTGGGCAGGCGCAGCAGCGGCTCGCCGTACAGGCGGGCGATGGTGGCTTCGGCGGCGTTGGCGGCCGCGTTCAGCTCGGCCTCCGCGCCGCCCGAGGTGGGCGTCGCCTGCTCGGGCGCCATCGTCGTCAGCCTGTGCCGTCAGCCTGGCCGTCCGGGACTCAGACCTTGGTCTGGTACGGGTAGGCGTTCTGGCGCAGGCGCGACTCGGCGATGCGGCGCTGTTCGTCCAGCGACAGCGGCGCCTTGTCCCACAGCAGGGCGCGGCCGGCTACCTGGCGTTCGTCCATGCCCGGGGTCTTCTCTTTCAGCTCCTTGATGAACTTGGTGTGATCGGATTCGTAGTTCGAGTGTTTGGTTAACAGGCCCATGGTGCTCTTTAAATGCTATGTACGATGTAAAAAGGATGCAAACGTGAAATTCTACTGCGCCCTGGCGTGTTACTTGTGCAGTTGGTTCAGTTCGCGGGCAATGATGTCGTGGTTGAGCCACAACACCGGCGCGATCTTCTCGGACGCGCCATGGAACATCAGCGGACCCGTGCCTTCCAGCACCAGGGTCGACAGGTGGTCGGTGATCAGGGCTTTCTTGTCCTTGTGCAGGCTGGTGATCTCGTCGGCGATGCCGATCATGAGCTCGGCCAGCTCCGGCGTGTTGTCCATCGGCCAGGCTTCGAAGTTGCGGAACTCGGTGCTGGTGCCGGTCTGCAGGTAGGTTTCCAGCTTGTCGAGGAGGGACTCCAGTGACACGCCGTCGTTCAGCAGGCCCTGGCAGATATCCCATTGCTGCTGCGCCCAGGCGCCGCCGCCTTCCTGCTTGAGGGCGAGAAGCAGCGGGAACAGCGACAGTTCGACGCCAACGAAGATGTCGGACGAATTGGTGCGGATTTCCGGGCAGTTGAACACAGTCGCCGGGACGCCCTGGCGCCAGGCGCTTTCCGCGATCGATTCCAGGCGCATCTTGGCGTAGCCCTGGGTGTAGTTGGTGTAGGTCTGCCAGGCGTATTCGCCGCCGATCAGGATCTCGGTGCCGTGGTAGCCGTAGGCGGTGTAGCGCACTTCCCCGCCCTTGGCCTTGACGCGCTCGCGGATCGGTGCCGACGCATCGATCAGGTACTTCAGGGTGTTGGCCGAGACTTCGTCGAAGTTCATCAGGATCAACTTGCCGAGGTCGCTGTCGAGCAGGGCGCGCGAGGACATGAAGCGCTCGCCGCGGCCCTTGTAGATGCGGTTGGCGATCGCCAGGAAGGCCTTGATGCGCGGGATGCCGCCGGCCATGGTATGGGCGAAGAACACGTTGGCGCCGTCCGGGATCAGCTTGTCGATCTCGGCCATGGCTTCACGCGCCGAGGCGGTGAAGCGGGCGACGCCGGCTTCGCGGCAGCGCTCGATCTTTTCCCAGTCCAGCTTGTCTTCCTGCCAGCTCTTGAGGGTAATCCCGGACAGCATCTCGGTCGGGTTCTGCTCGCCCGCCGGCGCGTCCATGTCGAAACCGGCCATCAGCGGCACGTTGACGATGCGGCCGCCCAGCTTGGCTTCCGCTTCCGCATGCTCTTCCGCCGTCAGGGCGCGCAGGGTGCCGTCGTCGTTGCGGCGGCCCACGGTGATGCCCAGGATCGTCATGCCGGCCTTGCGCGCTTCGTCGATCAGGCCGTTCACGTAGCCACGGCCGAACAATTCGCCGAACAGGACGAAAACGTCACCTTGACGGAACAGGTTCGCGTGTGGGATGTGTCGCAGGGCTTTGTACTCGGTCATTTTATTTTGCTACCACTCAATTAAGGTTATTTTTGAAACGCAACATTATACTGCCACTGTTGCGTAGAAAATATCAACGGATCCGCATGCCGGGTTGCGCGCCCGACACTGGTTCGAGCAGGTACAGGCCCGGATTCGTCTTCTCATCCTTGGCGGAAGCGCACAGCACCATGCCTTCCGATACGCCGAACTTCATCTTGCGCGGTGCCAGGTTGGCCACCAGCACGGTCAGCTTGCCGATCAGCTGTTCCGGCTGGTAGGCCGACTTGATGCCCGAGAACACATTGCGCAGGCGGCCTTCGCCGACGTCCAGGGTCAGGCGCAGCAGCTTGCTCGAGCCTTCGACGTGCTCGCAGTTGACGATCTTCGCCACGCGCAGGTCGATCCTGGTGAAATCATCGATCGAGATTTCGGGAGCGAGTTCCTCGATATCGCCTGCCGTTTCGCTTGCCTCAGCAGGGGCGGCCGTGTCGACCGCCGCCGGGGCGACGGCCGGCGCGACGGCGCCCGACGCGACGGCGCCCGGCTTGTCGAACAGGTCCTCGACCATCTTCGCGTCGACGCGCTGCATCAGGTGGCTGTAGGCGCCGATGGTGCGGCCGAGCATGGTGTTGTAGACGTTCTCGCCCTTCGTGTCGTCCCACGAGAACGCGGCGTCGCCCAGGAATTCCTTCACGCGCTCGGCCACGTGCGGCAGCACCGGCGACAGCATGATGGTCAGCTGGCGGAACAGGATCAGGGCCGTGGTGCAGACTTCATGCAGCTCGGCGGTCTTGGTTTCGTCCTTGGCCAGGATCCAGGGCTTGTTCTCGTCGACGTACTGGTTGGCGACGTCGGCGATGGCCATGATCTCGCGCAGCGCCTTGCCGAACTCGCGGGCCTCGAAGTTGGCCGCGATCGCCGCCTGGCGCTCGCCATGTTCACCGCTCAGGGCGCGCGCAATCCAGTCGTGCGCCTTCGGCGACAGTTCGGCGGCCAGCTTGCCGTCGAATTTCTTGGCGATGAAGCCGGCGCAGCGGCTGGCGATGTTCACGTACTTACCGATCAGGTCGCTGTTCACGCGGGCGACGAAGTCCTCGCCGGTGAAGTCCAGGTCCTCGACCTTGCTGTTCAGCTTGAATGCCAGGTAGTAGCGCAGCCACTCCGGATTCATCTTCAGTTCCAGGTAGCGCAGCGGCGAAATGCCGGTGCCGCGCGACTTCGACATCTTCTCGTTGTTCACGGTCAGGTGGCCGTGGACATTGACCTTCAGCTTGTCGATGACGGGGTGGCCGGAGAAATTCAGCATCGCCGGCCAGAACAGCAGGTGGAAGGAGACGATGTCCTTGCCGATGAAGTGGACCTGCTCGGCCGCCGGATCCTTCAGGAAGGCTTCGTAGTCGATGCCTTTCTTGGCGAAGTAATTCTTCAGCGAAGCCAGGTAGCCGACCGGCGCGTCCAGCCAGACGTAGAAAAACTTGCCCGGCGCATCCGGGATCGGGATGCCGAAATAGGGCGCGTCGCGCGAGATGTCCCAGTCGGCCAGCTTTTCGCCGTTCTCGCCCAGCCATTCCGAGACCTTGTTGACCATTTCCGGCTGCAGGCGGCCCGGGGTGTTCAGCCATTCCTTCAGGAACTGGAAGCAGCGCGGGTCGGACAGCTTGAAGAAATACTGCTCGGACGGCTTCAGGATCGGGGTCGAGCCGGTGAATACCGAGTACGGATTGATCAGCTCGGTCGGCTGGTAGGCGGCGCCGCAGACTTCGCAGTTGTCGCCATACTGGTCCTTGGCGTGGCAGACCGGGCACTCGCCCTTGATGTTGCGGTCGGCCAGGAACATGCCCTTGGTCGGGTCGTAGAAGCGGTCGACGGTCTTGGTGTAGATGAGGCCGGCGTCGCGCAGCTTGCGGTAGATGTCCTGCGAGAGCTCGACGTTTTCCGGCGAATCGGTTGAATACCAGTTGTCGAAGGCGATGTGGAAGCCGTCCAGGTACTGGGCGCGGCCGGCGGCGATGCGGGCCACGAATTCCTGCGGCGTCACGCCTTCCTTCTCGGCGGCGATCATGATCGGGGTGCCGTGGGTGTCGTCGGCGCCGACGAAGTGCACCACGCGCTGCTGTCCCGCATCCTGCTGCATTCGCTGGAAGCGGACCCAGATGTCGGCCTGGATGTATTCCATCATGTGGCCGATGTGGAAGGCGGCGTTGGCGTAGGGCAGGGCGGTGGTGACGAACAGCTTGCGTGTCATGGTCGGGAAAGAGGGATCGATAGGTGAAAAAAAGCATTTTACCAGCGGATGCCCCTGAGCGGTCAGGGGGTAATCGGGCGCTTTGCCACTTGGACAAGTGTCTTTGCCCCGATTTACGCTAAACTCTTGCGCATCACATCCGGAGAACCCCATGAGCATCACTGTAGAAGACGTCAAGGCCGCCCTGTCGGCAGTCAATGACCCGAATACCAATAAAGACTACGTCAGCACTCGCTCGGTCAAGAACATCCAGGTCGACGGCGGCAACGTCGCCCTCGACATCGAACTCGGCTACCCGGCCAAGAGCCAATTCGCGCTGGTCCGCAGCGCCGTCATCGACGCCGTGCGCAAGCTGCCGGGCGTGGCCAACGTCAGCGTCAACGTCACCAGCAAGATCCTGTCGCACACGGTGCAGCGCGGGCTGAAGGTGATGCCGAACGTGAAGAACATCATCGCGGTCGCCTCCGGCAAGGGCGGGGTCGGCAAGTCGACCACCGCCGTCAACCTGGCCCTGGCGCTGGCTGCCGAGGGCGCGAGCGTCGGCGTGCTGGACGCCGACATCTACGGTCCCTCGCAGCCGACCATGCTGGGTATCAACGGACGTCCGCAGAGCCTGGACGGCAAGACCATGGAACCGCTCGAGAACCACGGCGTGCAGGTGTCGTCGATCGGTTTCCTGATCGATCCGGACGAGCCGATGGTCTGGCGCGGCCCGATGGTCACCCAGGCCCTACAGCAGCTGCTGGAGCAGACCAACTGGCGCGAGCTCGATTACCTGGTCGTCGACATGCCGCCGGGTACGGGCGACATCCAGCTGACCCTGTCGCAGAAAGTCCCGGTGACGGGCGCCGTGATCGTCACCACCCCGCAGGACATCGCCCTGCTGGACGCGCGCAAGGGCCTGAAGATGTTCGAGAAGGTCGGCATCCCGATCCTCGGCGTGGTCGAAAACATGAGCACCCACATCTGCTCGAACTGCGGCCATACGGAAGCCATCTTCGGCGAAGGCGGCGGCGAGAAGATGTGCGCCGACTTCGGCGTCGATTTCCTGGGCAAGCTGCCGCTGCAGCTGTCGATCCGCGAACAGGCCGATTCCGGCACGCCGACCGTGGTGGCGGATCCGGACGGCGCGGTCGCCAATCTGTACAAGGAGATCGCGCGCAAGGTGGCGGTGAAGGTGGCGGACAAGGCGAAGGATTTGAGTGCCAAGTTCCCGACCATCGTCGTGAAGAACGATTGATCGGATGGGGTCAGAGCCCACCCGTGAAAACCGGGATCTGACCCCATGGTTCAGCTATGCGCATTTCCTCCCTCCGCACTGAGCTCCGCTCCCTCGGCGCCCTCCCGCTGCACGAAGACCGCATCCTGCGCGACTGGGTCCGCAACGCCGGCCACGAGCACGGCCGGCGGCGTCCCGACGATTTCCTGCCGAAGCCGGTACGCGAAGCGCTGCCGCGCATCGACGCCGAGCTCGACGGACTGGCGCGCATCCTGAGCGCCCATCCGGCCGAGGACGGCTCCGCGCGCCTGCTGGTCGGGCTTGCCGATGGCCAGACGGTCGAGTCGGTGCTGCTGCCGCGCGACGGCGTCTGCGTGTCGAGCCAGGTCGGCTGTGCGGTCGGCTGCCAGTTCTGCATGACGGGGCAGGGCGGCCTGGTGCGGCAGGTCACCAGCGGCGAGATCGTCGCCCAGGTGGTGCTGGCGCGCCGCCGGCGGCCCGTCAAAAAGGTCGTGTTCATGGGCATGGGCGAGCCGGCCCACAACCTCGACAACGTGATGGAAGCGATCGAGTTGCTGGGCGTGGAAGGGAATATCGCGCACAAGAATCTGGTGTTCTCGACCGTGGGCGACCCGCGCGTGTTCGAGCGCCTGCCCGCGGGAAGGGTGAAGCCGGCGCTGGCGCTGTCGCTGCACACGACCAAGCCGGACCTGCGCGCGCGCCTGCTGCCGCGCGCGCCGCGCATGACGCCGCAGGAGCTGGTAGAAGAGGGCGAACGCTATGCGCGCCTGACCGGCTACCCGATCCAGTACCAGTGGACTTTATTGGAAGGGGTGAACGACGGCCAGGACGAGTTGGACGCCCTCGTCGAACTCCTGCGCGGCAAATACGCTGTGCTCAACATGATTCCGTACAACGCCAACGAGGGCCTGCCGTTCCGCCGCCCCGGCTGGGACCAGGCCGAGCGCGTCGCCGCCTGGCTGTTCGAGCGCGGCATCCTCACCAAGCTGCGCGATTCGGCCGGCCAGGACGTGGACGCCGGCTGCGGCCAGCTGCGCGCGCGGGCGGCCCAGCCGATCAAGCTGCATCGCCCTGCGTAGGGTGGGCACCTCCGTGCCCACGCGTGACGCTTGCGCTACGTTGGCCGCCGCGTGGGCACGGGGTGCCCACCCTACGCCGCCCGGCTTACCGCATCGATGCCTTGCCCCAGCTGCTTCGCCCGCACCTGGTTGCGCCCCGCGTGCTTGGCCTCGTACATCAGCTGGTCCGCCAGCGCGATCATGCCCTGCGGCGTGACCGCGTGGCTGCCGCCGAATTCGGCGCCGACCACGCCGAAGCTGGCGGTGGTGCCGAGCGACAGGCCGCCGACTTCGGTGCGCTGCGCGGCAAAGGCGGCGCGCACCCGTTCGGCCAGTTCGACCGCGCCGTCCAGGCGGGTTTCGGGCAGGATGATCAGGAATTCCTCGCCGCCGTAGCGCACCACGGTGTCGATCGAATCGCGCGTCATCGCCTGCGCCAGCTGGGCAAAGCTGCGCAGCAGCTCGTCGCCGGCGTGGTGCCCATGGGTATCGTTGATCGCCTTGAAGCCGTCCAGGTCGCACATGATCAGCGACAGGCTCAGGCGGTAGCGGCGCGCCCGCGCGATCTCGCCGTCGAGCAGGGCGGCATTCAGGTGGCGCCGGTTGTAGCAGCCGGTGAGCGGATCGCGGATCGACAGGTTGGTCAGCACCTGCTGGGCCCAGTACTGTTCGCGCCACAGTCGCGCGTGGCGGTTCGCAGCCACCACGCCGAAGAAATTCGCGACCAGGATCATCATCGTCACCGACACCAGGTGGCGCGTGCTCTCCAGGTGCTGGTACCAGGCCAGCGCGATGAAGGCGAGGCTGGAGCCCAGCGCGACCATGATGGCATTCGCCAGGCGGTTAGGGACGAAGACGAAGATGACAATGCTCAGCAGCGCAGTGGACATGGCGTGCAGCAGGATGTCGTGCGGCCGGTAATAGACCACGACCATATAGGTGACCATGCCGTAGGCCGTATAGACAGTGGACGCCAGGTAGGCTGCCTTCGCCGGAGAGGCGGCGTTGCGGACGTAGCGCAGGCCGGCGATGACCACCAGGCTGACCGAGGCGCGTGCCAGCATTGGATAGATCGCGTTGGGCATGCCGAGCGCCAGGAGGTCGGTTGCGCCGAACAGGATGTAGGCCAGCGAGCAAAGCAGGAGGGCGCGGCGCAGGTGGCGCACGATCGTGCCGGCCTGCTGGTGCAGGAAAGCGGCTTCCGTGGCCGCGCAGGAGAATTCCCCGCGCAGGCGTGCGATGGAGGCTGTGCTCGGGGTGTTCGGCATAGGTGGCGAGATGGGCGAAGGAAGACGGCGAACCAGCTTGGACTTTATCGAACATTCAAGTTACTGTAAAGTAATTAAGTGGTTTGCAATGCAACATCGGCAAGCCGCCGGCCGCCCTGGCTCCCGGCGTCCAGGGGAAGCTGTAGAATAGCCGCTTTATCATTCATTCGACGGCTATCTCGCCTTCCCGCGAGCCCGTCACTACCTCGTTTCGACCATGACCGTCCGCACCCGTTTTGCTCCCAGCCCGACCGGCTATCTCCACCTCGGCGGCGCCCGCACCGCGCTGTATTCGTGGGCTTTTGCCCGCCACTTCGGCGGCACCTTCATCCTGCGCATCGAAGACACCGACCTGGAGCGTTCGACCCCGGAAGCGGTGCAGGCGATCCTGGACGGCATGCAGTGGCTGGGTCTCGAGCACGACGAGGGCCCGTTCTACCAGATGCAGCGCATGGACCGCTACCGCGAAGTCATCAAGTCGATGCTGGAAGCCGGCACGGCCTACCTGTGCTACTGCACCCCGGAAGAAGTCGAGGCGATGCGCGAGCGGATGAGGGCGAACGGCGAGAAGCCGCGCTACGACGGCACCTGGCGCCCGGAAGAGGGCAAGCAGCTTCCCGAAGTGCCGGCCGGGATCAAGCCGGTGGTGCGCTTCAAGAATCCGCTCGACGGCGAAGTCACCTGGCACGACGTGGTCAAGGGGCCCATCACGATCGGCAACAAGGAGCTGGACGACCTGATCATCGCACGCGGCGACGGCACCCCGACCTATAACTTCTGCGTCGCGGTCGACGACTGGGACATGAAGATCACCCACGTGCTGCGCGGCGACGACCACGTGAACAATACGCCGCGCCAGATCAACATCCTGCGCGCGTTGAAAGCCGAGCTGCCGCAGTATGGCCACCTGCCGATGATCCTGGGTCCGGACGGCCAGAAACTGTCGAAGCGCCACGGCGCCGTCAGCGTGATGCAGTACCCGGAGCAGGGCTTCCTGCCGGAGGCGATGCTGAACTACCTGGCGCGCCTGGGCTGGAGCCATGGCGACGACGAGATCTTCTCGATGCAGCAGTTCACCGAGTGGTTCAACCTGGAGCACCTGACCGCGTCGGCGGCCCAGTTCAACCCGGAAAAGCTGGCCTGGCTGAACAACCACTATATCAAGCTGGCCGACAACGAGCGCCTGGCCGGCCTGGCCCGCCCGATCATGGAGTGCGAGGGTGCGCAGTTCGACGGGGCGCCGCCGCTGGCCGCGGTGCTGGGCCTGATGAAGGAACGCACCAACACGATCAACGAGCTGGCCGATGCGGCGATGCTGTTCTTCCGCACGCCGAATCCCGACGCGGCGTTGTTGGCCCAGCACCTGAGCGACGCCGTGCGCCCGGCGCTGGCCCAGTTTGCCGAGAAGCTGCAGGCGGTCGAGTGGACCAAGCCGGCGCTGTCCGCCGCGATGAAGGAAGTGTTGGCCGCCAACGGCCTGAAGATGCCGCAACTGGCCATGCCGCTGCGCCTGCTCGTTACCGGCCAGCTGCAGACGCCGGCCATCGATGCCGTGCTGGAACTGTTCGGCCGCGAGACCGTCCTGGCACGCCTGCAGAAAGGTCTTTAAACGACCCTCGTTGGCTATTTGCGAAATGCAAGTCGCTCCGCTATAATGCTCGCACTTCAGCACTGCGGGGGTATAGCTCAGCTGGGAGAGCGCTTGCATGGCATGCAAGAGGTCAGCGGTTCGATCCCGCTTACCTCCACCAAGTTCTGAAGTAGGTAGCAGGTAGTTCCGGGTCCCCATCGTCTAGAGGCCTAGGACATCACCCTTTCACGGTGAGTACCGGGGTTCGAATCCCCGTGGGGACGCCAAGAATTCAGATGGGTCAGAACCCACCCGTATGAACCGGGATCTGACCCGTAGGATGTAGTACCAGCGTTGTGAAAACGATGCTGTGAGAAGTAAGAGCAGTATGTTATGATACTGTCTTCCCGAAACGGGGGTATAGCTCAGCTGGGAGAGCGCTTGCATGGCATGCAAGAGGTCAGCGGTTCGATCCCGCTTACCTCCACCAAGTTTCAGGAAGTGGTTTTATGGCAGTCCAGGGTCCCCATCGTCTAGAGGCCTAGGACATCACCCTTTCACGGTGAGTACCGGGGTTCGAATCCCCGTGGGGACGCCAAGAATAAGAAGGTATTGCCCACCCAGCAGGGCAGTATCGCGGCAGTAGAAGTAGTTGAAAGTTTTAGGTCCCCATCGTCTAGAGGCCTAGGACATCACCCTTTCACGGTGAGTACCGGGGTTCGAATCCCCGTGGGGACGCCAGTATTGCAAGGAGCCGCCTTGGGCGGCTCTTTTGTTGAGTAGTTTTGGGGGGTATAGCTCAGCTGGGAGAGCGCTTGCATGGCATGCAAGAGGTCAGCGGTTCGATCCCGCTTACCTCCACCAATTAATCAGACGGGGTCAGAGCCCAGCCGGATACACCGGGATCTGACCCCGTAGGAAAAGTTCCAGGTCCCCATCGTCTAGAGGCCTAGGACATCACCCTTTCACGGTGAGTACCGGGGTTCGAATCCCCGTGGGGACGCCAGTCAAGACCGGAGCAGACCACCCGCACATGCGGAAAGGTGCTTCGGTTTTTCTTTTGGTCGTCCAATCTTTTCAAACGATCATGTCCGCTGAATTCCCCCGTACCCTCGCCATTTTCTGCAAGGTCGTCGACAATTTCGGCGACATCGGCATCTGCTGGCGCCTGGCGCGCCAGTTTCATGGCGAGCACGGCATCGCCGTCACGCTGTGGGTCGACGACCTGGCCAGCTTTCGCCGCATCTGGCCGCAAGTCGACGTCACTGCCGAGCTGCAGCAGATCGGCGGCGTCACGGTGCGTCATTGGCGCGGCCAGGACGGTGACTTCGTCCCCGCCGACATTCCCGATGTCGTGATCGAATTCTTCGGCGTCGACATCCCGCCCGGCTATATCGCCGCGATGGCGCAGTGCGAGCCGCGCCCGGTCTGGATCAATTACGAGGGCTTGAGCGCCGAGGAATGGGTCGAAGGCTGCCACCGGCTGCCGTCCATGCACCCGCGCCTGAAGCTGACCAAGCATTTCTTCTTCCCGGGCTTTACCGACAAGACCGGCGGGCTGCTGCGCGAGCGCGGCTTGGTCGAAGAGCGTGCGCGCTTCCAGGCCGACCCGGGCGCGATGGCCGCGTTCCTGGCGCGCTTCGGCGTGACGGGACAGGAGATGGCGGCACTGAAGGTCAGCCTGTTCTGCTACCCGCAGGCACCGGTGGCGCAGCTGTTCGAGAGCTGGGAGCGGGGCGGCGCAACAGTGACGTGCCTGGTGCCGGAAGGTGTGGCGCGCGAGCAGGTGACAGCCTTCCTCGGCGTCGATGCCCGGGCCGGCGCGGTGGCCACCCGCGGCGCGCTGACGGTGCGCGTGATTCCCTTCATGCCGCAGACCGACTACGACCGCCTGCTGTGGGCCTGCGACCTGAACTTCGTGCGCGGCGAGGACTCCTGGGTGCGTGCCCAGTGGGCGGCCCGTCCCTTTGTCTGGCACATTTATCCGCAAGATGAAAACTTGCATCATGTTAAACTCCGCGCGTTCCTGCAAAAGTATGCGGTGAATACGCCGAGCCTGGTCGACTTTTCCCTGCGCTGGAACGATGCGCGGGAAGGACACATGGACGAGCTGTGGACGTCCCTGCAAGCCGAACTGCCAACGATCATGCGCCGGGCCCGGGAGTGGGAAGCGCAGATGTTGGCAAACGGCGATTTAGTGAGCAATCTGCTGGATTTCGCCCGGTCGCTTCGTAGGCGGTCGGAAAATAACATGGTATGATGCTCGGTTACTGCAACTCCTTTTTTGGTTAATAATTCCTATGAAACCCGCAAAAGAAATTCGTGTCGGCAACATCATCATGGTCGATGCCAAGCCTTTCATCGTGCTGCGCTCTGACGTCAACGGCTCGAGCCGCACGGGCTTCACCTACAAGTGGAAGATGAAGAATCTTCTGACCAACGCACCGCTGGAAAACGTGTTCCGCGGCGACGACAAGTTCGACGTCGTCGTGCTGGACAAGAAGCCGGTGACCTATTCGTACTTCGCCGACCCGCTGTACGTGTTCATGGACGAAGAGTACAACCAGTACGAGATCGAAGAAGAGAACATGGGCGACGCCATCAACTACCTGAAAGACGGTATGGCATGCGAAGCCGTGTTCTACGACGGCAAGGCGATCTCGGTCGAACTGCCGATCACCATCGCGCGCCAGGTCATCTACACCGAGCCGGCCGTCAAGGGCAACACCTCGGGTAACGTCATGAAAGAAGCGAAGCTGGAAAACGCGATCGAATCGAAGCAGTTCACCATCCAGGTGCCGCTGTTCGTCAACCAGGACGACGTCATCGAGATCGACACCCGTACCGCCGAGTACAAGAAAGTCGTGCGCAACTAAGCTCGCTGCTTAAGCGGACCGCTTCTCAAAAAAAAACGCTGCCTCGGCAGCGTTTTTTTTTGATCATCGCGGATTCCGGATGATGTCCCGGTGCCCGACAGTCCTGCGTCGCGGTCCATGCGCCGCACGCTTTGCGCTACATATTCGGGTAATTCGGCCCGCCACCGCCTTCCGGCGTGACCCACACGATGTTCTGGGTCGGATCCTTGATGTCGCAGGTCTTGCAGTGCACGCAGTTCTGGGCGTTGATCTGCAGCCGGTCGCGGCCTTCGTCCGTCTTGACGAACTCGTACACCCCGGCCGGACAGTAGCGCTGTTCCGGACCGGCGTACTTGGCCAGGTTGACCTCGACCGGAATAGCCGGGTTCTTCAGGGTCAGGTGCACCGGCTGGTCTTCCGCGTGATTCGTGTTCGAGATGAACACCGAGGACAGGCGATCAAACGTCAGCTTGCCGTCCGGTTTCGGATACACGATCGGCTTGAAGCTTGAGGCCGGGCGCAGGCATTCGTGGTCGGCGTGCCGGTGGTGCAGGGTCCACGGCGCCTTGCCCTTGAACAGGATCTGGTCGATGCCGGTCATGAGCGTGCCCAGAACCAGGCCCTTGCTCATCCACGGCTTGAAGTTGCGCGCCACGTGCAATTCCTCGTGCAGCCAGGACTGCTCGAAAGCGGCCGGGTAGCTCACCAGTTCGTCGTGCTGGCGTCCTTCGCCGAGGG